>CALCKX010000109.1 GCA_937966115.1 uncultured Chloracidobacterium sp. | reverse complement strand
CGCCGTGGCCGATTTCAACAGCTACGGCGCGCGGCGCGGCAACCACGAAGTCATGATGCGCGGGACGTTCGCCAACGTCCGCATCAGAAACCTCATGCTGCCGGGAACGGAAGGCGGTGTAACCGTGCATTGGCCGAGCGGTGAACAGATGGCAATCTACGATGCCGCCATGCGCTACGCCGCAACCCGGACGCCATTGTTCATCTTCGCAGGGAAGGAATACGGGACAGGCAGCTCCCGCGACTGGGCTGCTAAGGGGACGGCGCTGCTCGGTGTGCGTGTCGTTGTGGCAGAGAGCTTCGAGCGGATTCACCGCAGTAACTTGGCCGGCATGGGCGTCCTGCCCTGCCAGTTTCTCGCCGGCGCCACTGCCCAGTCCCTGGCCCTCGACGGAACGGAAACCTTGGCGCTGGTCGGGTTGGCAAACGGCATCGCGCCGCGCCAAACGGTGACGCTGGTTATCGAGCGGACGAGCGGCGCCGTCGAGCGCGTCCCCGTGCAGCTCCGGCTGGACACGCCGGTGGAGATTGACTATTACCGGCATGGCGGCATCCTGCCCTACGTTCTGCGGCACATACATGCTGACCGCGCGCGAAACGTAGGCAGCGGAGCCGAGCGTTGAATCGGCCAGAAGACGCCGACCTGCTCTGCGACAAACGCTGGAGGAACCACGGTACTTGCAACGCTTGAAAGATATGTCGCGGATGCGCCTGACGGTCTTCCGCGACCACGGCTGGCTGCTGTACTCGCTCGTTCTGCGCGACCTGCGCGGACGCTACAAGGGATCGTTTCTCGGCTTCTTTTGGACGTTTCTCAATCCGCTGCTGCTGATGCTCACCTACACGGTGGTGTTTGGGTATTTCTTGCAGGTCAACGCCCCGGCCTATCCGGCCTTCATCCTCAGCGGGCTGCTGCCCTGGATTTGGTTCTCGACGGCTTTGCTCCAAGGCTCGACGGCCATTCTGGAAGGCGCGTCCTATGTGGGGAAAACCATCTTCCCGACGCCCGTCCTGCCGCTCGTGCCGACGCTCGCGGGCCTGGTCAACTACCTGCTGTCGCTGCCGCTGCTGCTGATCCTGCTGCTGTTCTTCAAGCTGCCCGTCGGGTGGGGCTTGGCGTGTTTTCCCGCGCTGCTGGTCATTCAAACGCTGCTGCTGTGCGGGCTGACGATGGCGCTCTCGGCCCTGAGCGTCACCTTTCGGGACACCCAGCACCTGCTCGGTCACGTTGTCACCATTTTGTTCTTCATGATGCCGATTATGTATCCGCTGACGGCGATTCCGCCGCGCGCGCGGTGGATTGTGGAGCATAATCCGCTGGTCGGACTTTTTTACAGCTACCAGCAAATCTTCTATTATGGCGAAGTCCCTGACCCGCAACGGTTGCTCTGGCTGCTCGTCTTGTCCGTCGCCGTTTTCTACGGCGGTCAGTTCACGTTCAACCGGCAGTCGGAGTCCTTCGCCGAACACATTTAGCGCGCTTGCCGCGGAGGCGTAGCGCCAGAGGCCGCCGTTGGGCGGCGAGCGGGCGTTTCTCCCCACAGGGGGGCGCGGCGGCCTCGGCGTCCGAAAGCGCTCTGGCTGAGCGTCACCACAAGGCTTGCGCGGCGCGCTCGTCGCTTTGGCGGCGCGGCGCCCATCGCGCAGTGTCCAAAGGCAATTTCTGAAGACAGTTTCTAAAGCAGGAGAGTCGTCAATCCATGAGCGCGCCCACGGCATCCGTTCGTTCCGTTGTCAACCCGATTCTTACCCGCGCTGATTGGCAGGCGCAGCGGGACGCTTGTCTGCGCGATCCTGGCGCCTTTCACGGCGCGATTGCGCGACGCGAAATCCACTGGCTCGACGCCGGGCGCGGAGCCTGGCTGACGTATGACGAAGCCGACGGCCGCTGGACGGGCTACGACTGCCAAACCGGGAGCCCTGTGACGCTCGCCGCGGCCGATTTCACGCCCTGGGCGCGCGCCTTCGATGACACGGATGCGCCCCGCTATCGCTGGTTCGAGGGCGGCTTTACCAACGCCTGCTTCAACGAAGTGGACCGCCACGTCCTCGCCGGCCACGGCGACGAGGTCGCCTTTTACTTCGAGGGCGACCGCTGGGATCAGTCGCTCGCCGATGGGCGCGGCGGCCCGGTGGTTTCGTTCCCGGTGACGCGCAAGCGCTTGATGCTGGAAACGGTCAAGGCGGCGCTAGCGCTCCAGGGGCTGGGGCTGCGCGCCGGCGACCGCATCGCCATCAACCTGCCCAACATCATGGAGCAAATCTACTTCACTGAAGCCGCCAAGCGGATCGGCGTCATCTATACGCCGGTTTTTGGCGGATTTTCGGCAAAAACGCTCAGCGACCGCATCCATGACTCCGGCGCCAGGGTCGTCATCACGTCGGATGGCGGCTACCGCAACGCCCAGGTCGTGCCATACAAGGAAGCCTACACCGACAAGGCGCTGGATGATTACGTGCCGGTCGCGGACGTTCTCGACATCGTCCGCGACACGCTCGAAATGCTGACCGAAAAATCCACCTTTGGATGGTCGGGCGAGCACTTTCACGATGCCGTCATCGAGCATATTTGCCAGGCGGTGCGCGCCGCGATTGCCGGCGACATCACCGTGGAGCGCGCCGACGCCATGCGCGGCGTCGGCGCGGGCTTGAGCGACCTGCGCATGCTGTCGGCCAAGGCGAAATCCATGATCCGCACGGCCGTGGCCAAGGCGCTCGTCACGACGCCGGCCCGCGTCGAGGCCGTCGTGGTCGTCCGGCATACCGGGCAGGACGTCGTCTGGCGGCCGGAACGCGACCGCTGGGCGCATGACCTGCTGGCGGAGGCGTCGCGTCGGTTGCTGGCGACGGCCCGGGAACGCGGCCTGCCTGTTGCGGCCGAGG
>CALCKX010000108.1 GCA_937966115.1 uncultured Chloracidobacterium sp. | reverse complement strand
CTTTTTCCCTGAGCGCCGGGATTTTTTCCTCGAGAACGCCGGGATTTTCTTGTTCGGCCGCCCTGGGATCAATCAGCTTTTCTTCACGCGCCGGATTGGGCTGACCGACGATGGCGCGCCGCTGCCCATTGATTTCGGGGCGAAAGTGACCGGCAAGGCCGGCCCGTGGAATATCGGCTTTCTGCATGTCGAGACGCGCCCGCTGCGCGACGAGGCGCGCGCCGTGCCGCGCGAGCGATTTACCGTCGCGCGGGTCAAGCGCGACATCGGGACGCGCTCCAACCTCGGAGCCATCGCGCTCAACCGGCAGGGCGGCGAGCGGCGGGCGTACAACCGGGGCGTCGGTCTCGACGCCCAAATCAACTTCAATGACTACTGGACAAGCTACGCTTTCATCGCCAAGACATTCTCGCCGGGCCTGTCCGGCGACGCGACAAGCTTTCGCGCGCAGAGCGGCTATGACACGAACCGCATGCGGCTTTTCGGAATTTACGAGCAGATTGGGCGCGCCTACAACCCGGAGCTTGGCTTCACGCTGCGCCGCGATGTGCGGCAGTACTTCGGCGACGCCGCCTACAAGTGGCGCCCGGCGGCGGTGGCCAAGACTATCCGCGAGATTCGCTTCGAGGGGTTTGGCGAATACTACCAAGACCGCTCGACGGGTGACTTGCAGACCCGGACGTTCGCTACGGCTATCAACGTGGACTTCGCCAACTCGGCCGGGCTGACCATTCGCCCGCTGCGCGCCGAAACCGACGTCTTGACACGCCCATTTCAAATCCGGCCGGGCATTGTAATTCCGCCGGGACAGTATGCGTTCAATCGCTTTGGCGCAAGCTTCAAGACCAACCGCAGCCGCCAGCTCCTGTTCGACGCCAGCGGCAGTTGGGGCGGCTTTTACAGCGGAAGCCGGCAGGAAGCCGGGGCCGGCTTTACCTGGCAACCAGACTCGCATCTGTCGCTGGAGGCCAGCCACAGCGTCAACGCCGTTCAGTTGCCGCAGGGCAATTTTTCAACCAATTTGCTCAATGGGCGCGTAACGTATAACTTTTCGCGGCGGTGGCTTTCCACGTGCTTGGTGCAGCTGAACTCAGCGGCGCGCCTGACGAGCGTCAATGCGCGGGTGCGCTATATTTATCGCCCGAACTCGGACATCTTCTTGATCTATAACCAAACCAGCGGCGTCGGCGTTGAGCGCCCGAATCGGCAGTTTCAGGTCAAGGTGACATACGACTTCATCCGCTGATGTGGCTTTGCCCATCGCCAGCACGGTGGGCTGAAGCGGTCATTCCGGGAGTGTCTTGGAGGAAATTATGCAGCCCTTCCGCCCACCTTTCCCAACCCCTGCTGCGCCGCCGCCGGCCAAAAAGTCTAGCCGAACCTGGCTCTGGGTTCTCGGCGGCTGTGGTTGCCTCTCGATTTTGGCAGTGTCGGTTGTCGTCGTCCTCTCTCTGCTGTTGCTGAGCGGCGGGAGCATCCCGGCTGACAAGCAGGCTTACATCGGTGACTGGGTCGGAAGCAATACGAGGCTTTCCATCTCGCCCGATGGGCGGGTAACCTGGGACGCGCGCGAGGGCGAAATGCGCAAATCCATGGAGAATGTACCGATCAAGCGGTTCATCGGCAACGATTTTGAGGTCGGTATCCTGTTTTTCTCGACGCGCTTCACCGTACAAAGCCCGCCCAAATTCGCCGCCGGAAGCTGGACGATGACCGTCGAAGGGCAGCAACTCATTCGGCCCGGCAGCGGTCCGCCCGACAGCTCGCCCGGCGATGAACGCGCTTCCGACGGGTTGCCGAGAGCGACTGGCAACTTGCGCGACATCAAGATGGCTCGCGTTGGGACTGACGACAGCGACATCGCCTTCACTTCAGCGTTTCGTCAAAGTGATACCAGAATCACCTGTGTGGTTTACCTGAGCCAGCTTTCCATCGGCGAGACTTACGCCACGCGCTGGTATGCCGAGCGCGTGCCGCGGCTTCCGGCGAATAAGCTAATCGGCGAAGTGGCATTCCCAGCCATTACGCCTGAAACGAGTCAGCTGAGCGGCATTCGGCTCTCGCTCACCTCGGACGACGGCTTTCCGTCCGGTTCCTATCGCGTGGAGGTTTTGCAAGATGGGCAGCTCATTGGAACGACGCGCTTCACGGTCAACTAACGACCGACGCGTTTTGGCGCGGGAGGCTTCACGGAAGCCGCGCTTATCCGGCTTGATAGCGACGCGTCTGGCGCTGGGCGTCGGGCTGTGGCTGGCCATGGCCCTTGCGGCTTACGCGCAGTTGCCGCCGCTCATTGACCGACAACTCATTTTCGGCAATCCCGAAATCGCTGGCGCCCAGTTGTCGCCGGATGGCAAGTTCATCGCGTTTTTGCGGCCCCACAAGGAAACGCTCAACATCTGGGTCAAGCGCGCCGAAGAGCCATTCAGCCGCGCTCGCCCGCTGACCGACTCGACGACGCGCCCCATCCGCAACTTCTTCTGGACGCGCGACGGGCGGTTTGTCCTCTACGTGCAGGATCAGGGCGGCGATGAAAACTTCAACCTTTACGCCGTCGATCCGACGGCCGCGCCGGACAGTGGGCGCGATGTCCCGGCGGCGCGCGACCTCACCGGCGTCAAGGGCGCCCGCGCGCAGATTTACGCCGTGCCCAGAGACAAGCCCGATGTGGCTTGCATTGGCCTCAATGATCGCGATCCGGCCTGGCATGACGCGTACCAGCTCAACCTGACGACTGGCGAGCGGACGCTCATCCGGGAAAACAGAGAGCAGATCTCGGGCTGGTTCTTCGATGAAGCCGGAGACTTGCGCCTCGCGCTGCGGATTGCGCCCAACGGCGATACGGAAGCGCTGCGCGCGGACGCCGACCGGCTGGTGAAAGTTTACGCCTGCAGCGTCTTTGAATCGGCAGCCCCTATCCGCATGCACCCCGATGGCCAGCGCGTCTACCTGGCGACAAACCGAGGGCGGGAGACAGACCTGACGCGCCTGGTCCTCTTCGATCCCGCCACCGGCAAGGAGGAGCTGGTCGAGAGCGATCCGTTGGGGCGGGCGGATTTCGGCAGCGCCTCGTTTTCGGATGTCAAAAACGATCTGATTGCCACAGTCTATGTTGACGAGCGGACGCGCATCTACTGGCGCGACAAGGCGTATGAGCGTGACTACCGATGGCTTCAAAAGCGCCTGCCGGGCCGGGAGATCGCGTTCAGCTCCGGGACGCGCGACGAGCAGACGTGGCTGGTGACGGCAATCAGCGACACCGAGCCGGGCGAGACCTACCTCTTTGACCGCCGAGCAAAGCGGCTGACGCTTCAGTATCGGCTTTACGACAAGCTCGACCGGCGGCATCTGGCGCCTATGCAAGCCATCCGCTACCCATCCTCGGATGGGCTGGAAATTCCGGCCTATTTGACGCTTCCCAAGGGCGCGCCGGCTAAGAATTTGCCGCTCATGGTCGTGCCGCACGGCGGGCCCTGGGCGCGGGATGTATGGGGCTATAACCGGCAGGCGCAGTTTTTGGCCAACCGCGGGTACGCTGTCTTGCAGCCGAACTTCCGCGGCTCAACCGGTTATGGCAAGCGGTTTCTCAATGCCGGCAACGGCCAGTGGGGGGACCTGATGCAGGATGATCTGACCTGGGGCGTCAGGCATCTCGTTGCGGAGGGGATTGCCGACCCGCAGCGCGTCGGCATCATGGGCGGCAGCTATGGCGGCTACGCGACGCTGGCCGGCGTCGCCTTCACGCCAAAACTCTACGCGGCCGCGATAGCGATTGTCGCGCCATCGAGCTTGATTACGCTCCTGGACACAATCCCGCCCTACTGGGAGGCAGCGCGCCGCCTGTTTCACACGCGCATGGGCGACCCAAACAAGCCGGAGGACCGCGCCCGCCTGGAGCGCCAGTCGCCGCTCAACGCCGCCGACCGCATTGAGACGCCGCTGATGATTGTGCAGGGCGCGAATGACCCGCGGGTGAAAAAATCCGAGGCCGATCAGATTGTGGCGGCGCTGCGCGACCGAGGCTTCCCGGTCGAGTATCTCTGCGCGCCGGACGAAGGCCATGGCTTTGCGCGCCCGGTCAACAACTTGGCGCTCTATGCGGCAGCCGAGCGCTTCTTGGCAACCTATCTCAAAGGGCGCTTCCAGCCTGATATGCCAGAGGAGGTCGCCGCCCGGCTCAAGGCAATTACCGTGGATGTGAAGACCGTCACGCGCCCGGAGCGCGCTCGTCCGGCGGCGGTCGGCGTCGTCGAGCTGGAAAGCGACTTGCAGCCCGTTTGGCTCAAGTACCAGGGCGTGATTGACGTGCCGGGCCAAAGCATCCCGACGACGGTTGAAACCACCGTGACGGAAGCGAATGGCATGTGGGAAGCGCGCGATGAAACCAGCCTGCCGACGGGCGCGGCGGTCGAAATCGCAAAGCTGGAAAAGACCTCGCTGGTCGTTCGGGCGCGGCAGATAAGGCAGGGGCCGCTGATGGCGGACTTCGCGTTTCAGGATAGCGCAGCCAGCGGCTTGGTAACGCTCAACGGCGCGCCGCGCCGGGTGGCGGTTGACCTGGGCGGAGAGCTGCTCGCCGATGGAGCCGGGCGCTACCTTGTCATCGGGCGCTTTCCGCTCGCGGTTGGCTACGCCGCGACCTTGCGTAACTTCAACGTTCAGAACGGACGCCCGTTGCTGGCGCAACTCAGGGTTGTCAGCGAAGAGGAAGTCAGCGCGCCCCTGGGGACATTCGCTTGCTATCGGTTGGAGCTGGTGGATGAAAGCGGCGCGCGGACGACAATCTGGGTCGCTCGGCAGAGCCGGCTGCCGCTCCGGATCATCGTCGCGCCAGCGGGCCTCGGGGCTGCCAAAATGCGCCTCGAGCTCGTCGAGGCTAAGCTTTAGCGCCGCCAGAAATGACAGTCTCGCCGCTGTCGCCAGCGGTCGAGGTCGGTTCAAGCGTTGTCTTGCCGACTTGACTGGCCCAGACGGGCAGGGTCACGGTGAACGCGCTTCCGATGCTCACCTGGCTTTTGACCGTGATGTTGCCATCGTGCGCGGCTACAATTCGCTTGGCGATGGCGAGTCCCAAGCCAAAGCCGACCTTCCGCTTGCCCTGTCCGCCCTGCCGGTATGGGTCAAACAAAAACGGCAGCTCCGCCGCCGGGATGCCGACGCCAGTATCGGTGACGGTTATCTCGATAAACGACAAGCCGGCCTCGACCCCTTGCCCGGCGATCTCGTGGGCTGAAACAGTCACCGCGCCGCCTGGCGGCGTGAACTTGACCGCATTGGTCAGCAGGTTCATGAAGACTCGCTCCAGTTTTCGGGCGTCGCCAGCCACGGCCGGCAACGCCGGCGGCAAGTCAATGACAAAGTCGAGGCGGCTCGGCGCGCCAAGCCGCGCGCTTTCCACGCATTGCCGCAGCATCGGAACGAGATCGAGGAGCTTGAGGTCGAGCGTCAGTGACCGCGACTCGCTCCGGGACAACTCCAACAGATCGGCAATCAAATCAAGCGTGCGGCGGACGTTTTCTTGGGAAGCGCGCGTCAGCGTCAGCAGGTCCGGCTCGACATTGGGGAGCGCGCCTTCGATGAGTTCCAAGGTGCCGCTGACGGCCGCCAGCGGAGAGCGCAGATCATGGACGATCATCGCCGTGAAGTCCGACTTGAGACGGTCCAGCTCCATGAGTCGGGCATTGGCGGCTTCCGCTTCCGCGCGCTGCCGTTCGGACTCGCGCCGCGCGGCTTCGCCGGCCTGTAGAGCTTCGCTCAGCTCCTGATTGGCTTTTTTGAGCTGCTCGTTGAAGCTGACGGAAATGGCCATTTCCGCCGCCCGGCGGTCCGCTTCGGCCCGGGCGGCCTCTTTTTCTTCCTTCAGGAGCATCAATCGCGCCAGCAGGCCGACCGACAAAAGAATGCCCTGGGCGGCTGTGCCAAAGTGCAGAACGGAATGCCAGGCGATGAATTGCGGTATGACGCCAGCCGTGCGCAAGGTATTAAGGACGACCGCCAGGACAACCACTGACCAAGCTAATAGAAAATACCGCGCCGGGCGATACCCTTGGCGCAGTGGCATCACGGACGATAGGATGCCCGCGATTCCGCCCAGAAACATCGAAAGGTTGGAAATCTCGGCGAGCGCCTGAGTCGGCCAAATGACCGCCAGCGCCGCAAGCGAGAAAAAGTAGCCCGCCATCCATCCTATCCAGCGGTTGGCGCGCGGGCTGTGGATTGCCAAATGCAAATAATCTCTGGCCAGCAGCGCCGCCGTGCCTGACACGAGATTGCCGAATGCCAGGCGCAGCGCGAGTCCCTCGGCGACGAATCCGCCCAGCAGCCACTCCTGAAGCTGCGTGGCAAAGCCGTCCACACAGGCTTGGAACAGTCCTAAGCTCAGCAAGTAAATGGAAAAATAAACATTCGCCCAGTCGCGCATCCCCAGGAAAAAGACCGCGTTGTAAATGATCAGAATGAGCAGCAGCCCGTAGTAAGCGCCGAGGAGAAAGATTTGAATGCGATCCTTGCGGGCGTGGGCGAATGGCTTCCACAACGCGGCTGAAAATGTCAGCGAGCCTTTGGTTTCCACCCGGAGGTAAATTGTTTGCTCGGCGGAAGCTGGGATGGAGATGGGAAAGATAGGGAGCCGGTGCGGCACGAGGCGCGCCGCGAAGGGCAGGGCGTCGCCCGCCAGGAGACGCTCAAAGCCTTGGGCGGGCGCGTTGCCGCGCGGCAAGTACGCTTCCACGCGCCCTAGATAGGGCTGCTCGATTTCAATCAAGCGCTCGGCCGCCCGATCCCCGTCATTCCGTAATCGCAGGCGAAACCAGTAGGCGGAAGACGTGTAGCCAAAGTTGAGACAGTTAGCTTTAGTCGGGACGAAGTTGAGCCTCCCGCTGGCCGCCTGCTCAATCGTAATCTGACCAGTCGGGTCTTCAAGCTGTTCGAGCGCCGCCGTGAGCGGCTGCGACGCCAGGGCATCGCTCACAACGACCGGCTCAGCCCTGGCGCTGCTGACCAGAAAAAACAGGGCTAGCGTCCAAAGCGGCGCGCATCGGGTCAATTCTTGGTTGGCGCGCATCTTTCGCGACGCTTGGAAGAGAGGGATTTGCATAAAAATATGGCGATATTGCTCGGCTTTTCAAAATCCTAGCAATGAAAGCCGGCCTTGTCAGCTCTGAGCGCAGCGCGCGCCGACCCGTTTCAACTGACTTCATTTTTGGCGTCCGTCGCGCTTGATTCTCGCGCCGTCAGCTTGACGGCAAGGCTTTGCGGCAAGGCTGCCGCAGCGGGATTTTCAGGGTCGCCGGGGCGCGCCCGCCAGGCCGCCCCGAACTGCCGCGGAGGTCTCCCTAGGGCGCGGCCGGTTCCGTCTGGGCGCCCTGGAGCGCCCGGGCGGCTTGCTTGAGCGCGGCGACCACCTGCGCCATGGCCCGCGCCGTATCTTCGGCGTCATTGCGGGCCAGCGCGTAGCGCGCGCCGGAAAACACTTCCGCGCCGTAGCCGGAAAAAACGCCTGGCGCATAGACCACATGCCGCGCGTCCTGGCGTTTTGGCAGCCCCTCTGGCGTCAGCAGGAAGCCTTCAAACTGACGGCGCAGGCGATTGCGCGCAACCAGCGTCGCCTTCGTATCCGGCTCGGTTTCAAACGCTTCGGCGGCAACGGTCAGGTCGCGGGCGGCGTCGAGCAGCGGGGCGGCGTCGAGGGCGGGGCATTCGCTGGCCAGCTCCTGCGCCAGGCGCTCAATCTCGCGGGCGTAATCCAAGACATTGAGTTCGACTCGCGCGGATTCCGACAGCCGAAATGCCAGCAGCGCCCAGCCGCGCGCCATGGCGGCGTGCCGGGTAAAATCCGGGTCGCCGAATTTTTCCATCCAGCGAAAGCTATCGTAGGTCGAGTGATAGACGCCATAGCTGCCGGTCGAAGCCATATCCAGGCAGGCGACGCCGGCCAGTTGCAGAAACGGCGCGTAGTCCGACCCGCTGCCCAGCTTGCCAAAGCGAGCCTCCGCCGCGCTTTTGTCCTGCGCCCGCCAGTTGTCGTAGAGGCTGCGCTTCCCGCTCGAATCGGGCGCGTCCCGCAGGACGGACGTCGTCACCTTCCACAGGCTCGGCACGGCTCCAGCCCGGAAGTTATCGCCGCTAACGGCGCTATCCACGTTGAGGTAGCAAACCGCCTTTTCGCGCAGCTCGGCAAGGCGTTCCTCGACCCACTCGGTCGAGCCGATGAGACCGTACTCCTCGGCATCCCAGCTACAGAGCTTGATCGAGCGGCGCGGCTTCCAGCCTTCCTTGAGCAGCTCGCCGAAGGCGCGGGCGACTTCGAGCAGAGCCGTCGTGCCGCTGGAGGGATCGACTGCCCCATACACCCAGGCGTCCCGGTGATTGCCAAGGAGAACCCACTCGTCAGGGAACTCGCTGCCCGGCAGCGTGCCGATGACATTCCAGATTGTTCGCTGCCGATAATCCATGTCGAGCGCCAGGCGGACGCGGGTTTCGCCGCCGCCAATGCGATACGCAATGGGCAGCCCGCCAATCCAGGCTTGGGGCGCCTCGGGCCCGCGCAGGCTTTCGAGAATCGGTAGCGCGTCGCGGTACGACAACGGCTGGATGGGAATGGTCGGCAGCCCCGCGTCTTTCGGATTCAGCCGCTCGACGCCTTTCTTGGCTGGACGGCCAGGCGTGAGCGGGTCGCCCGGCGATTGCGTGAAGGCGCGGTAGCTGCCGCGCTGGACGCAGTTATCCGTCCGCCAGGGCCCGTCGGGGTAAGTTTTGCCTTGCCCGTAGCCGTCGTCCTTCGGGTCAGAGTAAACCAGCAGCCCAGCCGCGCCGCGCTCCTGCGCGACTTGCGCCTTGACGCCCCGGTAGCATTCCCCATAGCGCGCAAGCGCGATCTTGCCCCGGACGCTGACGCCGAGCTTGTCGAGAATTTCGTAATCGCGCGGCAGCCCGTAGTTGACATAGACGACCGGCGCTTCAACCTTGCCCGATGGCGACCAAGCGGCGAAGGTCGGGACGGCCAGCGGGGAAGCGGAGTCCGGGTCGTCGGGAAGCGTCGGCTCAGTCAGCGCGCAGCGATACTTGGTCGGGGCGGTCATTTCCACCCGCCGCGACTTCGGGCGCGGCAAATAGACCTCATACTCGACCAACTCCGTTTGGAAGCCAGCCTTGTCCAGCTCGTCGCGGACGTAAATCGCCGTGGCGTAGTCCTCCGGCGTTCCGGCCAGGTGCGGCTTGGCGGTCAGCGTCCGCAGCGTCTGGCGCGCCCGTTCGGGAAGCGGCGCCGCCAGGAGACGGCTTTCAAGCATGGATAGCGCCGAGTCATTTTCGGCAGCGACGCCGCGCAAGGGCGCGAATCGCCCGCCGCCGAATAAGGCGCACAGACACAGCCCGGCGGCGAGCAGGCGAGCGGGGAAGCGATGCGTGAAATGAGTCATGGCGACGATGAGCGAGGGAGAATTGGGGGCGTCCGCCGCGCGGCGAGGTCTGACGCGAGCGAGACCAGCGCATTTTTCATGAGATCCTCGCCAAGCGAAAGCCGGAACGTGAAAGTCGCAACGCGCTGTCTCGGGGACCGGGGGCTGAGCGCGCGGCCGCGCGAAAGGGCGCGGCGGTCGTCAACCGGTAGCGGATGGGGGCGGAGGCTGAAGACTGGCGACGGGCGCGAAAAGCCCGCCCGCAGGGCGCGGCTCGGTATCCGCGCCGCTCAATCCATCGAGTCGCCGCCGATCAGCCAAGGCTCGTCGCGCGTCATCAGCGGCCGCCCAGCGGCGCGCCATCCCGGCGCCGGGCGTCCGCGAACAGGATGGTCATCATGGTTTTGGCGTCAATGATGCCGCCATTGTCAACCAGCGCCCGCGCCGCGGCAAACGGCATGCGGACGGCGCGAATGTCTTCATCCGCATCAGGGCGCGGCGCGCCCGGCGTCAGCCCGGTAGCGAGAAAGCAATGGAGCATTTCAGCGCTGTAGCCAGGGAGCGCGTAGAACTTGGCGATGAAAGTCAGCCGAGCGGCTTGGTAGCCAGTTTCTTCCGCAAGCTCGCGCCGGGCGGCGGTTTCCGGGTCTTCGCCCAGCTCCAGGCGACCGGCCGGCGCTTCCAGCAAAACCTGGCCGGCCGGGTGACGGTACTGCTGGATGAGCAAAACGTCATCGTTGTCAAAGACCGGCAGGACCGCCGCCCCGCCAAGGTGGTGAATGACATCCAGCTCCAGTCGCGCGCCTGAAGCGAGCTGGAGCGCGTCGCAGGAGATATCGAAAACGCGCCCCCGGTGAAAAAAAGTGCGCGAAAGTAGCCGAACGGCGCTGACATCGGATTGACGGGGCGGCGGGGCGGCGGACATCGGAAGGGCGGCGGGTGGCCTTAGCGGATGGGCGGGCTTGGGAAGCGCCGCATCTTGGCGCAGTGTCGCTTTAGCATCAAGCCAATCAGTCCGAAAAGCCGTCGCGCGTCGGCGCCGAAATGGAGCAAGCCTGGCAAGCGGTCGCGCTTGAGCGACGCGACCGCTTTTTTTACAGCCTGTCTTCTGGGGCTTGACTTTCAGGGCGTGGCGCTAAAAGCGCGGAAAGTCGTTCCCCAGGGCTGGGAAGTCCTTGGGATGGGCGCTACCAAACCAGCTCGAACTCCATGTCGGTCGCGCCGCTGCCCCGGTCAACGATGCGGATGACGGCTGTGAAATCATTGCTTGCCGACGGTTGCTGAAAGACCTCGACCCGTCCGCGCCCGCGCAGGCGATTGACCCTGACCGTCACCGGGCGACGCGGCAGCGGGCTGGTGAAGGTGAAACGCTCGTTGAGCGTTGGCTGGCCAGAAATGAGTTCCGTTCGGGCATCGTTGTCCCGGGCGTAAACGTAGATTTCATCATCCACCCGTCCGCGCCACCGCATGCGGCCCGACACGCGGTCAGCGTCCTGGCTGCCTTGATTCCAGCGTCCATCATTACGTCCGTCATTGGGATTACGTCCGCTAAAGCGTAACTCCCGGTTGAGGTCGTCGAGCGCGCTGCGAATGCCGCTCCATCCCGACTCGAAGTTGGACTGACTGCGGAGGAACTCGACGGCGTCGCTGAGTTCCGTTTCGGGGCGCCCTTCGCGCGTCATCTGCGCGAGCAGCTCCGCCCCGGCGACAAACATTCGCGCTTGATATAGGCGCTGGATGTCGCGCCGATTGTTGCCAAAGCTGCGTTGGTGGTCGCGCTCGAAGCGGCTGGCGACATCGCGCGCCCGCCGGACAAGCTGGTCGGCTAGGTTTTCAAGCCGGTTGTTGAAGCGTTGCCGCCCGGCGGTCGGCGGCGAAAACGAAAGCGTCAGAGCCAGAAAAAAGCTCAAAACGGCGACGAGGGAGCGGAGCGATATCGTCATGGGCGTCTCGCTTGGTCAAGATTTGATGCCAGCTCGCCGGCGCTCAGGGCGAGCTACGCTTCAAGATGCGTCTGGCGCAAGCTTTTGTTGGCTAGGCGGAGAAGTTTTTTCCGCGGCCTGACCCCGAATCATCGCTTGGGCGCCGCCGCCGCTTCCAGCCAATCGGTCGCCAGGGCCGCCATCACGGCGACGCCAATCGGCAGGCACTGCTCGTCCACATCGAAATCCGGCGTGTGGAGCATGGCGGTAATGCCTTTCGCTTTGTTGCCGACGCCCAGAAAGTAGAAGAAGGCCGGGACGCGGTTGGCGAAGTATGCGAAATCCTCCGCGCCCATCTGGGGGCGCGTGGCGAGAACCTGCGCTTCGCCGACAATGCGCCGGATGGTCGGGAGCATCTGCGCGACGAGCCGCGGGTCATTGATCGTGACCGGCACGATTCGCTCGTAATCCAGCTCGTAGCTCGCGCCATGGCTTTCCGTCACGCCCTTGAGGATCTGCCGCATCAGCGGCTCGACGCGCGCGTGAACCTCCGGGTCGAGCGTCCGCGCAGTGCCTTCCATGCGGACTTCGTCCGCCAGGATGTTGAAGCGATTCCCGCCCTGGATGCTGCCGATGGAGAGCACGAGCGGCGCTTGCGTGTCAATGCGCCGGCTCCGAATGGTTTGGAGCTGCTCGATGACGGCGGCGGCGGTCACGATGGCGTCCACGCCCTCGTGGGGGTACGCCCCGTGAACCTTCTTGCCGCGTATCGTGATGAGGAAGCGGTCGGCGCTTGCCATCGCCGAGGTCTCGCAGTAGCCAATCGAGCCGACTTCCAGCATTGGCAGGCAGTGTAAGCCAAAAATGGCGTCCGGCGCCGGCGCGTCGAACGCGCCCTCCTCCAGCATCAGTTTCGCGCCGCCCCGCTCGCCGCGCGGCGGGCCCTCTTCGGCCGGCTGGAAGATGAACTTCACCGCGCCAGGCAAGTCGGCGCGGTATTTGGCCAGGATTTCCGCCACGCCTAGCCCAATCGTCGTGTGCGCGTCGTGGCCGCAGGCGTGCATGACGCCGGGGTTCCGCGATTTGTACGGCGTATCGCGGGCTTCCTCAATCGGGAGGGCGTCCATGTCGGCGCGGATGGCGATGACCTTGCCCGGTTTGCCGCCGCGCAGCAGCCCGATGACGCCGTGATGCGCGATGCCGGTTTTGACTTCAAGCCCAAGCGCCTGAAGCCGCTCGGCGACAACCTTGGCAGTGCGCTCCTCGCGGTTGGAGAGTTCCGGGCGTTGATGCAGATCGCGACGGGTTTCGATGAGCTTGGGCGTCAGCTCGGCAATGTCGCGCTGGTAGCGCGCGTCGCGGGCCAGCGTCGCCGCGGAGACCGGAAGAGAAGGCGTCATGGCGCAAGAGCCGCTTGTCGCGGTCGAGAATCTCAAGCTGGAACACAGACAGCGACTGGCGACGGGATGGCCAAGGGCTAGCGTGACCAGTCCCAGCATCGCCGTCGCCAGCCAAGCCGGGGAAGCGCGCATAGGGCAGTGCTCTGGCTCTGGAGCGCTCAGGCCCGGGATTGGCGCGGGCGGCGGGCTTGGATGCCGCGCAGCGCGACGCCGGTGAGGAACGCGCCGACAAAAGCCGCCGGCAGGTGGAGCGCCAGACCAAGCGCCAGCGCGGACCAGGGCAGGCTGACGCCGGCAATCTGCATGACGGCGACGGTTGTGCTGAAAAACAGACAGGCTGAAGCCAAGCTGCCCGGCAGCGAGACGAAAAGCGGGACTTTCCCAGCGTACTTGGCTTGGATCGCGGCGTTGCGCTTGGCGCGCTTCTCGCCGGCTGGATCGAGTCGCCGGTTGAGAAAGCCAATGCCAAGCGCCAGCGCCAGCGCCAAGCCGACATGCATGCCAAAGGCCGGCGCGAGGCGCGTCAGGTTGATGGCGGCGCCCAGGAGCGCGACCGCGATCTGAATGGCTGCAAGGGTCGTTAGAAAAAAGAAGGATGACCAGAGCAGGGTGACGCCGAGCCAAATGCCGTACCCGATCTGGCGCGGAGATGGATCATAGGCCACGGGCTTGGTCGTTGAGGCGGCGTGCAAGGAGGGGGCAAGTGCATTCATGGCGAACCTCGATTCGAGCCGCGCGCGAGCGTCGCCGGCGTCGGCTAGCCGAGATCATAGACGCTCAGGCGGAGAAACCGCTGCGCTACCGCATTGAACGCGCTGGGCGTTTCATCCTGCGGGCAGTGCCCGGTATCCGGGATGACGACCGATTCCGCGTGCGGAATTAGCTCGCGGAATGGCTGGAGCAGACGCGGCGGCAGCAGCCGATCGCGTCCGCCCCAAACGAGAAGCGTTGGGGCCGAAATGCCGTTGGGCGCATCGATGAAGAAATCGCTCGGGCTCCGCGCCACGGCTAGATAGGAATACTTCGCGCCGGGCTGGCGCAACGGCGCGACGAAGGCCTCGATGAGTTCGGGCGTGACGGCCTCGGGGTTGAAGTAGGCCGAGGTCAAGCCCTGCCGGGCGATGTCGGGCGTGGCGAACAGCCAGTAGGAAATATCGCGGAGAATTCGGTTGTCGGCGGCGAAGCGCAGCGCCCGGAACAGCAGGTCCGAGGGCGTGCGCGGCGGGTAGCCGCTGGGGTCCACCAAAACGAGGCCGGCGACGCGCTCGGCGTAGTCGTGGGCAAACTGGGCCGCGACCAGCCCGCCCATGGAGTGACCGAAGAGCGTCGCCTTGGTCAGCCCGCGAGCGTCGAGGAAGTCGCGCACCTGCTCGCCCCACAGGCGCGCGCTGTAGCGGGCGTCCGGCATGTCGCTTTTGCCAAAGCCGAGCAGGTCAAGCGCATAGACGGTCGCGTCGGTCGCCAGCGCGGGAATGTTTTTGCGCCAGTGCTCGACCATCGCGCCATAGCCATGTAGCAGCACAATCGCTTGGCCAGACGGATGGGGCTCGGTTTCCCAAACCCGGATGCGGCCGTGCCGCCAGTGCCAGAAAGTTTCCGTGACCACCGCCGTGGCCTCTTCCGGCGCTTCCAGCGCGCCGGACTCGGCGTCGGTCAATTCGTCCGCAAGGAGAGCCGACATAAAAAAGCTAGCAAAGCGAAGCCAAGGGGTCGTGGGGATACCGGAAGTATGCGCCGGACAGCGCTTGCAAACAACCGTTTTCGGCATGAGGGCTTGCGCGGCGGGCGGTAAAAACCATTTGGCCGGATGCGGGGCCGAATGTAGGTTGATGGTAGGCGTCCGTCGGACGCTCCGTCTTGCGTTGTAACGTTTTGACACGTTCTTCCCCACGGCGCTGAAGACCGAATCCTTCCTCAGCGGAGGATGCTTCATGTCAGCACGTCGCGTTGTCGCCATCTATGGCAAGGGCGGAAGCGGAAAGTCTTTCGTCACCTCGAATCTCAGTTACTACCTCGCCGGCAAGTCGCGCCGGGTGCTTCAGATTGGGTGCGATCCCAAGCACGATTCCACGGCGCTTTTGTTTGGCGGCAAGTCGCTGCCGACGCTGCTGGAAGCCTGGGCGCTCCGGCACGAAGCCAAGGCGGCCAGCTTGGTGCCGCCCGTCAGCGACGTGGTGTTCAAGCGCCACGGCGTTTTCGCCATGGAGCTTGGCGGCCCGGAAGTCGGGCGCGGCTGCGGCGGGCGCGGCATCACGCTCAGTTTCGACTTGTTGTCGCAGATGGGCTTTGAGGACTGGGAATTCGACTATATCATCTACGACTTCCTCGGCGACGTGGTCTGCGGGGGCTTTGGAACGCCCATCGCCAAATCCATGGTGCGGGACATCATTCTCGTCGGCGGCAACGACCATCAGGCGCTCTACGTTGTCAACAACCTGTGCGGCGCGGTGCGCTACTTTGCCGAACAAGGCGGAACGACCCGCGTGCTAGGGATGATCATCAATCGGGATGACGGCTCTGGCTGGGGCGAGCGCTATGCGCGCGAGGCCGGGATTGACATCATTACGCGCATTCCGCTGTCCGAGGAAATCCGCAATCGCAGCATGGCGTTCCAGTTGATTGCGGACGATCCGAAGCACCGCGGCTACTTCGAGGACATCGAGTGGGCGATCTTGCACGGAACGCCCAAGCTGCCCAAAGCGGTGGATTTCGAAGCCTTTTCCGGCGACATCATGCGAACGCGCAGCCTGGGCGGTCTGGATCCGGCGCTGGAGGAAGACCTGATGCCGTCGCAGTTGGAGTGCATGGTGCTGTAGGAGCGCCCGAAGCGGCTTGCGGCCCAAAGGCGGGGCGCGGGCGGCGCGCCCGCCCGTCCGCGAGCGGGCTTTTCAAGCGCCGCCGGGCGCCATTGCGCGGCGCCGAAAGCGCCGGCGCTCGCTCCTCAGTCGTCGTCGCCGCGTTCATCCTGAACCTGCCATTTGGACTTTCG
>CALCKX010000107.1 GCA_937966115.1 uncultured Chloracidobacterium sp. | reverse complement strand
TGGCCTGGGCTTCGTCCGCGGGCGGCTCGGCGCGCAACAGCAGCTCCGCGATGTAGTTTTCCATTTCCAAGTCGAGCGGCGTCGCCGCGGCGTCATCTTCGGAGAAGAAGCCGAGTTGCCCGCCGGCGCCCGCCTGGGCTTCGGCTCGCTGCCAGCGGGCGACCGCGCGGGCCAGCGCGGCGTACTCGAACGCCTCCCCGCGCGCATAAACATCGCGCGCCGCGCGAAAGAACGCGCGCCCCGGCAGCATGTCAATCAGCTCGTCATCCAGCGCGGCAAAGGCGACGGCGCATAGCGGCGGATGCGCCAGCAAAGCCTGCAGGATATTCCGCTCGGCCAGGGTGAGCTTGGTCGCCGCCTCGACGGTCTCGGCGGAAAGCCCCGTCCGGCGCTCGCGCGCCGCGCGCCGCAACTCGCCGCGAATGACGCTCGCATCGAGTTGCAGGCGGTCGGCCAACCGCTCCGCGGCCAAGTCGCGCTCGATGGCGTCGCCGATCTTGACAATGTAGGGCAGCACGGCGTTCACCGCCTGCGCCCGCCCAGCCGGACGCGATACGTCGTATTCCAGCCGCGCCGCGTCGGCCAGGTATTCGACGAGCGGCTGCGACTGCTTGAGCTGTGCGCGATACTCCCCAATCCCGCGCGCGCGAACGAAATCATCCGGGTCCTTGCCTTCCGGCAAGCGCAGAACGCTGACCCGAAAGCCCTGCTCCAGAAACAGCTCGAAGCTGCGCCGGGTAGCCGCCTGTCCGGCGCGGTCGCTGTCAAAGTTGATGACGACCTTGGGCGCTTCGAGATAGCGCCGCAACTGCCGCGCCTGCGCCTCGGTCAGGGCCGTTCCCAGCGTCGCTGCCACATTCCGCGCGCCGCCTTGGTAGAGCCGCAGAAAATCCATGTAGCCTTCGACAAGGATGGCGAAGCCGGCCTGCCGAATGGCTTCCTTGGTCAGGTGCAACCCATAGAGATGCCGCCCCTTGACGTACAGCGGCGTTTCCGGCGAGTTGAGATACTTTGGCTCGCCGTCGCCAAGCGTCCGCCCGCCAAAAGCGATGACGCGCCCCTGCGAATCGGCAATCGGGAACATCAGGCGGCCGCGAAAGCGGTCGTAGCGCCCGCCCCCGTCCTTGACCGTGACGAGACCGCTACGCTCCAGCTCGGCCTCGCTTGCGCCGTGGTCGCGCAAGAAGTCGGCCAGGGCCTCCCAGCGGTCAGGCGCGTAGCCCAGCCGCAGCGCGGCCAGCGTCTCCGCGCTGACTTCGCGGCGCGCGAGGTAGTCCCGCGCCGCGTAGCTTTCCGGTCGGACAAGCTGCTCCTGGAAGAACTGGGCGGCCAGCTCATGCAGCCGCAGCAGTCGCTCGCGCTCTTCAGTCTCCCGTCCCCCCTCGGGCGCGGCGGCCCGCGCTTCGGGAAGCGGCAGGCCGCAGATTTCGGCGACCATGCGGACAGCTTCCGCGAAGGCGACCCCTTCCATGCGCATGACGAACGTGAAGACATTCCCGCCGACGCCGCACCCAAAGCACTTGAACACCTGCTTGCCAGGATGCACATTGAAGCTCGGCGTTTTCTCGTTGTGAAACGGACAGCAGGCAATGTAGCTCGCGCCCCGCTTGCGCAGCGTGACGTAGTTGGAAACTACGCGCGCGATGTCGGCCTGCGAGCGAAGGTCATCCAGGGCTTGGCGGTCAAACGGCATAAGCGAGGCACCAGCGCGAAGCTGGCCATGGCTACCTTGCTTCGCCAACGGATGCAAGCCGCGCCGGTCGGCGCTCCCGGGCGGAGACCCTCGCGCCCAAAGCTCGATGACCGCTTTTTTGGATGGGCTTGGCTTTGGCGCCCGCCGGCGGCAAGCCATGAGACGCCAGCGGACGGTTACTTCGCTCCTTTTTTCAATCGGAGCGAGACCTGACGGCAACCGCGGTCACAGCCGCCCGATCGCGCATTGACCAGTCGCCCGGCGCTTATGATCGCGCTCTGCCAATTACAATCACTATGTTTCCCTGCAAGATTCTGACATTGCAGTACACCTTGTCCTTTTGCGCCTTGATAACCGTCGCGCTGCCATCGCGCTCTGTCTCCCAGCTATAGCCGTTCTTTCCAAATTCCTCCTTGTAGTAGTTGGCGATATCCTTGTCTGGATCAAACGATTCGAGTTCCAAAAGAATTTCGCCGCGCTCGCGACCGACCATGGACGTAGCGCTTCTCGGATAGGTAATCCAATCTTCCGAAAGAAGATCGGAAACGGATTCTTCCAAAAGACTTTCAGGAACTATTTCTCGTGGAAGAGCGAGGAGAATAACCTTAGGGCCATTACGCATTATGATAGGTAAGGAAGGCAGAAATCCAATTGTTAAGAAAATCGCCATGGTTATCAAATAGACTTTCCAGAACTCAGCTTTCCCTGACTTCTCTTTCGATCTGTAATACATATCTCCTCCCATCCCGAAAAAGTTCAAAGGTTACTTGCGTTGTCATCATAAACATTAGCGCCAAGGACCTTGTCATATAGCTGCTGTCGTTTACTATCAAAAACTAGCCATATGCTTAGAAATGAAACCAAGGCGCAATAATAGCTGCCTATTGTTGGAATAACGAAAAAAACTCGAATTATCTCGCGCGCGGTCGCTTTTCCATAGCTCAGAAAAGATTTCGTTTCATTGTCGAGCACGACGGTTCCGACTATTTTCTTGCCAATCGAGCCCCCGTAAACGCTAGTCAAATAAATGTTGAGACAGGCGCTGATAATCAAGCCAAGAAAAATGAGAAAGGTTGGCCCTGCCAATCCGATACCTTCCGTAAGGGGAGAGTCTTGCATCAGGGCTTCCGCCGCTCGTAAGCGAAAAAGCAAATACCCTGGCGCTAAAAATATAGCGTATGAAAGCGTGTCTAAAGTGTAGCCAAGCCATCTGCTTTTGAGAGTTGGCAATGTCAGAGCTTCGTTGTAATTTTGAATATATCCGGGAACATAGAGA
>CALCKX010000106.1 GCA_937966115.1 uncultured Chloracidobacterium sp. | reverse complement strand
CAACAACGGCCCCACCACCCAGTTCTGAATCAGCGACAGCCCAAGCAAGCGCCAGTCGCGAAACACATCGCCCAGCTTTTCATACCGCACTTTGGCCAGCGGCGGATACATCATGACAATCAGCCCAATGGCAATTGGCACGTTGGTCGTGCCAACTTGCAGGCGCTCGACGATGGCGAGCGCGCCAGGCGCGAAATAGCCAATCGCTATCCCGCCCGCCATGGCCAGGAAAATCCAGAGCGTGAGAAAGCGATCGAGCCAGGAAAGGCGACGCGCCGCCGTCATAACGCTTGCCTCCGGGCTTGGGCGCGCCCCAGCGCCACGACTGGCTCAGGCGTCGCGCAACAGGCTGTGTCGGAAGCCGACTCCGGCAAGTCGTCTTCCAAAACCGTGAAGAATTCCCACTCGTTGCCGTCCGGGTCCGTCACCCAAAACTTATCCTGAATGGCATAACAGCAGTTGACCTGCATCTCATCCCGAACGGCAAGCCCGGCCACGGTCGCCTCGGCGCGCTTCCGCAGCACGTCCGCCGTCGAGGCAAGCTGCACGCCCAAGTGGGAGAGCGCGCCCCGCGCCCCATAGGGCACTTCGTTCAGGGTCAGGTTGAGCGGCGGATTGACAAGATCAAACTTGGCGTAGCCGGCGCGCGCCTTGGCGGGCGCGAGACCAAACAGGGACTGGTAAAACGCCACGCTTTTCGCCACACTGCGAACGTTGAGCGCTACGTGCGCCTTGAGCGCTCCAACGGGCGATGATGCGATAGTCGGCATAGACAAACCCCTTTCAAAGCCAGAGGCAAGGCGCCTCGCAATTCATATTCGACAAGACGAATCAAAGTCACGGTACGCCGCGCCAATATATTTGTCAATGCAAATATGAAGTCTGTCACCCAACTCGCCCCGGAAACGCTCTTTCAGGCGCTTGCCGACCGCACCCGCCTGCGACTGCTTAGCCTCATGCGCGGCGGCGAGGTGTGCGTTTGCTTTTTCGTAGAAGCGTTACAACTGCCGCAACCGACGATTTCGCGGCATCTCGCCTATCTGCGCGGCGCCGGCTTGGTTACCGGGCGGCGCGAGGGCAAGTGGATTCACTACCGCTTGGCGGAGCCGACGCATCCGGCGGCGGCGCAAGTCCTGGCGGATGCCCTGCGCTGGCTGGAAGATGACGCGCAAGCTCAGCAGGACCAACGCCGACTACAGAGCCTCGGCGCGACCGGGATGTTTCCGCTCGAGCGGGCGACTCAGCGGGCCGAAGAGGACTGCGCCGCCAATGCCTGACTCGCCAGAAAATCCTGAAGCAGAATAGCGGCCGCAATCGCGTCTTGCCGTCCCGCCCAGCGGCGACGCGGAATGCCCTGCTCGCGCAGCCAGTCTTCAGCCGCCACCGAGGTCAATCGCTCGTTCCACGTGACGACCTCTGCCGGCGTCGCGCGCCGCAAAGCCTCGACAAACGCCAAGATATGCGGCGTCGCCTGGTTGGGCGCGCCGTCCAATCGGTATGACAATCCGACGACACAGCAAACGACTCGCTCTTCAGCGATCAGCGCTGCCGCCCGCGCCGCCAGCGACTTGCGGGCGCCGGTCGGCCAGACGGCCAGCGGACGAACGGTCAAGCCAAGCTCATCGCAGAGCGCCAGCCCGGTGCGCTTCAGCCCCCAATCTATCGCCAACGCGCGGCGCGAAGGCGGCGGCGCGGCGCGGGGATCGTCCGCGCCGGGCGGGCTGGCGAATGGCGAAGGCGGCGTTTCAGACGGCAAGGCGGTCGCGCGCGGCGGAAGGCGGGGTTGAGCGTTCGCTCGCTTGGCCCCGGATTCTGACACAAATTGACACTTTTGGGCGACCTCACTAGGCTTGCGCGTCCAAAAGCTTCGCCTGAAGCTTGACCAAGCGCCAACCCGCAAGGAGAGATAAGCCGATGGATGCTGCCTTTCTGGCCCAACAACGAGAAAAGCTCTTGGAAAAACGGCGCGAGTTGCGCCTGGCGCTCAACTTGACGACCCAGGACGAGAGCGGCGAGGAGGTCAAAGACCCGCTCGATGCCGCCGTTACCTATGCCAACCGCGAGCTGGTCGCGCGTCAGGTTGACCAGTATCGCCAACTCCTGCAGGATGTCGAAGACGCCCTCGAGCGGATCGCCGCTGGCGATTATGGCATTTGCCAAGGCTCTGGCGAAGAGATTCCGCGCAAGCGCCTGGAAGCCATTCCCTGGGCGCGTTACACGGCCGCTTATCAGGAAAAGATCGAGCGCGGATTGGTGAGCGAGTGACGGACGCGGATGCCTCGCAAATTGCTGAACGCCTGGCCGCGCTTCGCGCGCGCATCGCGGCGGCGGCCCGGCGCGCCGGGCGCGAGCCAGGGCAAGTCACGCTCATCGCCGTCTCGAAAGCCAAGCCCGTCGCGGCCGTCAGGGCGGCGGCGGCGCAGGGCGCGCTCGACTTTGGCGAGAATCGAATCCAAGAGGCCCTGACCAAAATTCCCCTTGGCCCGCCGGAGGCGCGCTGGCATCTCATCGGGCATCTCCAAAGCAATAAAGCCAAGCTGGCGGTCGCCCGCTTCCATCTCATTCACGCCGTGGATTCCGCGGCGCTAGCGCAACGCCTCGACCGCCTGGCGCACGAAGCCGGCAAGGCTCAGCTGGCGCTGCTCCAGGTTAAGCTGGGCGACGAGGAAACCAAGTCGGGGCTGAATCCGGCCGACTTGCCGGCGGCTTACGCTGTCGCGCGCGACCTGCCCAACCTGCGCGTCCGGGGCTTGATGACCATCCCGCCATTTTGCCCAAACCCGGAAGACGCGCGCCCGTATTTCCGTCAACTGCGCGCGCTACGCGATCAGTTGCTCGAACGCTTCCCGGGCGATGACCTGCCGGAGTTGTCCATGGGGATGAGCCACGACTTTGAGGTCGCCATCGAGGAAGGCGCGACGCTCATTCGCATCGGCACGGCCATTTTCGGCGCGCGCTAGGCGGAACCAGTCAATCCGCCGCCGGGAACTCGCCGCTGCGCCCCTCCAGCGCCCGCGCCGCCGCGGTCGGAACCCTCGCTTGGAAGGCTTGGCAAGCCCGGTCAGGGCGCGGCGGAAGCGCCTGGCTTCAAGGCTGCGCCTGGCTTCAAGGCTGCGCCTGGCAGGGCAAATGCCGAAGTCGCGCCTTCGAGCCGGCTGGCGCGGAGCTTCCGCGCCCTACATCCGCGCGATGACGGCGTTCAGGAGCGCGATCAGGCGCGTCGCCGCCTGCTGACCGACTTCCAGCACTTCGTCGTGGTTGATGGGCTGATCAAGCACGCCGGCAGCCGAGTTGGTAATGCAGGAAAGGCCCAGCACCCGCATCCCCATGTGCCGCGCCACGATGGTTTCCGGCACGGTGGACATTCCCACCGCATGCGCTCCGAAGCTCCGAATCATGCGGATTTCCGCCGGCGTCTCATAGCTCGGCCCCAGCAAGGCGGCATAGACGCCGACCTTGAGCGGGATGCCGAGCTGCGCGGCGGCTTCCTGCGCCAGGGCGCGGTAGGCCGGATCGTAGGCGTCGGTCAGATCGGGAAAGCGCGCGCCGAAGCGCTCGTCGTTGAGGCCCTGGAGCGGATTGGCCGCCATCAGGTTGATGTGATCCTCGATCAGCATGAGATCGCCGGGCGCCAGCGTCGGGTCAATGCCGCCGGCGGCATTGGTGAGAATGACCTTCTCGATGCCAAGCAACTTGGCGACGCGCAGGTAAAAGGTCGCCTGTTGGAGACTATAGCCTTCGTAGAAATGAAATCGCCCCTGCATCGCCGCGACGCACCGGTCGCCGACATAACCGCACACCTGCCGGCCGTAATGGCCGACCACGGTCGAGGCGGGCAGGTGCGGAATCTGCCGGTAATCCACCGCGACGCGCCGCTCCAGCGTATCGGCAAACGCGCCCAGCCCCGAGCCAAGCACCACCAACGCTTCCGGGATCGCCGGCAGCTTCGCGCGAAGAAAGCGAGCCGCTTCCAAAGCCTTCTCGTAGGTATCTTTCTCGCGGATATCTTTCTCGCGGGCGTCTTCCATGAAAAAGCGCTTCCAATTGAGGATTAACTCGTGCCGGGAGCGGAGCATAGCATGTCGGACTCGGAAAACCGTCTAGGCGAAAATGGAGCGATATCGCACGGCGGCGGCAAGCCGCGCACGAGGCAGCGCGCGATTTCCGCGGTGATGGGCGTCAACAAGACCCCATTCCGATAGTGTCCGGTCGCGCAAAACAGGCCTTGAATGTCAGTTTCCCCGATGAGCGGCAGGCCGTCCGCGGCCAGGGGGCGCAAGCCAGCCCAGGTTTCCAGCAGCGCCGCCGGCGCCAGCGCCGGCGCCGCCGCCAGCGCGCCCGACAGCAACGCCAGCAGACCGCTCGCCGTCACCTGCTTTTCATAGCCGACATCCTCGACCGTCGCCCCGACAAGCAGCCGCCCGTCCCGTCGCGGGACGAGGTAAACTCGCGCCGCTCGCGCCACGTGCCGCAGCCGGGCGAGCAAAGGCATCTGCAAAGCCAGCATCTGCCCCCGAATCGGACGCACCGCGCGCGCCGGCAAGCGGAGCAGCGCCGGCGACATCCGCGCCGCCCAGCTTCCGGCGGCGTTGATGACGACCGGAGCCAACCAGCGCTCCTCGCGCGCCTCCACGCCGATAACCCGCTCGCGCTCCGTCAGGAGCGTGACCGCCTCGCAGTGACACGCGATCCGCGCCTGAGCCGCGGTCGCCGAAGCGAGCAGCGCCTGCGTCAAGCGGCGGCTCTCGACCTGCCAGTCGTCCGGCAAATACAACGCGCCGACGCCGGTCAGCAGCGGCTCGAGGGCTTGGACATCACTGGGAGACAGCCATTCGGCATGACAACCCGCCGCCGTCTGCCAAGCGAGCTTGGCTTGGAGGGCGGCGACTTCGTTTTCCTCTTCGGCCAGCAACAGCGTCCCGGCCGGGCACAGCTCGGCGTCAATGCGGGTTTCCTCCCACAGGGCGGCGACAAAGTCGGGATACAGCGCTCGACTTCGCAGGCACAGGTCGAAGAGCGGCCCCGGCGCGTCGGCTTCCGACTGCGGCGCCAGCATCCCGGCTGCCGCCCACGAGGCTTCCCCGCCCGGCGTCGCGTTGCGCTCCAGCACCACGACGCGCAGGCCATCCCGCGCCAGCGCCCGGGCTATCGCCAGCCCAATCACGCCTCCGCCAATAATGATGGCATCGCTGGTGAGCGTCATTTCAGATTCGCCATGTAGTCGGTGACGCGCAGCTCGCCCCGGATGATTTTCTCCCGCGCCGCCTCCACCTCGCGCAGCATGGCTTCCGAGACCAGCGGGCGGTTGTAGTCGTCCAGCGCATAGGCGATGCCATCGTTTTCCAGCCCGTAAGCGTGCAACCCGCCGCGAAAGCGCCCTTCGAGAGCTTCCTTGATGATGGCATACACGGCGACATCCACGCGCTTGACCATGCTGGTCAGCACAAAGCCGGGCTTGACCCAGTTTTGGTTCGCGTCCACGCCGATGGCCAGCTTTCGATTCTCCTCAGCGGCGTCGAAGACGCCAATGCCCGAGTTGCCGGCTGCCTGAAAGACGACATCCGCCCCGGCCTCGTATTGCGCCTTGGCCAGCTCCTTGCCCTTGCCCGGGTTGTTCCAGGCGGCATCCGTGATCCCGACGAAGTTTTTCATGACCACGATGCCGGGGTTGACGTAGCGCGCGCCTTCCTCATAGCCGGTGGCGAATTTGCGGATGAGCGGAATGTCCATGCCGCCGACAAAGCCAATCTTGCCGGTCTGGCTGGCGCGCGCGGCCATCATGCCGACCAAAAAGCTGCCCTCATGCTCCTTGAAAACCAGCGAGGCGACGTTGGGCAGGCTCACGACCGAATCCACGATGGCGAAGCGAAGGTCGGGGTACTCTTTCGCTACCGTCGCCAGGACCGGTCCCTGGGCGAAGCCAATGCCGATGATGAGGTCGTAGCCGCGCTCGGCAAACGCCCGCATGCACGGCTCCAGGTTATTTGGCTCGCCCGGCTCGGCATGCCGAAGCGTAATCGGCAGCTCTCGCTTGGCGCGCTTAGCCCCTTCCCAAGCGGCGGCGTTGAACGACTTGTCGTCTTTGCCGCCAATATCGAAGACCAACCCAACCCTGAGCTGGCCGACTTCCTCGCGAGGCGCGTAACCGCACCCAAGCGAGATAACCCACGCCAGAGCGACCAGCCAAATACCCCCCAATCGCGCGCGTCCCGCCATCATCGAAACCGACTCCGCCTTTCGCCGCGCGACGAAAGGACGCCGGGCGGTCAAGACCCTGTGTATTCTGGCGCCTGTATTTTGGCGCCGCCAGCCCGCCTTGCGCGGCGCCCGCCGGCGCGCTCAGCTCGCCAGCGATGAGCCCGCATCCGAAAGAGCCATCGCGCCGGCTTCCCCGCCAGCTTCGCGCTCGTCCAGCGGCTCATCGCGGACGTAGAGCGCCAAGCCGCGCTCGACCACCTCCCGCAGCGGCAGGAAAGCCTCGCGCCCATCCGGCAAACGGGTGTAGAACTTGTGGTCGAGCGTGCAGCGCAGCGCCCGCCCATCTTCCAGCTCAACCTCGACGACCTCTTTCTCGCCGGTCGGAAAAGCCTCGACCAGCTCATTGATCGTCACGGACTGACCGTCCCAACTGTAGGTTTTGAACGGATCGCCGCCCCGCTCTATGTCCCGTTCGGCCAGCGCCGCCACGGTCACGAGCTTGCCCGTCACGGCGTCGCGCACCAGCGCGTCGCCGGCGACGCACTTGTTGAAAGCGTAGTCGGCAAAGCCTTCGAGCTGTTGCCAGAGCTTTTCGAGCTTGCCCTGGTCATGGCCGCGCTCGACCGCCCGGGCGATAAACTTGGCCTTGTGCGCGTCCAGCTCCTCGCGCTTCTTCTTCCCCATGGCGCGGCGCACCAGGTCGGCTTCGCCCAGCGAGTAGCCGGCCAATCGCTGGAAAATCGCCATGATTTGCTCCTGAAAGACCGGCACGCCATAGGTGTTTTCCAGCACATCCCGCAGCTCTTTGAAATCATAGGTGACGCGCCGCCGCCCGTGCCGGCGCTCGATGTAGTCGTCCACCATGCCTGAATCCAGCGGTCCTGGCCGATACAGCGCGTTGAGCGCCACGATGTCTTCCAGCCCGCTCGGCCTGAGTCGCCGGGCGATTTCGCTGATGCCGTCGCCTTCAAACTGGAACACGGCGTCCGTCGCGCCGTCGCTGAACATCCTGAGCGTGTCCGGGTCATCCGTCGGGATCGACGCCAGGTCGGGGCGCTCGCCGGTTTCCCGCTCGATACTGGCCAGGCAGTCCTCAATGATGGTCAGCGTCGTCAGCCCAAGGAAGTCCATCTTGAGCATGCCGGCCTTTTCGAGGTCGTTCATGTTGTACTGCGTCGCGATGACCTCGACTTCGCCGCGCTCGCGGTCGCGGGTCTTGGTTTTGAAGACCGGCACCAGCTCCTGCACCGGGCGCGGCGAGATCACCACGCCAGCCGCATGGATCGAGGAGTGCCGGGCGCCCCCTTCCAAGCGCCGCGCCAGATCGATCAGCCGCTTGACTTCGGGCCGCTTCTCGTACGCCTCCTTCAGCTCCGGAACCATCTTGAGCGCGTCGGCGATGGAAACGTTCCGCCCGCGCTGCGGCGGCGGAATGAGCTTGGCGATCTTCTCGACCTCCGGGTAGGGCATTTCCAACACGCGCCCGACATCCTTGATGACCGCCCGCGAGGCCATCGTCCCGAAGGTCGCGATTTGCGAGACGTTTTCGCGTCCGTAAAACTGACTGACGTACTCGATGACCGCGCCGCGCCCGCGCATGCAGAAGTCCACGTCAATGTCAGGCATCGAGACGCGCTCCGGGTTGAGAAACCGCTCGAAGAGCAAGTCGTGAGCCATCGGATCGACATCCGTGATATGCAAGGCGTAGGCGACCAGCGAGCCGGCGGCGCTGCCCCGCCCCGGCCCGACCGGAATCCCTCGCTCGCGCGCATGGCGGATGAAATCCCACACGATCAGAAAATATCCCTCGTAGCCCATGCGCTCGATGACGCTGATTTCATACTCGAGGCGCGCCTGGTAGCTTTGAGCGTCGGCGGGACGAATCTGGCGCAGCCGCTCATCGAGGCCGCGGCGGGTGACGCTCTCGAAGTAGCTGGTCAGCGTAAAGCCCTCCGGCACGGGGAACACCGGCAGGTAGCTCGGCGACTTGCCGAACTCAAACGCGCACATGTCGGCAATCCGCAGCGTGTTGCGCAGCGCCTCCGGGTTTTCGTTCCCCCACAGCGCCCACATCTCCCGCGGGCTTTTCACGTAGTGATCGGGCGAATAGTGGAAGCTCGCCTCGCGCAGCGCCTTGCCGGTTTGCAGACACAACAGCGCCCGATGGGCTTCGTGGTCGGCTTCGGTCAGAAAGTGCGCGTCATTGGTGACGACCAGCGGCACATCCAGGCGGGCGGCGATTTCGGTGAGCGCTCGATTGACCTTGGACTGCGCTTCCTCGACGCCCCGGTGCGACTGAAGCTCGAGGAAATAGCGCCCGCGCCCGAAGATTTCATTGTACTCGCCGATCTCGCATTCCGCTCGATCCGGCTTGTCGCGCAGAATGAGCGAGGCGGGCACGCCGGACATGCAGGCCGACAGCGCCACCAAGCCTTCCCGGTGCGCCTGGAGGACTTCCTTGTCAATGCGCGGCTTGTAGTAGTAGCCCTCGGTGTAGCCAAGCGACGCTAGCCTGACGAGGTTTTTGTAACCGGCTTCGTCCGTCGCCAACAGAATGAGGTGATTCGCGCCGCGCTCGCCGTCCGCGTCGAGCTTGCCGCGGTCATGGCGCGAGCCGCGGGCGACATAGGCCTCCATGCCGATGATGGGCTTGATGCCAACCTTCTTCATGGCGCTGGAAAAGCCCATCGCGCCGAACATATTGCCGTGGTCGGTCACTGCGATGGACTTGAACCCCAGGCGCTGGGCTTGCTCGGCCAGCGCGCCATGCTGAATCGCGCCATCAAGCAAGCTGTAGTCGGAATGAAGGTGCAAATGCACGAATTCTTCGGTCGCCATACGTCGCGCTCTCTTGATTTGGCTGCCGCTCAGCTCCAGTTGGCGGCGCCCTCGCCAGCCGCCGCGCCCCCGGAGGAAAGGCTCGCCGGGCTGCGGGCAAGCTCGCTTGCCTGAAGCTCGCTTGCCCGCAGCCTACCCATTCCCAGCGGGCGGATGCAAACCGCCTGCCGCTCCG
>CALCKX010000105.1 GCA_937966115.1 uncultured Chloracidobacterium sp. | reverse complement strand
GCGATAAATCTCGAGGGGATCGCGATACATTTCGCCTTCGTTGAGCTCGACCCGGGCCGGCGAGCCCATGGGATCGTTGCCGGCGACATCCTGCTCATTGACCTGCTGCAAGTTGACTGGCGTGACGCGGTCGCGCAACGCCGCCGCCTCACGCGCGCTCGGCGTATTCTGCGCGATGCTCTCGCGAGCGATTTCCTCGGCCGTTCTGACGGAAGTCTGGTTCTGAAGCGGCATGGGATCTTTCGGGTAACGGGTCTCATTCGGGTCGCGCGAGCCGACAAAGCAGCCGCCGACAAAAAGGGCCAGAGCGCAGCCCAGCGCCAGGATTTTTACGTTTTTCATGATCTCAACCTCGCGTCGGCGGGGCGCTCGAAGCCAACCCCGCGCTACAAATCAAGCGTCGGCTCGTCAAGCGCCGGCCGGGGAACGTCTCAGCCGCGTCAAGCGAGGCGGCTCGGGCTCGCGGGCGCGCTCGCGGAATGTCACCGTCAGCAGCTCGCCTTCCGCCACGTAGCCAACCAAGTCAGCGTTGGACAAAATCCTCGGCAGCGAGACGCTGCGAGCGATCCGCCCAATGCACAGGTACAGGTCCATGCCGACGCGCTGCACCTCGATGCGCTCGCTTTCCGCCAGAAACGGAATCCGCACGACAAACCGCCGAATATCCGGCGCGTCGGCGGCCTGCCGCTCCTCAACCCACATGTTTTTCTTGTTGTAGAGCACCGCTCCGATGTCCGCCGCGCCAAACGCCTTGACGCCGACTTGCCGCAGCGCGGATACGCCCAGCGGCTCGCAGGGCTCAAGAAATAGCTTGAAAATCGGCAGCGGCGCGAAAGCCGCCTCGATGTCCTCTAGATAGCGCCCGTGGAGCTTTGACCAGTAGTCAAAATAGCTTCCCAGCTCCGCGCCGTGAAGCGCATCTCCAACCGGGTAAATCTTGTTGACGACCACTGCGTCAATGGTCAGCCCATAGATGTGCGTAAAGGTATAGGCGCGCTTGCTTTCAAGAATCGAAAGCTTTTCCGGGTTGATGACGAGGCGTAGCGTGACCTTCTCTCCGGTGAGAAACGCGCTCACCTGATTCATCGCGTCGAGCAGCTGATTGACTTCGTTGAAAAATTCCGGATCCGGCCCATTTGACGAGCCAAACGGCTTCATCATGGAAGACATGCCCTGATACACGCGGAAGAGCTTCTTTCCGGTGCTGCCGCCCACGATGAGCTCCGGATAGGCTAGCAAGCGCAGCGTATTTCCCGTGGGCGACGTGTCGAGAATCACGACATCCCAGTGACCAGACAGCGCTTCCCGGTGCAGGCGCACCAGCGAGAAGATTTCATCGAGTCCGGGCTGCGTCGAAAGCTCGGAAGCCACCGAAGAGCGAATGCCGCGCTTTTCATAGCTTTCCGATACGAACTTCTCGAAGTTGCCCATGTTGCGCTTGGCTTCGTAGAGCGTGTCGATTTCCAAGCCAAAGAGGCTCTCGGCAATCGGGGTCGGCTCAGTCCGCGAAAGCGATACCTGAAACACGTCCCCAAGCGAGTGGGCCGGATCGCTTGAAATGACCAGAACTCTTTTCCCGGCCGCCGCCAGCGTCACGGCAGTCGCCGCCGAGACGGTCGTTTTCCCCGTGCCGCCCTTACCGGAATAGATAATGACTCGTGTGCCTGTCATGATTGCCCCGGCCGGCGCGCGCAGCCCCTGCTCCGCGCGCCGGCAGCTAAACTTGACCGCTATTTCCCGCAACGCTTGGGTCAAGGCGCCGCCGCGTCGCGGAAGCGTCCTCGCCCAGAGAGCGCGTTATCCAAAGAAAATGTCAAACGGCGAGTAACTGCCCTTGCAGATGCCCTCGGCCCAAGCCTTGTAGCGCCCGCCAGTGAAGACGCGCACGTTTTCGGCGACGCGGTCCCACTCGAAGCTATTGGCGGTTTCGACGAACTTCTTGCCTTTGGGAATGGAAACCTTGAAGCGAATGCCGAGATCGGCCGGCTCGGAGTTAACGGCGATGCCATGGTGCGCCAGCGGCACGAGCGGATGATTGAGAATCTTTCGCTTGCCGCCTTCAATCGGGACGGTGAAGCCCGGCAATTCGACGAAGAGCTTGACCTCAACGCCCTGCACGCTGGCATTGAAGTTTCCTTGCAGCCGCGCGACGCGCCCGCCCTGGTTGACCGGCTTGCCTAGCCCGTCAATCGGGAACAGCTCGAGCCAGCGGCTGATGGAGTCCACAATCCCCGTGCCGCCGCCCGCGAAGCGGAAGTCAATCCGCGACTTTTCGCCGCCCTCGACCTCCGAGAAATAGTAAACGTCAATGTTGTCAAGGCTTTGCCCAGTTTGCTCAAGGGCGTTCCAGAGCGGCCCGATGAGCCAGACATCCTTGATGTAATCGCCGAAGTTGGGCGAGTTGCGGAAGGCGTCCTGCATTTCGAGCCATGTGTCAATGACTTCCTCGCTGTCGAGCGGCACGCGAATCGAGAGATCGTGAAACAAGTTGCCGCACAAAAGGCGCTGCTTGCGCGCGATGATGTTGTCGTCAATGGCCTTTGACCGCCAGTAGCGCAGACAATCCACAACGCCTTCAAACTCGAAACGATGCGAGAACTTGCCAACGGTGATCTTGCCATCGCCGGCCGCGACCCGGCGCGTCGGCGACTCGTTGGCGATGTCCGACTCCCCCTCGACGCGGCCTAGAATGCCGTCCACGATGGATTGTCCAAAGAACGTGAGCCGCACCACATCGTCTTCTATTTTTTTGGCTTCGAGCTTCAGCTCGCCATCAATCGGTAAAAGCGGGGAAGCTGAAGGCACGTTGGAAATTCGGGCTTCAGCGCGGAGCGTCCCCCAACCTGTTGCGTCAAGGTCAAGGTCATAGTTTGAGGTCGTGAGTTTGCTTGCCATACGGCAGTCTCCTGCAAGAAGGAAGGTGACAGGCCGGCGATCAGCCGCTGAGCCGGCCTCGGCGCCCCGTTTCAATCCACAGCACGGGGTTTCGAGCGCAGGGGACGCAGAGAGCGGAAGACCTGATTTTTAGGACGGGGCTTCCATCCGTCCGAGCTGCAGTAGCGAGAAGGGCTAACGCCTAAAAGCTACTGCGGCCAGCTCCGGGGTTCAGACCTGGAAAGCGCGCGCCGCAGCTTGGGAGGCGCTCACGCTTCCAATGTACTTCAAAGGATTGACCCAATCCGGGACAATTCATTCCGTTCGCGCCAGTATGGCTGATTCACCATCTCGATATGCATGTAGTCTTCCATGTATTGCGTGCGCGAGACGCCGCCTTCCGTGAACACCACTGCATCCGTGGGACAGGTTCCAGCCACAAAGCACAGCGAGCAACTGATGCACCGCGCCTGATCAATCCAGTACGTTTCGCCGCCATCGAGAACGGCTTCCACATCGCGCGGCAGGATGGCGTTGACCTTGGGCGGGCATTCGTCAGTACAGAAGCCGCAGCCAATGCACAACTCCTCGATGATGGTGTAAATTTGCCTATCGCGCTTCCGCTTGGGCGCTGCCGTCTTCGGGCGCGACAACCGATTCGGCGGACCTGGAATAGGCGGTGGCGCCGCTTTCGCGGGCGCCTTGGCCGGGGCTTTGGCGGGCGCCTTGGCCGGGGCTTTGGCGGCCGCCTTGGCCGGCGCTTTAGCCGCCTGAGCTTCCGCCGTCGCGCCACTGGTCGTTTCTGCTTTCTCTTCTGCCATGGTGACTCTTGCCTTTCACACCGGAGAATGACGGATACTTTTTCAAGGCCCGTATTGAAAAAATGTCCACAACCGTCACCGGCGGCAATGTGAACTTTATTACATGACTCGGCGCGCGGCCGGGAAAGCGGCGGCGGATAGTCAAGCCAATCTCCGCCGCCGGCGCGTCAGCTACCGATTCTGGAAGAATCCATCGGCAAAATACAGGAAGACCAGCACGAACGTCCCGGTGTAGAAGAACACCGTTCCCCACAGCTTGGCGGTGGCCAAGTTCGAGACCGGGAAGCGCACTTCCTGAAGCGTTTTGATGCCGAGCCGCTTGCCCATCAGGCGCACCCAGCGGCTCTGAATGTCGCCGCCTTCCGCGCGCGAGCCGCGATCCTTGAACCAGAGCGCGAAGCTCACGAACCAGATGAGGTGTCCGAGCAGCAGCATGGCCGTCAAATGGTTGTCGGTCCAAATCCACGTCGTCTCGTTCCACATATAGAGGAACACGCCGCCGGTGTGGCTGATGTTGTGCGTCAGGTAGTAGGCCTCGTTGCCGCGCGCCATCATGGTTGCAATCCAGCCGCCGTCCAGATACCAGGCGATGGCCGATAGCGGCTTGATGGAGAACAGGATGCAGAACCAGAGCTGATCCTGGATCGAGACGCCGCACGTGCCGCCCTTGACCGGCCCGATGCACGGGAAGTCCGGCGATTGCTTGCGCCATTCAAAGTCCCGATACCAGGGGCTTTGGTAGTTGTGGAAAGCGATGCGCAGGAGCGGGATGAAGCCAAACAGCCAGCCGCCAATCATCAGCCAGAAGAAAATGGCGTCGTTGATCTCGCCGTCCCGGTGCTGGTCGCGCAGGTTGGAATAGAGCACCGCCGGCGTGTTCGCCAGCCGCTCGTTCCACTCGAGCATGTTGGCATGGGCTTTTTCGAGCTCGGGGCGGAATTTGTCTAACTCCGCCTGCGCCGCCTTCTTGGCTTCCTCGGTCTTCTCTTCGTCAACCCTGTTCAGCAGGCTCACCGCTTTGAGGTGAGCGGCCAGGTAGGCCTCATCGGCCTTGCGCGAGGCCTCGAACGTCTTCTGATTTTGGAGATACCAGATGCCTTTATCCACCCAGAACAGCGGATTGACCTTGCGCAGGAAGTGCGTCCAGCTGCCCCACTGGACGGCGTAGAGCTTCGACTGCCCCCATTCAGGCTTGTAGTTAATTTCCTCGATGGTCGTGAAGCTATAGGTCGGAGACGAGCCGATGCCGAGTTCCTCGTTGAGGATTCGGTCGCCGACCTGCAAGTTACGCGCCTTGACCAGCGTCGTGCCATCCGGATTGACAACCCATGCCCCGCCGGCCGTCGGATCCCAGGCATTCTGCGGGCGAAAGACTCGATAGCCGACGTTCCCAGCCTCGCCATCCATTTGAATCGCGCGGTAGGAGCGGAACTGGTAGATGCCGAAGTTGAGGTCCAGTTCGGAGCCGGTGTTCCAGCAAATCATCCCATAGCCGAACACCACGGTCACGAAGCTGACGAACATGGTCGTGCCGACGATCTTCGTTTGAAGGTCGGGATTCTGAAACCAGGTGATGAACTTTGAGCGCGCCTGTCGGTACGCCCCGGAAATGTTCAGCCCATGCAGGTACTGCCCGCCGTGGAAGACGCCCGCTGCCACGTAGATCAGGCCAACCTGCACGTGGTTGAAGGTGATCATGTTGTGAATCATCCGACCGGGATTGACGATCTTCTTCCCGTAGATGATGACGTTCATGTCGTTGAGCATCAGGTACGACGGATGGTTGCGCAGCGCCAGGAAGCCCACGATGGCGAGCGCGAAGCTCACATATCCGATCGCCGTCAAGTGCACGTGGAAAACGGCTTTCGTGTCTTCCAAATGCGTGATGTTGACGCTGCGCGGCGGCCGGTACCACCAGTACGCGCCCAGCGCGACGAAGAGCACGCCCCAGACGAAGCACATCGTGGTTTCGCCGTTGATAGTGTTCATCGGGTGCATGACTTGCTGAAGGTAGGGGTCATACCAGCCATACGGGAACTGCGCCTGCTCGATAGGCATCATCCCATCGGGCGTCATGACCTGCGCCGGCTGAATCGGCACGGGCGGCTTGTCGAGGACTAGCCACAGCACCGCTCCCCAGATGAAAAACAGCAACCCGATGTAGATGGTGTGCGGACTCAGCGCGTCCGCATAGGTTCGCCGCAGAATTGGCCACGGCGTATTGGCGAAGCTGCCCCAGGGCAGTCCCACCTTGTACCACGGCCCTTCCGGCGTGAACCACTTGATCTGGCATAGACCCTTCAAGCCCGGCACGTATGGCAGCAACCAGAAGATTTCGCCAATGGTCGCGCCGCCGCGCGCGCCGTAGTAGTGCGCGGCGCCAGCATAGATGAGCCAGAGTCCCAGCCCAATGTGAAACGACCCCCAGCCAAAGAGCCGGAAATCCGTCATGGTCAGAGGGTACTGCCCGAAGAAGGGAAGCGACTTGGTACTGAACTCGCCAATCAGCGGCAGCCAAACCCTCTGGATTTGTTCGGTGTCATAGGGGTCGTAAATTCCCAGCGAGATGAGACGCGGACGCAGCGTGATATTCACGTAGCCATCGTTCCACATCGTCATGCTGGCAAAAAAGTACGTCCCAATCAGGCATGCCAGCCCACCAATCAACATCATATGCGCGCCGAAAATGCGTTCCGGCGGCATCGGCAGTTCCAGTTTCTGGTACCACCGCTTCACCCCGTTGGCATAGGACGAAAAGCTAGCCATAAGCAACTCCCTCTGTAGAGGACTCTCTCACCCGCCGCGCTCAGCAAATGCGGCGTCATCAGCAACCTGACTCACGGGGACGTCGAAGCGGGGACGGAAACGAAAGAATGGCGCGAAAGGCGCAATCCGCGGCGTCGCCCGTTTTATCGAGGAAAACTAGTGCGTAGCGGCGAGCGGCAACGGGCAGACACGCGTGTACCGTAATGATTTCAACCTACTTTGGCGTAAAACCAAGGTCAAACATTACTTCGGCGTCAGGCTTTGGGGCGGGCCGCGCTCTGCTGGCAGGCGCTATTCACTTGGCGGCGGTCATGCTACGGTTGCGAGCGGGCGCGCCGCCGCCGCCAACGCCATGACCGACCACCCGCGCACCATTGGCATCCTGAGCTTTCAAGGCGATTTCGCCGCCCACGCCCAAGCGCTCGAGCGAGCGGGCGCCACGCCGCGCTGCATACGCCGGATAGCCGAGCTCGCCAGCTTGGACGGCCTGATTTTGCCTGGGGGCGAGAGCACGACCATGCTCCGCTTTCTGCGCGCCGAGCCTTGGTTTGACGCCCTGCGGGAGTTCGCCGCGTCCGGGCGCCCGCTTTTCGGAACTTGCGCCGGGGCCATCCTGCTCGCCCGCGTCGTCACTCGCCCGCCCCAGGCGTCGCTCGGACTACTGGATATGACCGTGCAGCGCAATGGCTACGGGCGGCAGGTCGACAGCTTCATAGCCCGCATCCCCGTGGCGGCGCTTGGCCCGAAGCCGTTGGAAAGCGTCTTTATTCGGGCGCCCATCATCGAAACCGTCGGCCCTGGCGTCGAGACCCTGGCCGAGTATGGCGGTCACCCGGTGTGGGTTCGTCAGGGGCGGGTTTTCGCGGCCGCCTTTCATCCCGAAATGACCGACGACACGCGCGTCCACGAATTCGTCTTCGATCTCAAGCCATCCGGCATAAAGTCGAATGGCGCGCCCGCTTGACGCGCCATTCGCTACCAGATGGTGCCGAAGGGGGGACTCGAACCCCCACGGTTGCCCATACGCCCCTCAAACGTACGTGTCTACCAATTCCACCACTTCGGCATTGATGGCCTGCCTCCGCCGGAAGGGGCAAGCCAAGCTCTCACTTTTTCACGTCTTCAGGCTGTCCCCCGCTTCCTTTCGCGCCTTCCGGGGCGGCGTTCGGGTCGGCTTTCGACTCGCCAGATGACGCGCCCTTGCCTGGGTCGGCGTCTGGCGCCGGGGCGGCGTCGCCAGGCGCGCCTGCGGCGCCCGGCTCTTTCTTGTCCTCAGGTTTCTTATCCTCGGGCTTTTGCTCTTTGGCTGGCGGCTCGTCCTTGATGCCCGAAGCCACTGAGCGCGGCGACAGGATGCCGGGAACGGAAAACAAGAACGCCAGCGCCATGAAGACGCCAGCCAGGGCGAAGGTCACGCGCTCCAGCGGCTTCTGAGCGCCGCGCGGCCCGAAAGCCGTCTGGCTGCCGCCGCCAAAGAGGGCGATGTCGCCTTTGCCGGGCTGAAGCAACACCACGCCGATCAGCAGCAGGCAAACAATCACGAAGAGCGCGTAAAGCGCATAGGCGTACCAGGGCATTTACGAGATATCGCTCCCAAACCGCATCGTTACCAAGCCAGCGCCAAGTTAGCCGTCCGCCTCCCGACTCGGCTTCGCCGCTTGACGGGCGGGCGCCCCTGCCTGCGACTGTCGGATAAGCTGGGCGAAACCCAGCGGCGACAAGCTAGCGCCGCCGACGAGCGCGCCATCCACGTCCGGCAGAGCGGTAAAATCGGCGACGTTTTCCGCCGTCACGCTTCCGCCATACAGAACGCGCAAGGCCGCGCCCGCCCCGAAGAGCGCCTCCCAGACGGAGCGGATCTGCCGGTGCATAGCCTGCGCGATCTCAGGCGTCGCGGCTCGACCGGTTCCAATCGCCCAGACCGGCTCATAAGCGATTACTATACGTCGCGCGTCATCTTCTGTCAACGCGTCGGCGATCGCCCGCAGTTGACGCTCAACGACTTCCAGCGCCGCGCCCGACTCGCGCTCGGCCAACGTCTCGCCTAGGCAGACAATGGGCAGCAAGCCGGCGTCAAGCGCCCGCCGCGTCTTGGCGGACACGACGGCGTCCGTCTCGCCATAGTAACGGCGACGCTCGGAATGACCGATAAGCGCTCCCTGGCAGCCGGCTTCCTTGACCATCTCGGCTGAAACCTCTCCGGTAAACGCTCCGGTCGGGCCTTCCGCGGCGACATCTTGCGCAAAGACCTGGAGCGGCGCGCCGCCTGCCGCCGCCGCCACGCTTGAAAGGGCGGTGAAGACTGGCGCCACGGCGATGTCGCAGCCCCGAAGCTCGGCGAGTTGCGGCAACAACGCCGTCACGTAGCCCAGGGCCTCCGCGACCGTCTTGTGCATTTTCCAGTTTCCAACGATGAGCGGCGAGCGCATGAGCATCTTTCCATCCACATCCAGGCGGAATCTAAGCCGCGCCCCGGCAACTTTTCGGCGACTTTAGCGCGCCGTTGCTGTGCAGCCAAGGAAAAACGACGAGGAACCGCGAGGCGACCCCGGCAATGCGCGCAAGCTCAACGGGGCTCGAAGCGGCGCTTCCGCGGATCGCCGCCTGACTGACGCGCTGACTGACGGGCGAGCCAGGGTCAAGCAACTTTTTCCCCGCCTCGGGCGTAAAACGAGCGGCTTGGGGAGCGGGGGCGGGAGCAGCCAAGCCCCCGCGCCACTTGGCCAATCAGCCGCAGACCGGAGGCTCGCTATGATTCGCTACACATTCTGGTTGATCACGACCACGCTCTGGATTGTCGCCCTGGCCGACGCCATTCGCGGTGGCGGAACGCTGGGGCGAAAAGTCATCTCGGTGGCGCTCATCATCGCTTTTCCGGTTATCGGACCACTCCTTTACTTATTCCTGATGCGGGATTGGGCGCACAACCGAAGCTGAATGGGCAAGCTTCGGTTGCGCGCCGAATTCGCGAGCCGCGCTCGCCGGCGGCGCAATCGCGCCGGGCGTGGGGACGGGCGGCGGGAAAAGAATCGGGAAAGCTGGCCGAGACAAGCCGCGCCGCCTTCTGTCAAGCCTGGAGAGACAGCCTGGCAAAGCGGCCTGGAAAGCGGCTTGCCCCTGGCATGGTTTTGACTATAATCCCTCATCGCCTCGGTTTCCCGGCATCACACGTCATTTCCATGATTGAGGTCACGCGCGATGATACGCTGCCCGCAGTGCGGCACAGACAATCTCGATGGATCGGAGTACTGCGACGAGTGCGGCTATCAACTCTCTGCCGTCCATGGCGGTCCGGCGCCAGTCACAGCTCCGCCCGGCATTGACGTAGCCCCGCCGGCGCGCGACGCATCCTTTGGCGTCGCGCCCGCCGTGGGGGGGCAAAGCCCGCTGGCCGCGGCGCGCGGCGCCAGGGCGGAAAGCTTTCCGCCACCCGTCCCCAACATTCCATCCATTCCGATGGCGCCCCCGCCCCGCCCCGCCCCGCCGGCGCCGCCGCTGATGGGCGATGTCTTCGCGGTTGCCCCGCGCCCATCTCCCGCTCTCGCTCCCGCGCCGCCGCCTGGCTCGCCATCCAAGGCCCCGGAGGAGGCGGCGCCCGCTCCGGCCCCGGCGGCAAAGCCAGCCGCGCCCGCCTCCGCCTTGCGCGCTAAATTGGTCATTCAGCGCGGAGGGACCATCGGCAAGGAGTTCGTGCTCACGGAAACGGAATCAAACATTGGGCGCTGGGATGCCGACGGCGGCATCTTCCCGGACGTTGACCTCGACCAGGACGATCCGGAGGCGAAGGTTTCGCGCCGCCATGCGCGCATTGTTTGTCAAGATGGGCAGTATGTTCTCGAGGATCTCGGCAGCACGAACGGCACGTTTGTCAACCGCGGGCGGCGGCTTTTGCCCGGCAACCGGCATCCGCTCAATGATGGCGACGAGATCATCGTCGGCAAAACCTTTTTGAAGTTTCACTATATTCGCTGAAGGCCTTTTCGCGCTTGGCGAGCTTCCCGCGAAAAGGCTCGCCCCTGCCAGCGTTGCCAACCATGGTGAACCAAAAACAACTCGCGCCGGAAACGCTGCTCGAAGGACGCTATCGTATTGTCAAGCGCATTGGCGGCGGCGGCATGGGAAGCGTTTACCTGGCCTATGATCAAAAGTTCGGGCCAGCCAACGACAAAACGCGCCGCGCGGTCAAGGAGATGTTTGATGTCTTCACCGACGCCGCCCAGCGCCAGAAGGCAATTGAAGACTTCCAGCGCGAGGGGCAGCTTCTCGCGAGCCTGGAGCACCCGTCCATCCCGACCGTGTACGACTACTTCATCAATGATGGCAAATACTACCTGGTGATGAAGTACGTTCCCGGCGGCGATCTGGCGAAAAAGCTCAAGGAAAGCCAGTCCGGCTACATTGAAGAGCGAACCGTGACCGAGTGGGCCATCCAGGTTTGCGATGTGCTAGACTACATCCACAGCCAGAATCCGCCGGTCATCTACCGCGACCTCAAGCCGGCCAACCTCATGCTTGACGACAGCCGGACGCCGGCGCGGGTCATGCTGATCGACTTCGGGATTGCCCGCTTCGTCTCGCCAACGCAGAAGGGGGTTACGGCGATTGGCACGATGGGCTATGCGCCGCCGGAACTCTTTTCGGGTCAAGTCGAGCCGCGCTCCGATCTCTATTCCCTTGGCGCGACGATGTTTCACTTGCTGACTGGGGCGGACCCGCAGGACAACCCGCTGCTGATTTTCGACTTCGACCGCTACCCGCGCCCGCGCGAGATCAATCCCAAGCTGAGCCAGGGCATCGAGAATATCGTGGTCCAGGCCGTCGCTCACAAGGCGCAGGATCGCCCGGCTTCGGCGGCCAAGATGAAGCGCCTGCTCGAAGAGCACCTTCGTTGGCTCGATAATCCGCAGCCGCGCGATAATTCGACTCCCAAGCCCGACCGGACCATCTGCGTCGCCTGCGGCGAAAGCATTGCGCCGGACGACGCCTTCTGCCCGCACTGCGGCGCCCCGCAGCCGGGCGCCAACGCGCGCGGCGCCGGCGCGCGGCCTGTGGCTCGCCTCCAAGTGCTGGATGGGAAGGGGGATGTCGCGGCAGCCTACGAGCTGGTCAAGGGAACCATGCTGCTTGGTCGGACTGACCCGCACACGGGCAACTTCCCTGAAATCGACCTGACGCCACACGACTTCGAAACCAAGGTTTCACGCCGCCACGCACGGCTGTTTCAAGAGAGCGGGCGGTTTTTCATCGAGGACTTATCGAGCGTCAACGGGACTTTCCTCAATGGACTGACTCGGCTGACGCCCAAAACGCCCCACCCTTTGCAAGACGGCGATGAACTCAAGCTCGGCGAAACGCGCATTCGCTTCACGGCGCGATAACTTGATCTAGCGCTGAGCTGTGGTTTCCGCAGGGTAGCCGCGGCTGAGATTTCATGATTTCACGCAAGTTACCCCCGGCGATTCACGTTCGCCCGCCGTCGGGGGCCTCATTCGATGTGTTGCTCAAAGGCGTCCGACTGACCATTGGGCGCTCCTCGCGCAACGATCTGTGCCTGAACGATCCCTTTGTTTCGCGGCTTCACGCTGAAATTCGCCGGGATGGAGCCGACTTCGTCCTCTACGACAGCGGCAGCGCCAACGGCACCTATCACAACGGGCAACGCATCGAATCCAGCGCGCCGCTCCAGTTTGGCGACATCATTCGCATTGGCGAAACGGAGCTTCACCTCGCCGATGTCGCGACAAGCGCCTCTGGCTCGCATATTTCGCCGCCCGCGTTTCGCTTCATGGAAGGCGAGCAAACCGCCCCGACGGAAACTCTGACGTCCCGGCACACGCCGGCTCAGCTCTCCGCCCTTGCGCCGCCCCTGGAGTCAGCGACCGCCGCCCTGTCGCCCCCGCGCTCGGCCGCCGTCCGCCCGTCGCTTCACTCGCAGGACTGGCTCGGCCTCTTCAGCAAGGTCGTGGAAACGCTGCTGGTGGATCAGTCGCTCGATGAAACGCTGGATACCATCCTTGGACTGACCTTCGAGGCCCTCCCGGCGGAGCGCGCTTACCTTTTGCTCACGGACGCCCATGGCTCGCTTCAGCCCCAGGCGTATCGCGCCACCGAGCGAACCGCCCATTGGGAAGTCACGCTGCCGTGGTCGATTTACGCCTGCGTCATGCGCGACAGCCAGCCGATCCTCGTGTCGAACGCTCAGGAAGACGAGCGCATTCGCGGCGACGCCTCAGCCCTGTCGCTCATCGCGGCGCCCCTTATCGGAAGCGGCGAAGCGCTTGGAATGCTTTACATGGATAGCCCGTTCGCGGTCGGCTGCTTTAGCCAGGACGACCTCAACCTGCTGACCACCATCGCCCGCGTCGCCACCATCAAGGTCGAAAACGCCCGCCTGCTCGAAGCGCGCCTCGAAACGCGCCGCTTTGAAGAGGAACTCAAAGTCGCCAGCGAAATTCAGCTCAGCCTGCACCCGACGCGCCCGCCGCGCCTCGCCGGTTACGACATCGCCGGCCTGAGCTTTCCCTGCCGCGAGATTGGCGGCGACTACTATGACTTCATCCCGCGCGCCAATGGCAAGCTGCTCATTGCCGTCGGCGACGTTGCCGGCAAGGGCATGGGCGCGGCGCTCATGATGTCGAGCGTGCATGCGGCGCTGCGCGCTCAGGCGCAGACCGAGCGCTCGCTAACCGACATCGTGTCCGCGGTCAATGATTACGTGGTCGAAAACTCGCCGGAGAACAAGTTTCTCACCCTTTTCTGCGCCGAGCTGGATCCGACGACCGGGATACTCCGCTACGCCAGCGCGGGTCACGACCCAGCCCTCCTGGCGCGCGCGGATGGCGCCTGCCTCGCGCTGTCCGCCCAGAGCATCCCGGTCGGGATTGCCCTAGGCTTCGCGCCCGGCATGGACGAGGTTCAACTGATGCCCGGCGACGCGCTGGTCATTTATACTGACGGCCTGACCGAGAGCCTCAACGAGCAGGGAGAAATCTTTGGCGTCGAGCGCCTCGCGCAAACCGTGGTCAAGCATCGCGGGCTGAGCGCCTCGCGCCTGCGCGACCGCGTGGACGAAGCGGTCAGCCGGTTCGTTGGCCGCGCGCCGGCCGCGGATGACCTGACCCTGGTGCTGCTGCGTCGCCTTCCGGCGTGAAGCCCCTTCTGAAGCGCGCCCGGCGCGCGGGGGCGAGACTCAGGGGCGATAAGCGGGAAGCGACTCCGTGCGGAAGAAGTTTATCAGCAACTTGGCGCATTCCTCGGGGTACTCGAGCGTCGGCAAATGGCCGGCGCCGCGCACCGTCGCCGTCTGCCCCCGCTGAATGCGATCAAACATCGCCCGATGCGCCGTCGCCGAGAGCACTTCGTCCGCCGCGCCGCGCGCGAGCAAAATCGGCAGCGGCACCTGTCCGAGCGCATCCCAGAAGCGGCCGCGAATGACGACATCGCGAACCGACTGCGCCAGGCCATAGGCGGCGCGCGGGTCGGCGGCGGCGAAATCCTCGTACAGCCTCGTCCGGTAGGGCTCGGGCGCTCGCCGATAGCGCCACAGCAGCAACTGGCGGGCGTAGGGCAAGGTCGCCGCCTCCTGAAGCAACACCCGCGCCTGAGTCAGCAGCAGATCGACTTCCACTTCGCGGTCGAGTCCCGCCGGCGGCGGTGGACACTCGGCGCCGATGAGCGTGAGCGAGGAAAAGTTCTGCGGGCGCTCGCGCGCCGCCAGCAAGCCCGCCACCGCTCCCGTGCCCTGCCCCACCACGTGGGCGTCCCAGCCGCCGACATAGCGAAGCACGGCGTGCAGGTCGGCAATCGCGTCTTCCACCTCAAAGCTGGCGCCGCGCGCCGCGGACAGCGACCGCCCCGTTCCGCGCGGGTCATACAGAACGCACCGGTACGCCTTGGAGAGGCGCTTGACCAACGGCAGCCACATCTGACAGGTTGCCGTCCAGCCGTTGACGAAGATGACGGGCAAACCCCGGTCGCCCACCACCTGCACATAGAGACGGACGCTATCGGTATCGAGAAACGGCATCGTCGTTGTCGAGCGGGGACGAAAGCGATAGGGAGTCGCCGCGCGCCGACTTGGCGCGCGGCATCCAGCATAGGAAGCCATACAGCATGGCGGAGCGAAAATTCGAGATCTGCGTTCCGGCGTCAACCGCCAATCTGGGTCCTGGCTTTGACACCATGGGTCTCGCCGTGGGCATTTACCTCAAGGTTCGGGGACAGATTCAGACCGATGCCGAAACCTGGAGGCTTTCCGTCGCGGGCGCGCGCGCCGACGGCATTCCGCTCGACCCGGCGGACAATCTCATTTGTCGCGTCGCGCGCCACACGGCGGCGGGCGCCTATGTCAATCTGCCGGCGCTCGACCTGCACATCATCAACGACATTCCGCTTGGCAGCGGGCTTGGCAGCAGCGCCGCCGCCATCATCGCCGGCGTATCGCTCGTCGAGGCCGTCACCGGCATGGAGTTTGCGCAAAGCGAGCTTCTGCGCCATGCGATGGCGTTTGAGAACTACACCGACAATCTGGCTCCGGCGCGCTACGGCGGATGGATTACCTCCTGCGGGCGCGCCAATGGCGCTCCGATTCTGTTTCAGCGCGCCTTCCCGACCGACATTCGCCTAATTTTCGTCACGCCGGACTTCGCGCTGCCCACCGAGCGCATGCGGGAAATTTTACCCGCCTCCATTCCGCGCGCGGAAGCCATTTTCCAAATGCAGCACGTCATGATGTTTGTGGGGGCGCTGGAGCACCATCGCTACGAGCTGCTGCGCGAAGCGATGCGCGATCACCTGCACCAACCGTTTCGAGCGCCATTTGTCCCTGGCCTAGCGGAGATTCTCGAGCTGGAACACGACGGGCTGTGGGCGACGGCGCTCAGCGGAGCCGGGCCATCGGCGCTGGCGCTGGCGTCGCGCAACCTCGAGAGCATCGCCGCGGCCATTCAGGCGCGGTTCGCCGCTCACGGGCATCAATCGGTCGTCTATCTGCCCGACATCGACTTCGCCGGGCGGACTATCCGCTACCTGCGCCCGAGCGAGGCGCTGCGCCCGGCATGAAGTCAGCGGGACGCCCAGTCCGCCCGACATCCGCTACGGCAAGCGCGAGAGCGCCGCCTGAGCCTGATTGCGCCAGAAGGGATCGTCGTCCTTCTCATTCAACTGAAGCACGGCCTCGTAGCTTCGACGGGCTTCGGCATACTTGCGTAGCGCCGCCTGCGCGCGCGCCAAGTTCCAGTGCACTCCGGTTTCCAGGGTTCGGTCCGGCAACTGGCGGAGGGCGGCGAGGGCTTCGCGCTGAAGCTCGACCCCCTTCTCCAAAGCGCCCGTCTCGCCATACACGACGCCCATCCAGGCTAGAAAAGCGATTTGCAGACGCGTTGAGCGGGCGCCGGACTGCAGGTTGCGTCCCGTCTTGATGGCCCGCTCGGCATCCGCGGCGCGCCCGAGGCGCAAAGCCGACTGTTGTAGCCAGACGGCGTTTTCAATGGCGCCGCGCGCGCCGTCGTCCAGCCCCAGGTAGGCGTCAAGGCCCATTTCAAAAGCCTGGCAGGCGGCTTCGATATCGCCCAGCCGAAAGAAAATCCGCCCAGCTAGCGTGACGAGCAAGGCGTCCAGCTCCTGATCCACCAGCGGGCGCCCGCGCAGCTTGGTGCGCGCCGTGGCGCTTTGCACAAATTCAAAGCCGTTTCTGGCGGCGCGCTCAGCCGCGTCGGATTTTCCGTCGAGCAGGTCGAGATAGGCCAGGCCGGCCTCCGACAACAAGCTCGCGCGCTGATTGCCGGCATTGCGCCCGAAGTCGCGCGCCAGGGCGAACGCCGCGCGCGCGCGATCCGGCAGCCCAAGGTCCAGGAAGGCGGCGCCGAGCATATACAGCGCCGACGCCTCGCGCCCGCCGTATTCAATCTCGTCGAAAATGCGCGTCGCCCAGGCAAAGCGCGCGAGCGCGACGCGCGAATCGTCGGGATTAGCCAGCAGGAAATAGCCGAGACCTTCCTTGAAGAACCGCTCGCCCTCGATGGCGCGCGAGGAGGGGCTGAGCAGGGTGACCGTCGCCGGCACAGACGGCAGCCCGGCCAGCAGCGACCCGAGCTTTCCCGGGCCGGTAGCGACCGGCGTCATCCGCCGCGTAATGATCAGCCGCCCCAGCTCCGACCATGTCGCTTGAAGCTGGTGGCGAGCCAGAACGGCGTCCAACACCACGTTCCAAGGCTCGTCGGCCACCGCCACCGTGTCGGAGACGCGCTGCCACTGGCTTGCCTCGGGAAACTCGAACCGGATGCGCGCCTTGACCAGAATGCCCTGGATCACGTCCGGCAGGGAGCAAGCGCGACAGTCGAAGGCGATGCGCTGGCCGACATAGCCGGGATCGCCATAGCGCGGCGCCGGCTCGGCTTGGGACGCGGTCTGAGCGAGGGGCCAGGTCGTGAGCGAGCAAAGCCAAAGCGAGCAAAGCCAAGCGATAACGAAGCGTGGGTAGGCCATGGGCGAACTAGTCCTCTTTATTACCTTGCTTTTCCCCTTCTTTTCCCCTTGCGCGGGCAGCGCCGGGCGCCCGCTTACGAGAAGAGATACAACAGAAGGCCAATGAGCGCGAACACGCCCGCCACGGCAGCCGCGACAATCCAGCGCACCCGGGACCGGTCATCGGCGGCGGATTGTCCGTAGGTGGCGAAGCTGCCGCCCGTCCAGGCGCTTCCGCCGACCGGCGCGGCGCTGGGCGGCGGGCTGGGCGCGGGAACGGGCGCCGGCCCGCCATTGGCGCTTGCCAGCGAGGCATCCAGAATTTTCCCGACAAGCGGCGTCACCGGATCGAACGACGGGCTGACTAGGCGCGCCACGCGCTCCAGCTCCTCGGCGAACTCGCGGGCGCTCGGCGGGCGGTCATTTTTGGACTTCGCCAGCGCCCGCATCACAAGCCGGTCCAGGGCCTCCGGGATTTCGGGACAGACGCTGCGCAGGCTGGGCGGCGGCTCGTTCGCGTGCAGCAGGGCGACCGCCACGGGCGTCACCGCCGTGAACGGCACTCGTCCGGTCAGCATCTCGAACAGCACGATGCCAAGCGAATAAATGTCCGAGCGGGCATCAAGGTCTTGTCCAGTACACTGTTCCGGCGACAAATAGTGCGGCGAGCCGATGATCATCCCCTGGCGCGTGAGCGGCGGGCCGTCCTTGGCGGCGTTCGTCACGATTTTGGCAATCCCAAAGTCAATCACCTTGACGAAATACGACCCATCCGGCTGGAGCGAGACAAAGATGTTTTCCGGCTTGATGTCGCGGTGAATCACGCCGCTCCGGTGCGCGGCCTCCAGCGCGCCGCACACCTGCCGGGCAATGGCGATAGCCGTCGCGTATGACAGCTTTTTCTCGCGCTCAAGCGTTTTTCGCAGCGACTCGCCCTCGAACAGCTCCATCACGATGTAGTTGACTTGGTCGTCAGTCACGCCGAAGTCGCTGACCGCAATGGCGTTCGAGTGCCGAATGCGCGCCATCGCCTGCGCCTCGCGCTGGAAGCGGGCGACCGAGGTGGCGTCCGATACGAGCGACGGATGGAGCACCTTGATGGCCAGCGGGGCGTTCATCAGCACATGCCGCGCGCGGTAAACCGCGCCCATGCCGCCTTCGCCAATCTTGGCCTCGATGTGGTATTTTCCATCGAGGTTTCGCCCAATGAACGCGTCGCTCTCGATTGTCTCCAGACTGCCGCCGTCAAACGGGCAAAACCGCAAGTTGTCATCGAACTCCTTGCCACAGATGACGCAGCGCTTCATGGCTTTATTCGGATGAAAAACTGAGCGGAAGGACGAGACGAGGGTCGCGCGATCAGACAGCCACCTGATTGACAGGACGTGGCAGACTGTACAGAAGCCCTCTTTCCATTGTCAAACCGACTGTCGGAAGGCTGAACTCGGAAGGCTGAACAACGAAGCGCAGCGGACGCTCTCCCCCAAACGATGTGGCAGTGGTTGCGAAGCGCCTGGGAGCGCAGCGAAAGCGCGCTCGACATCTTAGCCAGACTTCACGCGGATAACACGCTGGCGCGCCTGGCGGCCGGCGAAATCCGCGTTTCCGAAGACCATCTCAATGCGGTCATGGCGGCGACGCCGCTGCGCGGCGCGCGGGAAGCCTCGCTCGTCACCCACGATGGGAGCTTCACGATTTCGGCCCAGAGCGAGCGGTTTTTTCTGGCGCGCGTCAGCGTTCCCCTGCGCATCGAGAGCGTTACGTTCACGCGCTACCGGCGACGCGTCCGCCTCGTCCCGGCCGGTCGCGTCTCGGTTCACGGCGCCACGCTCTGGCAGCGCGCCGCGGCGCATACTCTGAGCCTGCTCTTTCGTCATGTGCTGGGCGACGCCCAGGCCCTGCGCGAAGCGGGCGACCCGGCGGCGGGCATCCGCTATGACGGGCGCGGCCTGGAAATCGACCTCAACCAGATTCCAGAAGTGCGGGCGGCGCTCAATGTGGAATACGCGGTTGCCGGCCGCCGGCTGCGGCCATTGCATTTCGTCACGATTGACTCGATAACCCCGGCGACGGGGCACTTTGTCGTCCGCTCGTCCGTCAACTGGAGCGAGCTATCCGATGCCCTGCGTCATCCGCCAGCCTGACCCGCTCGCCCGCGGGTCGGCGCGCGTTCCAGGCGCCGGGCGCGCCGTCAAGGATCCATGCTCATTGAAACCATTGCCAGCCGAAGCAACCCATTTGTCAAGCGCTTTGTCGCCGCGCGCGCGGGCCGCGAGCGGCAGGTCATGTTTATCGAGGGCGCGCGCCTAGTCGAGGAAGCCCTGCGCAGCCAGGTCAAGCTCGAAGCCGTCGCCTACAGCGCGCGCCTGCGGGATACGCCGCGGGGCGCGGCGCTGTTCGATGAGTTGCAGCGCCAGCCCTGCCGGGGCGCGATGCTGACCGAGGAGGTCATGGCGCACATTAGCGACGTCGAGACCGCCCCCGGCGTCATCGCCCTTGGCGCCCGCCCAGCCGCGTCGCCGCTGGCAGCGCGGGACCCGCATCCGCCGCTGCTGGTTCTGGCTGACGGGTTGCAGTCGCCAGGCAATCTCGGCGCGCTGATTCGGACGGCCGAAGCCGCCGGAGCGACTGGCGTCCTGGTCACGGTCGGCACGGCCGATCCGTTCCAGCCCAAGGCGCTGCGCGCCGCCGCCGGGTCAGCCTTCCGCCTGCCGATTGGCGCAGGCGAATCGGCTGCCAGCCTGTGTCGGGAGCTGCGACGACAAGGCATCCGGATCGCGGCGGCCGACAGCCGGGGCGACACGCCGTATGACGCCTTTGACTGGCGCGTTCCCGTGGCGGTTTGGCTTGGCTCGGAAGGTCACGGGCTGGCGGCCAGCGAGGGCCAGTTTGACGTCCGGCTGGCCATCCCCATGGCCGGGGCGGTCGAATCGCTGAATGTGGCCGTGGCCGGCGCGCTGCTGCTTTATGAAGCCCGCCGGCAACGGGCGACGGGACAGGCTCGGAGAGTCGCCGATGCGCCGTAAGCTCATCGTCAACGCGGACGACTTCGGCATGTGCGTCGGCGTCAATGCCGGCATCATCCGCGCCTGCCAGACCGGGATTGTCACCAGCGCGACCATCATGGTCAATGGCCCGGCCTTTGACGACGCCGTGGCTCGCGCGCGCGACTGTCCCAAGCTGGGCGTGGGCATCCATCTCACGCTGCTGGGCGGACCGCCGGTCGCGCCGCCAGGCGCGGTGCGCAGCCTGATCGGGCCGGACGGCGCGATGCCAAACGACTTTGGCGTTTTTTTACGGCGGCTCCTGCGCCAGGAGCTTCGTCTGTCTGAAATCGAGACGGAGTTTCGGGCGCAGATTGAGAAGGCGCTTGCGGCCGGGCTGCGCCCCACGCACCTGGACAGCCACAAGCATGCCCACGCGCACCCGGCGGTGCTGGAAGCCCTGCTGCGGGCGGCGGAAGCCTATGGCATCGCGCACATCCGGCGCCCCTACGAGCGGCTGACCTTTATCTCGGCGGCGGGTCTGGGGTGGGCGCAAGTCGCGACCTTCCTCAAGCAGAAAGCCAGCGCGCTGGCGCTGGCCCGCTACGAGGCGGCTTTCCTGGCGCGGCTGCGCGCCTCCGGCGCCCGTGCGCCGGAGGCCTTTTTCGGCTTCGCCCACACCGGATTGCTCAACCCGGCGCTCATTTGCTATATGCTTCGTCTTTTGCCCGTCGGGACCAGCGAGCTGATGTGCCACCCCTCCGCCATGGATGACACGCTGCGGCGCTCCCGAACGCGCCTCAAGGCGGCGCGCGTCCGGGAGCTGGCAGCGCTGACCGACGCCCGCGTCGCGAACGAAGTGGCGCGGCAGGGGATTGAACTCGTGAACTTTGCCGATCTGAATCGAAACGACTGACCATGCTCGACGATGCTGAACGCCTCCCGCCCGCGCCGGAAATTTCGGTCGTCATCCCGATGCACAATGAAGCAGGGAGCGTCGAGAAGCTCTACCAGCGGCTGTGCGCCGTGCTCGAAGCGCATTATCCATCGTTTGAAATCATTTTCGTGGATGACGCCAGCCGCGACCAGACCCATCAACTGCTGACCGACATCGCTGCTGGCGACGAGCGGGTGACGGTCATCCGGCTCAAGCGAAACTTCGGGCAAACGCCGGCCCTGGCGGCTGGGTTTGACTACGCCCGCGGCGAGATCATCGTTTCCATGGACGGCGACCTCCAGCATGACCCGGACGATCTGCCGACGCTCATCGCGCCGGTTCAGGCCGGCTATGACTTGGCCAGCGGCTGGCGGCGCCGGCGGATAGACAACCTGGTGATGCGCCGCCTTCCGTCGCGGGTGGCGAATTGGCTCATGGCCAAGCTTTCGGGCGTCGAGTTGCACGATTTCGGCACGACTTTCAAAGCCTATCGGCGCGACACCATCAAGCGCATTCGGCTGTATGGCGAGTTGCACCGCTTCATTCCGGCGCTCGCCAGCTGGAATGGCGCCCGGATCATTGAAGTCCCCATCAAGAACATCAACCGCGAGGACGGGCAGTCGCACTATGGCATCTCGCGGACGTTTCGCGTGCTGTTCGACCTGGTCACGGTGCGTTTCCTGCTCAAGTATGTCACGCGCCCGCTGCACTTCTTCGGGATGCCGGGCCTGTTGGCGCTTTTCATCGGCGGCGGCATCTGGGTCGTTCTGGCGATGAAAAAGCTCCTCGGCGGCGGCGATGTCTTTACCGCTCACGCGCCCTGGATGATGATGGGCACGCTGCTGATTCTGGCCGGGATTCAGCTTTTTTCGACCGGGCTGGTGGCGGAGCTACTCGCGCGCACCTACTTCGAGTCGCAGGGGCAGCCCATTTACACGGTTGAAAAGATCACGCGCCGCCCGTCGGCGCGCCCGCCGGCAGCCGCGCCGGCTTTTCATCGCTAACCGGTCGGCGCTAACCGGTCGGCGCTAACCGTGACCGCGCTTGACGAGCCAGCCTGACGCTGCCAATCGTTCCAGCCTTATGTTCGACAAACTGACCGCGCTTGAAGAAAAATACGACGCGCTCACTACGCAACTCAGCGACCCGGAGACGGTGTCCGACGCGGCGCGCTACGCCAAGCTGGCCAAGCAGCACAGCGAGCTGGCGGAAGTCGTCGAGAAGTTTCGCGCCTACAAGGCCATCAATGCCAGCCTCGCCGGCGCGCGCGAGCTTCTCGCTGAAACCGATGACGCGGAGATGGCGAGCCTGGCCCGCGAGGAGATTGAAATCCTCGAAGCGCAGCGGGAGACCTGCCGACTTGAGCTCGAGCGGCTGCTGACGCCCAAGGATCCCAACGACGGGAAGAATGTCCTCCTCGAAATTCGCGCCGGCACAGGCGGCAATGAAGCCTCGCTCTTTGCCGGCGAGCTATTGCGCATGTATTTGCGCTATGCCGAGCGGCACGGCTGGCGCGTGCAGATGCTAGACGAGTCGCTGTCGGAAGTCGGCGGCCTGAAGGAGGGCATCGCGCTCATCGAGGGCGCGCGGGCGTATTCGCGGCTCAAGCACGAGTCTGGCGTCCACCGCGTGCAGCGCGTGCCGGCGACCGAGTCCGCCGGACGCATTCACACCTCGACCGTCACGGTCGCCGTGCTGCCTGAAGCCGAAGAGGTGGATGTCGAAATTGACCCGAAAGACGTTCGGATCGACACGTTCTGCTCTTCCGGCCCGGGCGGGCAGTCGGTCAACACGACCTACTCCGCCGTGCGACTCACGCACCTTCCCAGCGGGATTGTGGTTTCGATGCAGGACGAGAAATCACAGATCAAAAACCGCGAAAAGGCGTTTCGGATTCTGCGCGCCCGGCTGCTCGATCTGGAGCGCCAGAAGCAGCACGAGGCCATTGCGGGCGAGCGCCGCTCGCAGGTGGGCAGCGGCGAGCGCAGCGAAAAGATCCGCACCTATAACTTCAAGGAAAACCGCATTACCGACCACCGCATTGGCTTGACGCTGCACCAGCTCGACACGGTGATGGAGGGCGACCTGGACGGGCTGCTCGACCCGCTCACGGCGCATTTTCAGGCGCTCAAGATGCAGGCTGACGCCGCGGCGTGAGAACGACCATGACCGAGTCAATCCAGCCGACGACCACCCTTGTCGCGGCGGCGGTGTGCGTGGACGGCCCGCGCGTCCTCCTGACGCAGCGCAGGCCGACCGGGCGCTTCGCCAATCAGTGGGAATTTCCCGGCGGCAAGCTCCTGTGGGGTGAATCCCCGGAGCAGGGGCTGCGCCGCGAGCTGGACGAAGAGCTGGGCGTCGCGATTGAAGTCGGGTGGCCACTCCACGTCATCCATTACGCGCTGGAGGCGCGCCACGCCTTCGCCGTGATGTTTTACTGGGCGCGGATCGCGGGCGGGACGCTCGCCCTGCGCGGCGTTCAAGCCGCGCGCTGGGTTCATCCGGCGGAGATGGCGGAGATGGCGATTTTGGCGCCGAACGCGCCGGTCGTGGCGCGCTTGCGTCAACTGGCCGCCCGCCCCGAAGGTCTGCGCCCACAGTTTGACTGAAAGCTTGACCAAAGCTTGACCCGGGTCCGGGCCGGACGCCAGCCGCGCCGCGCGCCGGCCGGCGATTCCAGCTCAGGGATTCCAGCTCAGGCCAGCGATGGATTGGGGGCGGCCACTCCGGACGGGGTTGGATGCTTCCAGAAGCCGCTGGGGCGCGGCCGCCCAGCGGGCTCGCTTTCCACGACGCAGACCTGGTTGCGCCCGTTTTGCTTGGCGCGGTACAGGGCGCGGTCAGCCAGCTCCAGAAGCTGCTTGGCGTCGCTGGCGTCGGAGGGCAGCGAGGCGACGCCAAGGCTGACGGTGAGCGCCCCGCCGGGCTGGGACTCGCGCCCGACAAACGGGTATTCCGCCACGCGCTGCCGCAGTCGCTCCGCCAAAACCGCCGCCTGGCTCTTGGGCGTGTTGGGGAGCAGCACCACGAATTCCTCGCCGCCATAGCGCGCCAGCAGATCGCTGCGCCGGAAGCAGCGCTCCATCAGGCGGGCCAGGTCCTTGAGCAACTCATTGCCGGCTTCGTGCCCGTTGGTGTCGTTGAAGCGCTTGAAGCGATCCACGTCGAGCATGATGATGGAGAGCGGCTGGCCGGCGCGCTCGGTCAGCTCAGCCTTCCGGGCCAGCTTTTCCATAAAGTAGGCATGGTTGAACAGCCCCGTCAGACCATCCGTGATGGCGCGGTGCTTGGCGCTGTGATAGGCGCGCAGCATCGCTTCAAACTCGCGCTTCTGGGCAATCAACGCTCGGACGCGCATGAGCAATTCCTTGCGATTGACCGGCTTGGCCAAGACATCCGTCGCGCCAGCTTCCAAGCCATGCAGCTTTTCCGCGGTCTCCGGGGAAGCGGTGAGCATGAGCACCGGCAGATACCGGGTCGCCTCAGCCTGCTTGATGAGGCGGCATAGCTCATAGCCATCCGACATCGGCAGCGCGGCGTCAATGATGACGACATCCGGCAGCCGCGACGACGCGCCAAAGCAGTTGGCATGGAGCGCGGCGGCCGTATCGTTGCTTGAGGCCACGACGAGCTGCGCCTTGAGGCTTTCGCTTTCCAGAATCGTCCGCAGCAGGCTGCCGCTCTCCACGCTGGCATCCACGATGAGCAACCGCGGCGCCTCCGTCAGCGGCGCCGTCAGGCGATGCGGCAGGGAACAAGCGAGGCGACAGCCGCGGGCCACATCGCCGTCCACCGTCAGCGTGGCGCCGTGAAGCTGCAAGATGCGGCGGGCCACGCTCAGCCCAAGGGCAAGCCCCCGCTCGGGGACGCTGACCGCGCTCTGCATCAGGTTGCGGTAGGTCGCCAGCCGCTGCTCGGCGACTATGCCGGTCGCGTTGTCCTGAAGCGTTATTTCGAGGCTCTGCACATTGCGGGATATCTGGCGCAGCGCGCCGGTCAGGGAGAGCGCCCCCCCCCGCGGCAGATGCCGCAGGGCGTCATCCAAAAGCTGGGAAAAAGCCTCCTGGAGCTGACTTTCATCGCCGACCAGCATCTCGCAGGCTGGGTCAAGCGTCACGGTCAGCTTCACCTGGCGACGCTCGGCAACTGGCGCAAACGACGACCGGAGCGACTGGAATAGGCTCGCCGCGGAGAATTCGCGAATGTCCAGCGCGTCGCTGTTCCGGTCGAGCCGCGCCAATCGCATGAGATTGTCCACGATGTGCAGCAAAGCCTGACCGCCTGACTCGATGTAGCGAACAAACTCGCGTTGCACATCGGTCAGCGAGCCATACGAAGCGTCCTGAAGCATCTCGCAGTAGCCGAGCACCGTCGTCAGCGGCGCGCGCAGCTCATAATCGACACTGGCGACGAACCGCTCGCGGTCCTGGATCGCCTGCTCGCCAAACTCGGTCAGGCGCTCGACCGCGTGGCGCATCGCTTCAAGCTGCCGTCCCATTTCAGCCATTTGCGCCTCGGCTTCGGTCAGACGGGCGCACCATCCGCTCTCGCGCACGAGAAAGGACCAGGCCGGGAGGCGGGCTTCCAGCGCCGCGGCGAGCGTCGCCGGCGCCGCGCCCTCGACGAACAGCGCGCCGCACAGCCGATGCTCGAGCGACAAGCGTTGGAGGAGGACGCTCGCGCCGTCGGGCGCCGCGCTCGGGAAGCTGGGCAAGGTCTCGCGCGCCGCCTCCGTGACCGCATTCGCCCGAATGGCGGCAAGGCGGCTGGTCAGGATGATTTCCAGGCGCTCGCGGGCAAACCCCGCGTACCCAATCGAGGCCAGCACGCGAAATCGCTCGTCATCGAAAAAGGCGGCGGCCAGCGGGGCATCGCCCAATTGACGCGATAAGTCGAGGACCCATTCCCGAAGTCGGACAATCAACTCTGGCGCGAGCGACTTAGAAACCCATATCCGCAGCGACACAGGGAAGGGTCCTCCCAAACCAAGCATTATGAGCGCGAGCGACTGGAACTGTTATCCTGGCATTATGCCGACGGCGACGAGGTGGCCGCAAGCATCCCGCAGGCGGCGAAAATATCCCGCCCGCGCGGACGCCGAACGTATGTCGGCAGGCCCTTCGCCCGCAGCGCGGATTGAAACCGCGCGATGCGCTCCGGGGGCGAGGGGCGAAAGGGAAGGCCAGGCGCGGGATTGTGCGGAATGAGGTTGACCTTGGCCGCTTCCCGGGCGCGCAACGGCGACAGCCAGCGCAGCAGCGCCCGCGCCTCGGCCTCGCCGTCGTTGACGCCGTCGAGCAGAACATACTCGAAGGTGATGCGCTCGCCGTCGCGCCGGGGAAAATCCAGACAGGCTTGCTGCAGGTCCGCCAGCGGGTACGTCAGATTGACCGGCATCAGCCGCGCCCGCAGCGCATCGGTCGGCGCGGTCAGCGAAACGGCCAGGCGGGGACGATCCGGCTCGCGCCCCAGCGCCGCGATTTTGGGCGCGATGCCCACGGTCGAAAGCGTCACGCGGCGCGGAACGATATGCAGCCCATCCGGATCAGCCAGAATGCGCAGCGCCTGGAGCACCTGGTCATAGTTGAGCAATGGCTCGCCCATGCCCATCAGCACGAGGTTGACCGTCGCCGGGCGCGGCGATCCCGACCGGCGACCAGCGTCGCGGAGAACATACAAGACCTGAGCCACGATCTCGCTGGCGGTCAGGTTGCGCTGAAGCCCTAGCGTCGCCGTCGCGCAAAAGGCGCACCGCATCGGGCAGCCGGCTTGCGACGAGAGGCACAGCGTGACCCGCTCGCCGTCGGGAATCCACACTGTCTCGATCGCGTGTCCGCCGCGGACTGAAAACAAATAGCGGCGCGCCCCGTCCGCGGCGTCAAAAACCTGGTCGAGCCGCAAGGGCGAAAGGGCGGCGGCAGCGCCGAGTTCGGCGCGGGCGCGCTTCGGCAGCTCGCGGACTTCATCGAGCGTTTCGACGAGCCGCCCGTGAAGGGCCTGAAAAATTTGTCGCCCGCGATAGGCCGGAAGCCCGCGCTCGGCGACGCGCGCGCACAGTTGCTGGCGCGTTAGCCCCAGCCACTCCTCGCCCAACCCGGCGTCCAGCGCGGATGCCATGTCCGATCACTCCCTTGGCTTGCGCATCTCGCTCCCTTGGCTTGCGCATCGCCGGCGGGCGCGCCGCGCGGCTCTCGCGACGCTATGCTTTTCGCGACTCGCAGCGATACAGTGCAGCCATACAGCTTGACCATTAAAGCGCGTCTCCCGCGCCCGGCAAAGCCGGACCGGCGGACGCGGCGGCGGCAAAGACGACTCCGACCGGCTCGAAAGCTTGCGCGCTCGAGCTGACAGTCGCTTCGGGGCTGGGCGGCTCTCGCCAAAGGCTTTGCCCGAGACGCCCGTGGCGCGCTCAGACAGCGGGCTTTTAGACATTGCGCGGTTTTATGAATTGTAGCCAAAGTGCGTTACGCCACGCACAATGTTTCCAGTTTCGGCTTATCCTAACGAGGGAACGTTTATCGTCCCGGTTGACGACTCATCACGCATAGGTAGCCTCACCTCGGTAGCCTCACTCAGCTTTCGGCTTGGCTGACCGCCCAGCGGTTTCCCTGGCCGCTTTCCTTTCCAGGATGAACGACGATGCCTACGCGAGCTTTCTGCGACTGCTGCGACGAACCCGCCCGACAGCTTTTTGATATTACGCGCATTCCAGAGCTAGCCGAGGTCGTTCGCCAGTTTGGCTATCGGTCGGTGTGCCAGGCCTGCTATGACAATCTTTTCGAAGAGCTCGAGCGCGAGAAAGAAGACGTGGACGCATAGCGCGCGCCAGGCGCCGCCGCTTGGGCGCACGCGCGACGCAGGCGCATTTTGAATAGGAATTCTGACTGCGAAACCCTTGATCTATGAACAAGCAAGCTGAAGTCGTCATCATCGGGGGGGGCGTGATTGGGTGCAGCATTGCCTATTTTCTCACCCGGCACGGCTGCCGCGACGTTCTCATCCTGGAACGCGAAAACTTCCAGGGCAAGCACTCGACCGGACGCAGCGCTGGCGGCGTCCGCCAGCAGTTCGCCACGCCGGTCAACATCCGCATGTCGCGGTTTTCGATTGACTTTTTCAACGCCTTCGAGGAGCTGACCGGGCAGGACCCTGAATATCGGCGCTATGGCTACCTCTTTCTAGCGACGAACCCGGCGCAAGCGGATTACCTGCGCCACAACCTGAGCGTGCAACAGACGGAGGGCGTCCCGGCGGAGTTTCTCTCGCGCGAGGACATCGCCCGGCTTGTCCCGCAACTCTATGTCGAGGATGTTCTGGGCGGAACCTACTGCCCGACGGATGGCTTCGTCGATCCCTACAGCGTCATGCAGGGCTTCAACCGCAAAGCCCGCGAGCAGGGCGCTCGCATCGAGCTGGAAACGGAGGTTTTGGACTTCACGGTTGAGCGGGGCCGCGTCACGGGCGTCGTCACCAGCCGGGGCCACCTCGCCGCGGGCGCGGTGGTTAACGCCGCCGGCGCCTGGGCGCATCTGGTCGGGCGGAAGCTGGGCGTGGACATTCCCATTCGCCCTACCAAACGGCAGATCGTGACGACGGAGCGATTTGATGAGTTGCCCCGCGAGCTGCCCATGCTCGTCGACTTGGGCACCGGCTGCTACCTGCGCAAGGAGGGCGACGGCGTCATGCTTGGCTGGGCTGATCCGAACGAGCCGGAAGGCTTCGATACGACTTTCAACCCCGACTTCATCGACGCCATCATCGAGCGCGCCCTGCCGCGCGTCCCCTGCCTCGAAAACGCCTCCATCAATCTGCGCCGCTGCTGGGGCGGGCTTTACGACATTTCGCCGGATCACCACGCCATTGTCGGGCCTGTTCCGGGCGTCGAGGGCTTTTATGTGTGCGCCGGCTTCAGCGGGCATGGCATCATGCACTCGCCGGCGATGGGAACGGCCGTGGCGGAAATGATCCTATATGGCGAATCCCGCTCGCTCGATGTCGCGCCGCTTTCCATTGAGCGCTTTGCCAAAGGCGAGTTGCTGCACGAAACCGCCGTCATCTGAAGCCTCATGGCGCAAAGCTTTGCCATTTTTGGCGCGACTTCAGGCATCGCGCGCGCCGTCATCGCGGAACTGGGCAAGCGCGGCGCGACGCTGGTGCTTGCCGGACGCAACCTTTCCGAAGTCGAGCGCATCGCAGCCGACGCCCGGTTGCGGCATGGCATTCAAGCCCATAGCGTCGCCTTCGACGCCTGTGACCTCGCCAGCCATGCCGCCGTTTTCGCGTCCGCGGTTGAGCGCGCCGGACGCCTGGATGGCGTTCTCGTTGCCTTCGGCGCGCTGACCGACCAAAAACAGGCGGAACAAGACGTCTTCGCCGCCGCCGCGATGATCGCTTCCAACTACACCGGCGTGGTCTCCGTCGCGACGCACGCGGCGAACTACTTTGAAGCTCAGGGCGGCGGCGTCATTGGCGTCATTTCCTCGGTCGCCGGCGACCGCGGACGCCAAAGCAACTATGTCTATGGGTCGGCCAAAGCCGGCGTGACAGCTTTCTGCCAGGGGCTTCGGCAACGGCTATTCAAGAAAGGGGTGCGGGTCGTGACCATCAAGCCGGGCATCGTGGATACCCCGATGACCGACGGGCTGAAGCTGCCGCCAATCGCGGTCAAGCCCGAGCGCGTGGCGCGCGACATCGCGCGCGCGCTGGAGCGCGCCGACGGCGACCTGTACACGCCGTTTTTCTGGCGCTTCATCATGCTGGTTATCCGGATCATTCCCGAACCGATCTTCAAACGGCTCTCGCTATGACCAATCCTAAACGGCGGTGGCTCCTACTGCCCCTCGGCTGGATGGCGGCCATTTTTGTTTTCTCAAGCGACTGGCTGTCCTGGCGCAACACCTCGCCGCTGGCAGGGCGCTGGCTGCGCTGGTGGCTGCCGAATCTCGATCCCCAATCCATCGAGACCCTGCATCTCTTTAGCCGCAAGCTGGGCCATGTCACGGAATACGCCTTGCTGGCGCTTTTTTGGCACATCGCCCTGCGGCGCGCGAGCCGCTGGTCGCCCTGGCAAGCCGGACTTGGCGCGGCCATCATCTCCATCCTGTACGCCGGGCTGGATGAATGGCGACAAACCTTCACGGCGGAGCGCAGCGGCTCGCTGGCCGATGTCGCGCTTGATAGCTTGGGCGTTTTACTCAGCGTTGCCGGCATTGGCGCGCTGTACCTCGCGCGCGCCGGGCGCGCCTGGATGGCAACTCACCGCTCCCGTCGGCGCAGCCGTCCCAAGTATTCATACGCGGCGCGCTCCGACTGATGCAGCGCCGCGCCGCTGGGATAAATATCGCCCGGCGTCCAGACGCCATCCCCGCCGGTCGCCTGAAAGTCAGTCGGGGCCGGCAGCGGGCGGAGGCCCTGCGATTGGCAAGCGGCCAGGGCGCGCGGCATGTGGGCGGCGGAAGTCACCAGCAGAAACGGATCCGTCCCAACGAGCGGCGCGAGCGCCGCGATTTCCTCGACCGTGTTGCGCCCCGCCGGCTGGGCGGTGACGCGCTCCGGCGGGACGCCCAAGGCGCAGGCGGCGTCGCGCATGACTTCGCCAGCCGGCCGCGCGGCGAAGACCGCGCCGCCGGAAGTCACCAGTTGCGCCGCTGGCAGCAGGCGCTGCAAGCGAATGCCCTCCGCCAGCCGCTGGAGGGAAGCGTTCGATAAGCGCTGCGTCGGCGGCCAGCTTTCATCCGCGCTGGCGCCGCCCCCCAGGACGACGATCCAGCGCGCGCCGCGCTGTTCCGGCGGGACGACCCCGGTCGGGGCAAACGCCGCCTGACCGCGCTCCAGCGGCCGCAGCAGGGCATTGGCCGTCCAGCCGTGACTGATGATGGCCAGAAACGCGCCGGACGCGGCGACGACCGCCTTGCCGGCGCGCTGCCAACGCGAAAACCACAGCAGGCCGAGTCCCGCCGCCAGCCCAAGCAGCGTCAGCGACAGGGGGAAAAAAAGCGGCGCAAGAAACTTCTCGACCTGGAACATGCCTTATTCAACCGTCACGCTCTTGGCGAGATTGCGCGGCTGGTCGACATCGCATCCGCGCCGCACGGCGATATGGTACGCCAGCAACTGCAACGGCACGACCGCCAGGGCCGCCGACAGCGCATCGCTCGCGGGCGGGATGGGGATGACATACTCGGCCAGCGCCGCCGCTTCCGTGTCGCCCTCGGTCACGATGGCAATCACGCGCCCATCGCGCGCCTTGACTTCCTGCAAGTTCGACAGCGTCTTTTCATAGCGCGCCTCCGAAGCCGGATTGCCCGCTTCGCGCGGCATGACCATGACCACCGGCAAACGCTCGTCAATCAGCGCGTTTGGCCCGTGCTTCATTTCTCCGGCTGGAAAGCCCTCGGCGTGGATGTAGCTGATTTCCTTGAGCTTGAGCGCGCCTTCGAGCGCGATGGGGAAGTGCACGCCGCGGCCGAGATAGAGAAAGTCCGACGCGCGGAAGAATTCCTTCGACAGCTCCGCCACCGCCGCGTCTTGTCCCAGCGCGGCTTCCAGCTTCGTCGGCAGCGTCAGTAGCTGCTCGATGCGCTTCGTGGCGACGGCGGGCGGCAGCGTGGCGCGGCATTGCCCAAGGCGCAGCGCCAACAGGTAGAGCGCGACGAGCTGAGCGGTGAAGGCCTTGGTCGAGGCCACCGAGATTTCCGGCCCCGCATGCGTCAGCAAGACGCCGTGGGCCTCGCGCGCCGCCATCGAGCCGGGCACATTGCAAATGGCGAACGTCTGACAGCCGCGCTGCTTGGCTTCGCGCAGCGCGGCAATCGTATCGGCAGTTTCGCCCGACTGCGTGATGACCACCGTCAGGGTCCGCTCATCCAGCAGCGGATTGCGATAGCGAAACTCGCTGGCGTAATCCGTCTCGACTGGAATGCGCGCCAGCTCCTCGATGAACGACTTCCCGACAAGCGCCGCATGCCAGCTCGTGCCGCAGGCGGCAATCGTCACGCGGTCAAAGGCTTTCCAGGCGGCTTCGGGAATGGCCGTCGGATCGAGGTAAACCCGCCCTTCGTCCAGACTGACCCGTCCGGCCAGGGTGTCGCGGATGGCGCGCGGCTGCTCGTGGATTTCCTTGAGCATGAAGTGCTTGAAGCCGCCTTTCTCCGCCAGGATCGGATCCCAGGTCACGCGCTGCGCCGGAAGCGCGACGGCGCGTCCGGCAAAGTCAGTGAACGCGACGCCGTCGGGACGCGCAATCGCCATCTGGCCATCGTCGAGAAACGCCACTTCCCGCGTGTGATGCAGAATCGCCGTGACATCCGACGCCACGAAGCTTTCATCCTGTCCCAGCCCCACGACGACCGGCGGGCCCGAGCGCGCCGCCACGACCGTGTTTGGCTCATCGGACGAAATGACCGCGATGGCGAACATGCCAGTCAGCTCCGCCAGCGCGCGCCGAACCGCCTCGGCTAGCGGCAGGCCCGCTTGCCGGTGCTTGCCGATGAGATGCGCGATCACTTCCGTGTCGGTTTGCGTCGCGAAGGCGTGGCCCTCGCCCTCCAGCGCCCGCTTGAGCGGCAGGTAATTCTCGATGATGCCGTTGTGGACAACCACCACCCGGCCGGTCGCGTCGCGGTGCGGATGGGCGTTTTCCTCGGTTGGCCGACCGTGCGTCGCCCACCGGGTATGCCCGACGCCATAGCTGCCCTCCAGCGGCGCCTGCTGAATTGCGGTTTCCAAGTTGAAAAGCTTGCCCGAAGCGCGTCGGACGTGAAGCTGCCCATCGGCGACCACGGCGATGCCAGCCGAGTCATAGCCCCGGTATTCCAGGCGCTTGAGACCGTCCAGCAGGACTGAAACGACCGGCTTCGCGCCGACATAGCCCACGATACCGCACATAAACGGCGTCCCTTTTCAAGGAGGATTATGTTCAAAAAAGGGTTAGAGCTGCGGCGACCGCTCCGGGCGCGGCTGGTCTGGCTCGGCATCAATCGCCTGCCCATAGCGCTTTTCGACCAGCCGCCGGTTATGCAGGCGAAAAACAATCCGCCCCGGCTCGATACGCTCAATCACGCCATCATAGAACCGCATGCCAGGGCGAGCGACCAGCGTCGTCGCGTCCTCGACGCGAATGAAAGCCGTATAGCCACGCGCCGTCTCGGAAATGCCGATCACGTCAACCCCGGCGACGAGATAGGGCAGCGTGTCCTCGCGCTTGATTTTCTTGGCTTCGAGCTGCTCGCGGTAGGCGGCGATGCGCGCTTCGACCGGCGGATACTTGTCTTTCGAGGCGCGCGGCGCCGCCTCGACCGGCTCCGGCGGACGGCTTTCCGGCGCAGCCGATTGCGCCGTTTTGCGCTTGGCGGCTGGGCGGGTCATCTGCGCGAACCCGCTCATTCCGCTCAGGGCAACCACAACCCAGCCGACCGCGACCATCCGCCGGACGGTCCGGCCCAGCCAGAGAGACAGATGCGGAGAGCAAGCTTTCATAGGGGGGCGTCACTCATTGGGATTGGCGTAGTAACCGGCGCGGTGGCGCGTCTTCCAGTCAGGATGCCGCGGAACTTCAATGCGAATGGCGCGAAAGGCGGCGGATTCATTCGTCGGCGCGTACGCCAGGACGAAGCGCTGCCGCAAATCCGTTTCAATCCGATCAAAGGCCGTAAAAAACTCCCGGTCAAGACGCGGGAAAAACGCCTGCCCGCCGGTCGAGGCGCAGAGGCGCTCAAGCTCCGCTCGATTGACCGTCTGATTGGTATCGGCGGCCGTCAGCTCGGGTTGCCCAATGCCCAGCGCGTAGACGCTCACGCCGCCGCGCCACGCGCGCTCGATCACCTCGCCCGGCCGGATCAGCCCCTCGCTGTCGAAGCCATCGCTGATGACCACCACGATGCGCCGCCGCTCATCCTCGCCGCCCAGGCCCGCCAGCAGGTCAATCGCAGCGTAAATCGCAGCGTGCAAGGCGGTTCCAGGCGGCGAAACCTTCGTTGGGTCAAAGGGCGCCACCCGACCAAGGGGCGTCGGCAAGCGCTCATCGAGCGTCGCCAGCGACTGCCGAAATGCCGCCAGCTCGCCGGTCAGCGGCTGCGCCAGCAGAAGGTCCTGCTGGCAGGCGATGAGCGCCGCCTGATCCTGCGGCAAGCGCAAGATGCGCTCTAGAAAAGCCAGCGTGGCCCGTTTCGCCAATGGAAGACGGCGCGCCATGCTGCCGCTGCAGTCGAGCGCGATGACGAGCGTGACCGGCAGGCTCGGCGCGCGCTGGAGCGAGATGATTTCCTGCTCGACATTGTCCTCGAAGAGCTTGACCTCATCCGCGGAAAGCTCGGTGACGGGGCGATTCAGGCGATCCGCCACCGTAAAGGAGACAATCACCTGCTGGGCGCGCAAAGTCACGAGCGTGTCTTCAGGAACTGGCGGACGCTCTTGAGCGAAGGCGCTCAGCGCCCATGCGCCGAGCGCCCACCACGCCCACAGGGCGAGCGCCGCCGCTCGCCAGGCGACGCAGCCCGTCCGCCCTGGCGCGACATCATGGGTCAAGGCGCTCAAGCGCCCCGCGCGGCCCGTGCCCATTCGTCTTGGCAAGCTCGTTGACAGCTGCGCGCAACTCATATTTCTCCACCGCCGGGATTAACAGCCGGCGCAACCGATCGAGGCGCTCGCCCGTGTCGGTTAGCTCCAGGAGCGCCATCTTTTGCTCGTCGCTCATCTGCAAAAGCGAAGCCACCAGGAAAGATAAAGCCCGCGGGTCGTCCGGCAGCTCGTCAGGAAAGTTGTCGTCCTCGCGACTCATCGCGCGAATCGCCTTGATGGTGCGGCGGAAGGTCGCGCGCACGGCATCCGCGACTTTCGTCAAGTCCTCGCGCGCCGGCTGGTCGTCGAAGAACGTGACCAGCCCCTCCAGGTAGGGCTCGTCTTGAAAGTATTCCAGCGCATGGTAGCGCATCAGACCGGTGGTGAGGATGTTCATCCGCCCTTCTTCCAGCGGAACCGTGGCGACGATGAAAGCGGCGCAGCCGACCCGGCCAACCGGCGGCGGA
>CALCKX010000104.1 GCA_937966115.1 uncultured Chloracidobacterium sp. | reverse complement strand
CGGCTCGCCGAGATTGACGCGGAGCGCGGCGCCAGCGGCAATCGAATTTTTTATCTCTCGACGCCGCCCAGCCTGATTGGGCCAATCATGGATACGCTTGGCGCGTCGGGCTTGGCGCGCAGCGCCCCAGGAAGCTGGACGCGTATCATCATCGAAAAGCCCATCGGCTACGACCTTGCCACCGCCCAGGAACTCAACGCGCGCGTTGGCCGCATTTTCGATGAGCATCAAGTTTACCGCATCGATCACTACCGGGCGAAAGAAACGGTTCAAAACATCGTGGTCATGCGCTTCGCCAACGGCATTTTCGAGCCGGTTTGGAATCGGCGCTACATTGACCATGTCCAGATCACGGCGGCGGAAGCGGTCGGCGTCGAGGGGCGCGGCGGCTATTACGAAGGTTCCGGCGCGGTCCGCGACATGCTTCAGAATCATCTCCTCCAACTGCTGGCGCTGGTCGGCATGGAGCCGCCTACCTCGCTTGACGCCAACGCCCTTCGCGACGAGGCCATCAAAGTCGCCAAGGCGATTCGCCCCATCGCGCCCGACGCCGTGGACGCCCACGCCGCGCGGGGGCAATACACCGCCGGCTGGGTCGGCGGCAAAGCCGTCCCAGGCTATCGCGAGGAGGAAGGCGTCAGCCCCGCGTCAACGACGGAAACCTACGCCGCCATTAAGCTTGAAATCGACAACTGGCGCTGGGCAGGCGTGCCGTTTTATCTGCGCTCGGGCAAGCGGATGACCAAGCGCGCCGCCGAAATCGCGGTGCAGTTCCGGCAAGCGCCCATGCGCCTGTTCGCCACGACCGAAGCCGACCTGCACGAGCCGAACCTGCTGGTGATGAAGATTCAGCCGGATGAGGGCTTGACGCTGCGCCTCGCGGCCAAGCTCCCCGGTCACGCGATTCACCTCCGCTCCGTCAACATGGACTTCCGCTATGGGACCTCCTTTGGCGTTCGGTCATCGGAAGCCTACGAGCGGCTGCTGCTGGATTGCATGTTTGGCGACGCGACGCTCTTCACGCGCCGCGACATGGTCGAAACCGGCTGGACGCTGATGATGCCCATCCTCAACCGGTGGGCGGAAAGCGGCGAGCGAAACCTGCACTTCTATGAAGCCGGGACGTGGGGTCCCGAAGCGGCGGACGCTCTCCTCGGCGAGGGGCGCGCCTGGCGACGACTCTAGCCTGGAAGAGAGCTAAGCGGAAAGCGAGCGGGAGAAAGCGAGCATGAGCATCGTCGAGGATATCGAGCGTCGCCGCCAAGTGGATGTGGCAGGCATCGAGCGCGAGCTGACCGAGCTGTGGAAAGCGGCGGCGGAAGCCAAGAACGGCAACGCTGACGAAGCCGTCCTGCGCGTTTGCCTGCTCAACTTGCTGGTCTTCGTCACGGATGAAGCGCGCTTTAGCGAGGTTTCGGAAGTCGTCGCCAAGGTGACGGAATCCGCGCCATGCCGCGCCATCATCATGCATGGCAACCCAGCCGCCCCGGCGAATGAAATCCATGCGTGGATAGCCTCGCACTGTCACCTCGATGACCGCATGCGCCAAGTTTGCTGCGAGGAAATTCGCGTCGCGGCCCGCGGCTCGACCGTCAAGCATCTCGCTCGCACCGTAGCGCCGCTCATCGCCCCTGACTTGCCGGTCTTTCTCTGGTGGCAAGACCTCGCGACCCTCGAGGAAAAATACTTTCACGATTTCCTGTCCGAAGTCGACCGCGTCATCGTGGATAGCCGCGGTCTTACGCACCGCGACAGCATCGCGACGCGACTGGCGAGCTTCGTGATCGAAAGCCGCCGGCGGGCCGCGTTCAGCGACCTCAACTGGACGCGCCTGGCGCGGTGGCGCGACTTGGCGGCCGGGCTATTTGACGCGCCGGACCTCGCGCGCCAGCTTCATGAATTGACGCGCGTTATAATTCGCTACGCCAAGGATGACCAAGCGCCCGGCATTCCCATGCAAGCGCTTTTGCTCGCGGGCTTTTTCGCAGCCCAACTGGGCTGGAAGCTCAAGGACGCGCAGGAAGTCACTCCCCATCAGGCCGAGCTGCGCTTCCGCGCCGAGCGCCGGCGCGTCACGCTCGCCATCGAGCCGCAAGCCGACAGTCAGCTTCCGCAGAAACAGCTCACTGAAGTCATCCTCATCGCGGACCGCCCGAGCGGCGCCCGCTTTAGCGTCGCTTGTCGCCCAACGGGCGGAAGCGACTGGCTTTACACGACATCGGTCGAGATTGCCGGCGGCGCTCGCTACCACACGACCATCGCCCTGCCGCCGCTGACGGACGCCCGCCTGGTTTCCCGCGAAGTCGAGATTTTCGGGCGCAGCAAGCCCTACGAGAGGGCGCTGCGCATGGCGCTCGACATTAGCGCCGAGCTGGCGCTGGACGCTCAACTAGCCTGAAGCCATGAAAGCCCTCATTTTTCCAACCAGCGACGAGTTAGCGCGTTATGCTGCCGCGTCATTTGTAACGCGCGCCGCGTCAGCCATTGACGCGCGCGGACGCTTTAGCGTCGCTCTTTCTGGCGGCAGCACGCCGCGCATTATTTTTCGCCAACTCGCCGATGAAGCCTTCGCCCGGCGCGTCAACTGGGGCGCCGTCCACATTTTCTGGAGCGACGAGCGCTGCGTTCCGCCCGACCATCCTGACAGCAACTTTCGCCTGGCGCGGGAAAGCCTCCTGTCGCCGCTGGGCGTCGCGGAAAGCAACATTCACCGCATAGAAGGCGAGCTTCCGCCAGCCGAGGCGGCGGCTCGCTATGATGCCCGCCTGCGAGCGTTCTTTGGCGACGCGCCGCCGAGCTTCGATCTGATTCACTTGGGCCTGGGCGAGGATGGCCACACGGCGTCGCTGTTTCCCGGCACGGCGGCGCTGGCTGAAACCGAACCCAAGGTCGTCGCCAATGACGCGCCACAGCTCGGCGCGACGCGCATCACCTTCACTGCGCCGCTTATCAACGCCGCCCGCGCTGTCGAGTTCTTCGTGACCGGCAGCGCCAAGGCCCGGATCTTGCGGGAAGTTCTGACTGGGGATGACCCAAAATATCGCTATCCGTCGCAGATGATTCGCCCGCGGCCGGGGACGCTCGCCTGGCTGGTCACGGCCGATGCGGCGACGCAACTTCCGCCTGAACTCATACGCCATGCCTGAGCGGCGGCTGGGCCTGGTCTTTGCCGGCGGCGGCAATCGGGCCTTTTATCAACTCGGCTTGATGCAGGCGTGGGACGACCTCTGGTCGCGCGCGAGCGCCGTCGCCGCTTGCAGCGCCGGGGCCTGCGTCGTCGCCATGGCGCTGAGCGGACGCGCCGCGGCGACGGCTGATTTCTGGAAGCGGCGCCGGGCGGGCGTCACGCGCAACATCAACTGGTGGCATCCGCTGGTCGGCAAGCCGCTTACGCCGCATGCGCCGATTTACCGCGACACGGTGCGCTTTTGCCTCGCCGACGGCGGCTTTGAGCGTATCCGCGCGCAGCCCTTTCCCCTGCTCGTCTTAACCTCGCAGCTCCCGCGCGGGCTGCCTCCCGTGGCGGCGACGATTCTGGGGCTGACGGCCTACAACCTCGAAAAACGGCTCAAGCGAGGGCTGACGCACCCCGCCTGGGGACGGCGGCTAGGCTTTCGCCCGGCGGCTTTCGACATGCGGGAGTGCGCCACCGCCGACGAGCTGACGGCGCTGATCCTAGCTTCGTCGGCGACGCCGCCCTTCACGCCGCTCGGTCGCATTGCCAACCAAGCTCTGCTCGACGGCGGGCTGGTGGACAATGTTCCGGCCTTTCTGCTGGACGACTGCCCCGATGTCGCGCGGCAGGCCGTGTTGATGTCGCGTCCCTACCCGGCGGAAGTCATCGGGCGACAAGGGCGCCGCCTCTACGTCGCGCCGCTGGCGCCGCCGCCGGTTTCGCGGTGGGATTACACGCGCCCCGACCTGGTCGAGGCCACGATTGCGCAGGGCGAGCGCGAGGCCCGGCTGCATCGCCCGGCGCTCGACGCCCTGCTCGCCGAGCTTTGAGTAACCGGCGGCAAGCTCGGCAATTGCAAGCTCGGCAATCGGAAGCCAAAATCAAGCTGGCATCGAAATCGAGAGGGCAATTGAAAGGCGGGCCGCTCCATCCGCAAGCGAGCCTGGCTGGCCTTTTCGGAATGACGCGCGGGCCAGCGCCCTGCTTCGCGCAGCGCGCCCGCGCCGCGCTTGACCGCCGCCCAAGGGTGTTTTATCCCGACTTGAAAACTGGTAGCTTTCCGACGCTTTTCCGCTCCTCGCCAACGGGCGGGCGGCTTAGCATCTTACCCGAGAGCCTAACCAAATTGTCATGAGCCAACTTGACGCGCCGACGATGAAGTTCCGCATGAGCGACACGCTCTTTACGGCCATTCGCGCCGCGCTTGACATCGGCGGCGCGCGACCGCTGCTCGTGCTCTATCTTCCCTACGGAATCGTGCGCGGCCGCATTTCCCGCGCCGTCACGGATACGCTCTCGCTGTCGCGCGACGCCCGCCTAGAGAACGTCAGCCGCGTGCGCATCGAGACCGATGTCATCGAGCTGGACGACTGCGAGGTGGAACACTTCCAAAACCACATGCCGACAGCGCATTTTCGCAAGCTTTACGTCCGCATGGATGACGTGCAAAGCTTCGCCTTCGATGTCAAGCACAACGAAGTCTTCCCGTTTGAGCCGGAGCCGCTCGCGCCATGACATTCCGTATCAAATCCGTCCGCGAGGTCGCGCCAGCGCGGCGGGCGCTGCCGCGTGTCCTCGAGACGGTTGGCCAGCCGCCAACCGCCGGTCTCCAGGTGTTTCTTTCGAAACAGGCGGAAGAAAAGATTCTCCTTGCCGCGCCCCCGAAAAAGCCGACCGAGTCCATGGCGGATTTGACGCGCGCGTTTCTTGGCGAAAACGAGTGCGGCGGGTTGCTCATCGGCAATGTTTACGTAGCCGACCTCGACGGCTACGACATCACGTTCACCGCAATCGCGGACGCCATCCCGGCCGATGAAGCCGACGCCGGGCCAACCTTCGTCGAGATGGGCGCAACCGACTTGCTGGCGGTCGCGAGCCACCTGCGACAACTGCGGGAGCGGCAAGCGGGGGTCATCGAGGCCGACCTGCGCATCGTCGGCTGGTATCATACTCACCCCGGCTTTGGCGTGTTCATGTCCGGCACGGACCAGTCCACGCAGCGGCAAGTCTTCGGCATGCCGTGGCAAGTGGCGGTCGTTTACGATTCGCTCAATGGCGAATATGGTCTTTTTCATGGCAAGGACTCGACGCACCTTGCCGGATGGCATCTTTTCGACGCCGTAGCCGAGGGCTTCCCTCTGTTGCCGGCCGCGGCTGACGCTGCCGAGGCGCGACCGAACGGCGACGCTTCGCTGCGGCAGCGCCTGATGACGGAACTCGACGCGATGCGACAGGGCGTCCGCGCCGCGTTGGCCCGCTACCGCGACCCGGACGCTTCCTAGCCTCGCCCGGCCCCCTCTCAAGCGCCGCCGCCCAAAACGGCGCGCAGCTTGACCTTGCGCCATGTGGATAGATACTGACCGCGCCTTTCAGGATTTTTGCCAACAAGCGCTCGCCCATACCGAACTGACGATTGACCTGGAGTTTCAAGGCGAAGGGCGCTACGCGCCGCTGGTCTGTCTGGTTCAGCTCGGACTGCGACAGGAGTTTGTCGCGGTTGACCCGTTTCGCGTCAACATCGCGCCGCTGGAGCCAGTTCTGACCAGCTCGCGCATTCGGAAAATCTTCCATGCCGGGGGACAGGACATCGCCCTGCTGCGCCGCGAGACCGGCGCGATTCCGGTCAACGTTTTCGACACCCAAATTGCGGCGGCTTTCCTGGGTTACGGCGAAGCCATTGGCTACGCGGCGCTCGTTCAGCGATTCGCCAAAGTGTCGCTGAGCAAGAAGCAACAGTTTACGGACTGGACGCGCCGCCCATTGCTGCCGGAGCAAATCGAGTACGCCCTCAATGACGTGCGCTATCTGTTCCCGGTTTATGACGAGCTGCTCCAGCAGTTGGAGCGCTACGGGCGGCTGACCTGGGCGCTCGACGCCTGCGCGGACGCCGCTGCACAGGCGGTTCGAGCGCGCGAGGCCGGGCAGGAATACCTCAAGATCGGCAAGCTGGGGGCGCTGAGCCGGCGGGAGCTGGCCGTGCTGCGCGAGTTGTGCCAGTGGCGCGAAATGGCGGCGCGCAGCCGTAACCGGCCCGTCGGCGCGATTCTCAACGACGACGTGGCGCGGCAAATCGCCTATACGCTGCCAAAATCGGAAGCCGCGCTGCGGCAGGTGCGAGGCGCGAACAACCTCTCGCGGGAGTCGGTCGCGGAGATTCTCGACGCGATCCAGCGCGCCCTGGCGCTGCCGGAGACGGAGCTGCCGGAGGCGATCGCCGCCCGCGAGTATGATCCTATGCTGGACGGGCTAGCGACGCTGCTCGGCGCCATCGTCCGCCTTCGCGCCGGGACGCTCGACTTATCGCCCAGCCTGCTGGCGACGCGCGACGATTTGCTCAAGTTCGCCGGATGGGTTCTTCAAGGCAGCCCGCCGGATGAGGCCGCCAGCCTTCCCCTGCTCAACGGCTGGCGGCGGGCGGCGGCGGGCGAGCTGTTGCTGGAGCTGGTCGCCGGAAAAGCCCTGCTGCAAATTGCGCCGACGGCGCTAGGCGCGCTGCGTATCGTCAGGCCGGAGGCGCCCGCGTCCGAAGAGAAAGCTTGACGGACAGCTTGACAGCATCTTCTCGGCGGCTTTATCGTGCAGGTTCGCTTTCGACGGCTTTTGGGCTTCGATGGGGATGTAGCTCAGTTGGTAGAGCGCTGCGTTCGCAATGCAGAGGTCAGGGGTTCGACCCCCCTCATCTCCACCATTCCTCATATTCGCCCTGCGCGGATCGCCTTCAGACCGTGCCGCCTGACGCCACTACCAGAATCAGCGGCTTGAGCCGCCGGGCGCCGGAGTCGCCGAGGCAAGCTTCAACGAGCCTAAGGCCAGCGGATGCGCGCGCTTCGGCTTCTCCCCGGCCTTGACGAGGAGAGGGCGAATCGCCAATGTCAAAGGCGCCAGCCGGGCTTTCGTGCGGAATATCACGCCGTCCGGATGGCTCGCGCGCCTAAACATTAGTCAGCGTCATTTCAAGCGGAACTTGCTCGGCAACGCTTTCGTAAAACGCTGCGACTGCCGCCTTGGCTTTTACCTTTCACCGTCCCTTCAAGGCGCCTTTGAACGCCATGTCATCGCATTACCGACCGTTTCGTCTCGCTCTGGCGCTCGTTGCCGGCCTCGGGATCGCCGCGCCGCCCGCCCGCGCGCAGGACAGCCCGGCGGCGGACGCCCCTGTGTTCGGCGTCGTCGCTCAGAACCCGCCGCCCCCGGCCGGCGGCGGTCAAAACCCGTCGCTTCCCGTCGCCGACCAGCGCGCCAAGCGGGCGCTGGACGAGCTGCCGACCGCTCGGATTGGCATTGCGCCAGGACGCCTGCTACGCCTCGCCCTGCGCGACGCCATCCTCCTGGCGCTGCGCAACAATCAGGATATCGAGGTCGAGCGCGCTAATGTCCAGCTCGCGCAGCAAAGCGAGCGCGGATCGCTCGGCAGCTACGACCCGATTCTCCAGGCGACCGTGCAGTTTCAGTCCTCCACCTCCCCGACCGCGCAGACCTTTATCGGCGCGGAAGGCGGCGCGTTCAAGCGCAAGCAGCTTCAGTTCACGCCGACGCTGGCGCAAAGCCTGCCGACCGGCGGGAACTACTCGATTACCTTCTCCAACAGCCGCGAGACTAACAACGCGGGTTCCGCCGGGCTTAGCCCGCAGTATTTCGCGACGCTCGATTTTCGCTTCACGCAGCCGCTTTTTCGGAACTTTCGGTCAAGCGCCAACGAGCGCTTGGTCAAAGTGAGCCGCAAGCAGCTCACGCTCAGCGACGCGCAGTTTCGGCAGCGCGTGCTGACGACCATCGCTGCGGTACAGGCGTCTTACTGGGACTTGGTTTTCGCCATTCGCAATCTCCAAATCCAGCGCGACGCCGTCGAGCTGGCGGATATCTCCCTCGCGGTGACGCGCCGCCAAGTCGAGGTTGGCACGAGCGCGCCGATCAACGTGGTCGAAAACGAATCCGAGCTCGAAAACCGTAAAAACGCGGCAATCACGGCGCTTCAGCAAATCACGACGGCGGAAAACCAGCTCAAGCAACTCATTCTGGGCGACCCGCAAGCCGATGAGTGGCAGGCGGCGATTGAGCCGACCGACGATGTGGACTTCACGCCGGTCGAGCTTGACATTCAGCAGGCGCTGGCAAGCGCGCTGCGCAACCGCCCGGAGCTGGATCAAATTCACTTGCAGCAGGAACTCAACGACATCGAGCGGCTGTTCGCGGAGAACCAGCGCAAGCCGCAAGTGGACGCCTTCGCGGCGCTGACGCTGAGCGGCTTGGGCGGCACATCGCGCCTGGAACTCCCGCCCGGCGCCCCGGCGCTCATCAATCAGCGGTTCATCGGCGGGTATGGCACGGCGCTCAGCAACTTGTTCTCCCTCGACTTCCCAACCTACACGGTCGGGGCCAACATCGCCTTTACCTTCCGCAACCGCGCCGCTGAAGCCGCCGTCGGGCGCGCCCTCGCCACCGGACGGCAGCTCAAGGCGCAGGAGCGCAACCTTCAGCAAGGCATTCAAGTCGAAGTGCGGAACGGATTGCAGGCGGTCGCGTCCGCCCGGCAACGGGTGGAAGCCACGCGGGCGGCGCGCATCGCCGCGGAGACGCAACTGCGGGGCGAGCAGCAACGCTACGCGGCGGGACTCTCCACCACCTTCTTGATTCTCGACCGCCAGAACCGGCTTTCGATTGCGCGCGGCAATGAGATTCAAGCCCTAACCGACTACAACAAGGCGGTGGCCCAGCTTCAGCGCACGCTTGGCACATCGCTCGCCGTGAATGGCATTGAAATCAAGCAGCCCGACCAAGCCCCTTGACGCCGCGCCGGCGCCGCGGCTGGGACGGTGGCGCGTCCGCTGGATCGCGCAGACGGATTCAACCAATACCGCGCTCAAGGCGCTGGCTCAGTCCGGCGCGCCGGCGTGGCAGTGTCTGTGCGCCGCGGCGCAAACCGCCGGACGCGGTCAGTATGGGCGGACGTGGCATTCCCCGCCCGGCGTCGGGCTGTACTGCTCCCTGCTGCTGCGTCCGGCGCTGGCGCCCGACGCGCTGCCGCATGTCGCGACCTTTGCCGGTCTCATGGTTTGCCGCGCCCTGGCAAGCTTGGTCGGCGACGGCGCGCGCCTCGGCGTCAAGCTTCCCAATGACGTTTTTCTTGACGGGCGGAAAGTGGCCGGTATTCTGGTTGAAGCCGACTGGCGTCAGGAGCGGCTGTCTTTTCTGATCGTCGGGATTGGCGTCAATGTCGGGCAGACCTCATTCCCGGACGGGCTGCGTCATCCCGCCACTTCGCTGCGGCTCGCGCTTGGCGAAGCCGCGCCGACGCGAGAGGCCGTCTTGCAGGGCATCCTTGAAGCCTTCGCGGAAGGGTGGGACGCGTTCGCGGCAATGCCGGCGCAATTCGTAAAAACCCATCGAGAAGGTATAGTCTATCTCTGACGTCGCTGCCGCGTCGGCCGTGGGGAAAAGCGCCGTCGCTGTGAACTACGGCTGCCAAGCCACGGTTATTCGCTCTGGGGGTTATGATCATGCGCCATACGGATGACTTTCCAACTCGTCGCCCATCCGGCCAGGAGTTCGCCATTCCGGTTGAGGAACGCCGCAACTCGTCGCTGCTCTGGCTGATCTTAGCAACGGTCGCCACGCTGATGTTGATGGTCATGCCCTTCGCCGCAGTCATCACCTTTCCCATTCGCATGTTCGTGACCTTCATTCATGAAGGCAGCCATGCGCTGGCGGCGCTGCTGAGCGGCTACCATGTCATCCGCATGACGATTCATTGGGACGGCAGCGGGCTGACGCTCACGGCCGGGCAGAACTGGTTCATCGCCAGCGCCGGGTACCTTGGGACGATGCTCTTCGGCGTCTTCCTGCTTTATCAGGCCCAGCGCCGCGACCGGGTTAGCCTGCTGCTAGTTGGCTCGGGCATGCTGGTGCTGCTGCTAACCATCCTGTTCGTGAACGGGCAGGCGTCGTGGCTGATGGTTTTGCCGCTGGCGCTCGCTGGCGCGCTGCTGCTGGGCGGCTTGCGAACCACCCTGCCGATGATCGCCCGCTGGGGCATGCTTGGCGCGGGCGGGCTTCTCGTTCTCTTGTTGGCTGCGGTTTGCGTCCTCACCGGCACGCTCTACAGTTGGCTTGCCGGGTTGAGCATTGGCATCAGTCTCATTGCCCTTGGCTTATTGACCAAGCCGGCTGTCGGACAGTTCATCGTGAATTTTCTGGCGGTGCAGTGCTGCCTTGACGCGCTTTCCGACCTCAAGACGTTGTTTTTCCTTTCGGCTTTTACCAATGTGCAAAGCGACGCCGCCAACATGGCGCGGATGACGGGCGTTCCGGCAACCATCTGGGCCACGCTCTGGCTCGCCTCGGGCGCCCTCCTGCTTGGCGTCACGCTCTGGATGATCTTCCAGAGCCCCAAGCGGCAAAGCGGCATCGCCAGCGCCGCGCGCGGCAGATCGTGAAGCCCGCGCCCTTGAGCGGGAGAGATGGCTTGGCCGCGCGCTCCCGCGCCTGCCTACGCCAGGCGCGGGAGCGCTTCGCGGGGCGCGGCCGTCACGGCGCGACTTGCGCGCGCTAGCGCTTGTCCGGGGGCGCCCTTGCGCGGGCGCGAGACATGCCTCCGCTCCGCCACGCGCACTTCCACCTGATCCGCCTGCTTGGCCTGCGAAAAATAGGCTGCCAACTCGGCGGCCGCCCGGACGACTTGCGGCGGCACGGGCTTTCGCTGCGGATTGCGAATGATGACATGCGCCCCCGGATAGTCCGCCGCATGCAACCAAAGGTCATGCGGGCGCGCCAGCTCGAAAGTCAGTCGGTCGTTGTCGCAGGATGTCCGCCCAACGACAATTTCGTAACCTTCCGGGCCGCGATACCTCCGCAGGCCGGACCAGTCGCTTCGCTCATTCGCCTTGCTTCCGCCTGACTTGCTTCCGCCTGGCGTCGCGTCGCGCGGCTGCACGTCAAATGGAACTCGCTCGCGCAGCGCCTCGATGCAGGCCGCGAGCGCCGCGGCGTCGTCCGCCGCCGCAAGCGCTTGCTCGAGGCGAGCGGCCGCCGCCTGCTCGGCCTCCAGGGTCGCCCGCCGGTCGGCGTTGGCCGTCAGCGCCCGCTGCGCTCGCTGATAGCGCCGAAAGCAACGGCGCGCAGCGGCGGCTAAGTCTTCCGATGGCGATTCGAGCGGAATAACAACGGTCGGCTGCTCCGCGGCGTAGTAGTCCACGACTTCCACGCCCTCGGGCGTTCGCTTGGCCGTAGCGATGTTGGCGTAGAGTAACTCGCCCCACTGCCGCCATCGCTCGGCTTCCCGCGCCTGGACATCCGACAGGCTCAGCTTGCACAGCGCGCGCTCGATCCGCTTGCGCCAAGTCGCCAGCGCCTGCCGCCACCGGCGACGGCCCTCAAGCAGGGACGCTTGACGCTCGCGATACTCGAAAAGCGCTTCCGCGGCCTCGAGCGCGGAGGCGAAAGTCGCGACCGGCAGCTCCGGCGCGCTGGTCAGTCGGAGCGGAAGCGCCTCCGCCCCCTCCGGCAGTTCATATAAAAAAAACGCCTTTGGATGGGCGAGTTCCGCCCGGACGGACTCGAAAGCGGCCCAGGGCGCGCTGGCGCGCGCCCGAAACGCCACTTCGCGCGCCACCCGGGGGCGAGCGCCATACACGCGCGCCAGCAAGAATGACTCTAACGCCTTGGGCTGCTCGGGCAGCATCTCAGGCGCGACTTCCGACCAATCCAGCCGGCGCATTTCCTCGCTTGGTCGGCGCGGCTCGCCTGGCGCGCCATCCCACGGGCGCAGCGCATCCACAACCCGCTCATCTTCGGTCAGCAGCCAGAGATTCGCGCCGCGACCCGTCAGGTCGTGGCGCAGCAGCCACCGCGCAGGACGCTCGGCGTCGTCAAAGCCGGTCAAGGTCAGCGTTACCGAGCGCTCGGTCGCCGCCTTGACAACGCTCGCAAGCCGAGCGCCGCGCAGCGCCTTGCGCAGCCGCGCGACAAATGGCGGCTCGCTCCCCGTGTCAAGCTCGCGCGGATGGCGACTGGTCAGATACAGGCGATTGTCATGCGGGCGCGCCATCAGCGTCAGCCAGCGCCCGTCGCGCCGCCGAAGGTCGAGCGCGACGGCATCGCGCCCGGCGGCGACAACCTTGCCGACCGGCAGCCCATGATCGAGGCGCGCCAGCCCGGCGTCTAGCTCCCGCGCCAGCGCCGCCAGTAGAAAAGCGTCCATTGGTAAAGCTCGCCGCCAGGCGGGAGTGCGCCGGGCGGTTAGTTGGAGCGATAGTTCGTAAACTGCATGTCTATGCCGAAATCCTGCGCCCGCAGCTTGGCGATGACCTCCTGCAAGACATCCCGATCCTTGCCGCTGACGCGCACCATGTCGCCGTTGATGGAAGCTTGCACCTTGGCTTTGGAGTCCTTGATGAACTTGACAATCTCGCGGGCCTTCTCAGTCGGGATGCCCTGCTGGAGCGTAATGCGCTGCCGAGCGGTTCCGCCCGCCGCCGGCTCGATTTTTCCATACTCAAGCGCCTTGAGCGGCACATTTCGCTTGATGAGCTTTGACTCGAGGATATCTATCACGCTCTTGAGCTTATACTCGTCGTCCGACACCAGCACGATGTCGCGGTCTTCGAGTTCAATCCGGCTCTGACTTCCCTTGAAGTCGAAGCGTTGGCTGATTTCCTTTGTGGCCTGGTTGATGGCGTTGACCACTTCCGCCATATCCACCTGCGAAACGATGTCGAACGAGTTATCCTTTGCCATATGCCCTGTCGTGACGGTCCAGAAAAGTCAAAGTCTGAGCGGTTATGAATCTGGGTTCAGGAATCCGGCGGTCGGGGAACATAGAGAGCGAATTGCCCGGCGCTCGTCGGCCACTGCTCCAGGAGCAGGCGCGCGGCGCGACTGTCCATTTCTACCATGAAATCCAGCAGCAGCGCGCGCAGCGCGACTAATTCATCAGGCGTCGGCCGCCGCTCGCTGAGAAAATTCCAGTTCACATGCGTCGGCGGCGCGCCCCCGAAAACGTAAATGCAGCCGCCGGTCATTCCCGCGCCGAGGTTTTTCGAGGTCGGGCCAAGGATGACGACTTGACCGCCGGTCATGTATTCGCAAGCGTGCAAGCCGACGCCATGCGCCACGGCCGTCGCGCCGCTGTTACGGGCGGCGAAGCGGTCGCCGGCAAAGCCGCCGACGTAGAGCGTTCCGCCAGTCGCCCCATAGAGGGCTCCATTGCCGATGATCGCGTCGGCCTCTGCCCGGTCGCGCCTGGCGGGATGCGGGCGAATGACAATCTTCCCGCCGCTCATGCCTTTCCCGACTGAATCATTCGCCTCGCCCTCCAAGCCAAGCTGCGCCCTGTCGGTCAGAAATACGCCAAAGCCCTGCCCGGCGCTGCCAGTGAAGCGAAGCGTGACGGAGGGCGGCGGCGAGGCGGCCGCGTCGCCCTGGAACTGCCGCTCGTGGGCGGCGCGCGCCAGCCAGCCGGAAAGCGTCGCCGGTATGGCGCGGTCGAGGCTGGTGATGACGTAATCGCCGACGAAGGCGGCTTGTCCGGCGGATAAGCTCGCCTGGACATCCTCTAGAATGCGCCGATTAAGCTCGCCGATGCGAAAAGTCGCCCGTCTGATCGGCGGCAACGGCGCGGGCGGCCCGAGAAAAAATGACAAGTCGAGCTTTCGCTCCCGCAAGCGCTCGGCATGGCGCTCGCTTGGGGCAAGCAGGTCGAAGCGCCCGACGGCGGCGGCCAATGTCGGCAGCCCGGCTTTGGCAAGCCAGTGACGCGCGTCATCGGCGATGGCTTCAAACAAGCGGGCGACCTGGTCGGGTTGCCCGGCATATTTCGCCTTGCGCTTCGGATCATGGGTGGCAATGCCAGCTGGGCACTGATTGGTTTCGCAAATCCGCGCCATGATGCAGCCTTCGGCGACCAGCGCCAGCTTGCCAAAGTCAAACTCTTCCGCGCCGAGGATAGCCGCCAGGACGACATCCAATCCGGTGGACAGCCCGCCGTCCGCCCGGAGCGTCACCTGGCCGCGAAGCCCCTCCTCGCAAAGCGCGCGGTGCGCTTCGACCAGACCGATTTCCCAAGGCAGCCCGGCGTGCGCCATCGAGATAAGGCTGGCCGCGCCTGTCCCGCCGTCGCCGCCGGCGATATGAATGATGTCAGCCCCGGCTTTGGCCACCCCGACGGCAATGGTGCCAATGTTGGTTCCAGAAACTAGCTTGACGCTGACGCGCGCTTGCGGGTGCAGGCTCTTCAGTTCCTCGATGAGCTGCTTGAGGTCCTCGATGCTGTAGATGTCATGCATCGGCGGCGGCGAAATCAAGTCTATGCCTGGCTTCGCATGACGCGCCCGCGCAATTTCCGGCGTCACTTTATAACGCATCAGTTGGCCGCCTTCGCCCGGCTTCGCGCCCTGCGCCATTTTGATCTGAATTTCCTGCCCGGTCACGAGATAACGAGCCGTCACGCCAAACCGGGCCGAGCCAATTTGCTTGATGGTCGCGGTTATGCCGGTTTCATAGTAGTAGGGGTTCTCGCCGCCTTCGCCGCTATTGCTGCGTCCGCCCAGCTTTCGCATGGCGAGAATCAAATCCCTCTGCGCCTCGGCGCTAATTGCCCCAAACGACATGCCGCCCGTTCCGAAGGCTTGCAAAATTGCCGTGCGCGGCTGGACGGCTTCCAGCGCTAGCGGGGCGACATCGGCGCGAAGCGTCAGAAGGTGGCGCGGGCTGACCGGCTCGCCATCCGCGCCCAGGGCAAGATACTCGGCGTAGCGCTCTGGCGACGGCTCGGCGTGCCGGACAAGCGCATGGACCGCCCGCGCGCGGGCCGTCGTCATCGAGTGCCGCTCGCCCTGAAGCCCCTGGGTGTCCTCCTTGAAGCGGAAATAACGCGGCAGCCCGCGCAGGTCCAGCGCGTCGCCCCCCTCGGCTTGGGGGCGCAGCCAGCTTGCGTGCAGGGCGAGCTGGCGCTGCGCGATGTCCTCCAGCTCGAGGCCGCCGAGATAGCTCTCCTTGCCGGGAAAAAACTCGTCGAGCAGCTTTGGCCCGAGTCCAAAGGGCGTGAAGAGCTGCGCATTCTGATAGCTCGCCAGCACCGAAATGCCCATCTTCGACATAATTTTCAACACGCCGCCGGTCAGCGCCGCGATCAAATTGGCTTCGCGCGCATCGGGCGATAGGCCGTCCAGCTTCGGGTGACGACCGAACCGGGCATAATCAAGCGCGACGCGCGGACACACGGCAGCCGCGCCGAAGCCGATGAGCGCCGCGACGTGATGGGCGACGCGGGCTTCGCCAGTATCGAGAATCAGCGCGGCGTCAAGCAGCATGCCGGCTTCGTTGAGACCATTGACAATTGCGCGCAGGGCCAGAAGGCTCGGAACTGGCGCGCGCGATGAGCTGACCTGGCGATCGCTCACGATCAGCGCGGACGCGCCGTGTTCAGCCAGATTCAAAGCTTGCCGCTGAAGCTCGGCCAGCGCTGTCCGCAGCCCGCTCGCGCCGTTGGCGACGGCAAAGGTGGCGTCGAGTTCCGCGACGTGAACGCCAAGCCGCGTCGTTCCCAGAGCGGCGCGGAGGCTCGCCATCGCCGATAGCGACAACACCGGGCCATCCAGCTCAATGGCGGGCGGCATGGGCACTAGCGTCTTCGGCGCGAAGATGTTGGGCTTGGCGCCGAGGTAAACGGCGGTGTTCATCACCAGCGCTTCGCGGAGGTAGTCCACAGGCGGATTCGTTACCTGCGCGAAGTCTTGGTAGAAGAAGTCAAACAGCGGCCGCGGCAGGTCGGACAAAACCGCCAGCCGCCCCGTATCCCCCATTGAGCCGATGGGTTCCTTGCCCGTCGCGGCCATTGGAACGAGCGCGGCGTGGAGGTCGTCATAGGCGTAGCCAAAAGCCAGCGCCAGGCGCGCCGCCGTCGGGGCGACCGGCGGCGGGCTTTCCGGCAGTCGACAAGCGCGCGGGTCAAAGACCGCGCCGGCGACTCTGGCCTGCGCGCGCGGCTCGGTAAAGCTGACGCCGCCCGAGCGCAAATCCACGATGACGCCGGTTCCGGCATGCAGCGCGCCTTTAGCTTGCGTTTGGGCTTCGTCTATCGCGAAGGCCCCAGCCTCGGAGGCCAGATAAAAAGCGTCATTCGTCTCGGCCCAGCGACCCGGCCGGAAGCCGTTCCGATCAAGGCGCGCGCCCGCGACCTGCCCATCGGCGAAGGCGACAATGGCCGGACCGTCCCAAGGCTCGAGGGCTCTGCCCCAAAAGGCGTGATAGGGATCGTTTTCAGCGGGCGGCATCACGATGGCCAGGGCCTCGGCCAAGCTCAGCACGCCGCTCCGATGGCGCAGAGCCTCAATCATTTCATTGAGACTGCCGGTATCGCTGATGCCTTCGTGGGTTAGCAATTCCCCGGCCTCGAGCCCCAGCGACCGCTCGCGCGAGTAGGCCCAGGCGCGATTGCCGGCAATCGTGTTGATTTCGCCATTGTGGGCGATGAGGCGAAATGGCTGCGCCCGATCCCAAGCCGTCCGAGTGTTGGTGCTGAACCGCCGGTGAAAGAGGGCGAAGCGCGAAATGAAAGCCGGGTGGCGCAAGTCGAGGTAGAAGCGATCAAGGTCGGCGGCCCGCGTCAGCGCCTTGTAGACAATCGTCGTCGCTGAAAGCGACGCGAAGAAGCAGCTCGTATCGAGGCCGCGCTTGCGCCACTGCTTGCGCGTCATCTGCTTGGCGGCATAGAGCAGCCGCTCAAACGCCGCGAGCGTGCGCGCTTGCGATGGGCGCTTGATGATGGCCTGCTTCAGCGCGGGAAGACATTGTCGGGCGACGGGACCGAGAACCGTCGGGTTGGTCGGCACATCCCGGGTTTCCAATATGTGGAGGTCGTAAAAGTCAAAGGTGTCAGCGAAAATATCAATGGCTTGGGCGCTTCGGGCTGGGTCGGAAGGCAGGAAAAGAAACGCGACGGCAATGCTTTCCGGCAGGTAGCCAAACAAGGCGTGCGGCAAATCGGTCATCAGCCCGGCGCCATCGCTGGTGCGCCCGTCAGCGGCGCAGGCGCCGCGATGCTCAACGCAACGCAGGGCGCGCAGCGCCGCTTCGACAATGCCGCGCTCCGGCGCGCCGCGCCGCGAGGCCACAAAACCAACGCCACAGCTTGACTTCTCGATGCGCATGTTGAGGAGACGACGCTTTTCGCTCGCTGAAAGCTTCGCTGAAGGCGCGGACCAAACGCGGAAGATGCCCGCCGAAAGCGCTTGCCGCGCTCAGCTTTCGGATTTTGGAGGAGGCGCGTCGGTTAGCATAACCGACGCCTGGCGCCAGTCGGAAGACGCCGCGGCGAGGCGTCGCCGCGCTGGCGTCGCGGCGCTCTGCACACGGACGCCTTACTCCTCCGCCTTACTTCTCCGGGGGCAGCCCTAGCTGCGCCCGCAAACGGGATAATTACTCTAGCAAAGCCTGCTGGGCCTGCCGCTCCGCTTCCGCGCGAGCTTCGGCTTCCCTGGCGCGCGCTTCCGCCGCCTGCTCCGCCCTGAGCCGCTCCAAATCGGCTTGCGTCAAGTCTTCCGCAAACTCTCCCGCCAGGACCGCATCCGCTGGCAACGCGCATCCGCCCAGCGTCTCCAAACCCGCCGCTTCGCCCGCGCCATACGCCACTTCTTCGAAATACCTCCCTTCGACGACATCCGGTCGGCGATACGCCGCGATCCGCCTCCGCTCGGCGTCCACAATCACGCCTGCCTCCACCCCGCGCCGCGCATACTCCTTGAGCTTCTTTCCGTAATCATCCCGCCAGTTCTGACTCGTCACTTCCGCAACCAGCGCCACCAGCGCGCCGAGCCGGATCAGAGACCCGCTTCCTCCGTATCCAGCCCAGCCGCCGCATCTTCCCGCCGACACGCCAGCGAGTCCGGCATGCGGACAGTGTCCAGCGCAGTCTGGAGCCCCAACAAAGTCACTATGCGCAGCAACCGCTTCTCGCCTATGGCGCGCGTCAGGCAGGCGGCCACCGCCAGGACGATTAGTTGGCGGCGCTTGTTGGATCGCGGCATTTCGACCGGCGCGCCCGCCTCTAACTCATAGCGAGCGTCTGCTCGCCAAACTCCAAAAACTCCTCCAGCGTCAGCAAGCGCGGCGGCGTGGCAACCAATGGCGTGGACATCGCAGGCTTTCTCAACTCTCGCGACAACGCGGTTCCGCGGGCTTTCAAAGCAGTTTGAACGACAACGCGGACGCGAGCAAGGCGCGCAAAACGCGGCCGAAAGCCGATCCGCGCAGCGGGCGGGCGATCGTCGGCTAGCGGCTTTGTCGGATGCGCCAACGCAGAGGCCAGCCTTTTCCGGCGAAACTTCTCGTCAAAGCGGACGATGGCTTCCTGCGGGAGCTGGATGCTTTGGGAAGCATCATTTCCGCCCCAGCGCGGCGCAGGGGTTTCAGGCGCGCGGCGGGCGCGCTAAGCGGCGCTGGCAGCGGATTGGTCAGAAGTCGCTTTCTTCTTCAGCGTCGCTCGCTTGCCCGGCGCGTTTTTGTCTGGAGCCGCGGCGGGCTGCGCGTCGTCGCGAGCGACGGCTCTGGTCTTTCTGGCGACGGCCGGCGCTTCCGTCCAGCCGCAGCCTTCCTTGTCAGCGCAGTAACGATAGGTGACGCCCTGCTTGGTTGTTTTCTCCAGCGTAAATGGCGCGGCGCAGCCGGGACAACTTTCCAGAACGGGCTTATCCCAGTAAACAACCTCGCAGGCGGGGTAGTTCGTGCAGCCATAAAACGCCAGCCCGCGCCGCGACTTACGCTCGATGATGTCGCCGCCGCAGCCCGGTCGCGGGCAGGCCATGCGCTTGACGACCTCGCGCTTGACATATTTGCACTTCGGATAGGTGGAGCAAGCCGTGAACTGGCCAAAGCGCCCCTGCTTGATGGCCAGTGGCTTCCCGCAGGTCGGGCAAGGCTCGTCGAGGATGACATCCGGCGGCTTCGGCGCGCCGCTTTTAGCCAACTGGCGCGTTGTCTTGCATTCCGGGTAGCCCGCGCAGGCTAGAAAATCGCCCCACCGCCCTTTCTTGAGGGTCATCGGACGCCCGCACGCCTCGCAAGCCACATCGGCGTAGGGTGCCGCGCCGCCCGCGTCGCCCTCTTCAGCCGGAGTCGCGCGCGCGCCGTAGTCGCGCGTCGCCTTGCATTCTGGATTGCTGCATGCGAGATACTTCCCGAAGCGCCCCAGCTTCAGCGTCATCGGCGAGCCGCACTTGTGGCAGGTCTCGTCAGTCGCTACGCCATCCTTGGCTTTCTTGATGTTGGCCTCGGCCGCTTTCAAGTCAGCCTGAAACTTTTCGTAAAAGTCATCCAGCGCGTCGCGCCAGTTGCGCTTGCCTTCCTCGATTTCGTCAAGCTGCGTTTCAAGCGACGCCGTGTAGCCGGGATCAAACAGATCAGTGAAGTTTTCCGTCAGCACGTCGGCGACGACCATGCCCAAATCGGTTGGGTAAAACCGTCCCTCGCGCTTCTCAACGTAGTTGCGCGCCTGAATGACCGACAAAATCTGCGCGTAGGTGGACGGACGCCCGATGCCCCGCTCCTCCAGCGTTTTGACCAGCGTGGCTTCCGTGTAGCGCGCCGGCGGCTTGGTAAAGCTCTGGTTGGCGTGTAGCTCGCGACAGTCAACGACTTCCCCCTCCGTCGCCGGCGGCAGTCTCAGCGCGAGGGCATCGTCATCGGCGTCGCGCTCATCCTTGCCTTCCTCATACACCGCGAGAAAGCCCGCGAACCGCAGCGTCGATCCGGTCGCTCGAAACACAAAGCCGCCGTCGCCCGCGATGTCAATCGTCGTCGCGTCATAAATGGCCGGAACCATCTGCGACGCGACAAACCGCTGCCAGATCAGACGGTAGAGCGCCAGCTCGTCGGCTTCGAGATAGCGGGCGACTTGATCGGGCGTCCGCGCCACCGAGGTTGGGCGAATCGCCTCGTGGGCGTCCTGCGCGCCCTTCTTGTTGCGGTATTGATTCGGCTTGGCGGGGAGCTTATCCGCGCCGTAGCTGGCCGCAATGAAATCCCGCGCCTCGGCGAGCGCCGAGTCGGCGACGCGCGTCGAGTCCGTGCGCATGTAGGAAATCAGCCCGACGCTCCCTTCCGCCCCAAGCTCGACGCCTTCATAGAGCTTCTGGGCCACCTGCATGGTCTTCTTGACTGGGAAAGAAAGCTTGCGAGCGGCTTCCTGCTGAAGCGTCGAGGTAATGAAGGGCGCGACCGGATTGCGCTTTCGCTCCTTGGTGGCGACTGAGGCCACTCGCCATTCGCCTACCGCGCGCAGTCGCCGCTCGATGTCGCGGGCCTGCGCTTCGTCACGGATGTGACATTCATTTTTCCGCGCCTTGTCAAAGTCGCCCGTCTTGAGCGGCGCGCCCTCCAGCGAGAAGAGATGGGCGGTGAACTCCGGCGGCAGCTTGGCGGCGAAGCGGGCGGCGAACGTCCAGTATTCAGTGGACTTGAAGGCCAGAATCTCGCGCTCGCGCTCGACGACCAAGCGCAGCGCCACCGATTGCACGCGCCCGGCCGAAAGCGCCATTTTGCCGCCGCCCAGGCGCCGGTTGAGCATCGGGCTGACCTGGTAGCCCACCAGCCGATCCAGGACGCGCCGCGCCTGCTGCGCCTCGACCAACGCCGCGTTGATCTGCTGCGGGCGCTGAAGCGACGCCTGAATCGCGTCCTTCGTGATTTCGTTGAACAGCAGCCGATAGACCGGCTTGGCGCTTTTCGCCCCGACCAACTCCTCGCGCAGGTGCTGGCAAATAGCCTCGCCCTCGCGGTCAGGGTCCGCGGCAAGGTAAATGGCTTCCGCCTCGCGGGCCGCCGCCTTCAGCTCGCGCACCGTCTTGGCGTTATTGCGCTTCTTGGTGTCGGGAATCACCTCGTAGGTCGGCTCGAAGCCGCGCTCGACATCCACGCCCAAGCTCTTCTCAGGCAAATCCTTGATGTGGCCATAGGAAGCCAGGACGGCGAAGTCTTTGCCGAGATATTTCGTAATCGTCTTGGCTTTTGCCGGAGACTCAACAACAACCAAACCCTTTGGCATGACACGCAAACCTGCCGGTGAAATCTCGCCGCCCGCCGAGAATGCCTCCGCAATTGGGACGCTATCTCCGCGCGGTCAGCGGGAAAGATGGCGATTGTGGGCATCCGCTGACCGTTTGGCAAGCGGCGCGCGGCAGACTCGCGCTCCCCGCAGAGCGTGCTACGCTATCCGCCCCATAGCCCGCAGGAGGATTCGAGCGGTGGAAGACGCGCATGATATCGCTTGGATGCGCCTGGCGCTGGACGAGGCCCGCGCCTGCCTTGAACGCGACGAGGTTCCCGTCGGAGCGGCAATCGTCGTCAACAATCGGCTGGCGGCGCGGGCCGGCAATCGGACTCGCTCCGACTGCGATCCCACCGCCCATGCCGAAATCGTCGCGCTGCGGGCGGCGGCCCGCCAACTAGGCAATTATCGCTTGACCGAAGCGACGCTCTATGTGACGCTCGAGCCTTGCGCCATGTGCGCCGGAGCGCTCATCCAAGCGCGAATTGCCCGTCTGGTGTTTGGCGCCCTCGATCCTAAAGCCGGCGCGGTGGCGAGTCACTTCGGGCTGTGCGCAGCCCCGACGCTCAATCATCGCGTCGCTGTGACGGGGGGCGTTTTAGCGGAGGCCTGCGGCGAGCTGCTTCGGGGCTTCTTCCGCCAGCGCCGGGGATGATATGCTGGAGGAATGATACGCTTTTCGACGTTACGGTGAGGTGCGAGAGTGGCTGAATCGGTCGGTCTCGAAAACCGATGTGCGGGTAACCGTACCGTGGGTTCGAATCCCACCCTCACCGCCAGCGGCGATAGGACACAGCGGCGCGCGGCGACAAGCCGCTCGTCGCGCTCGTCGTCGGAGGGGTGGCCGAGCGGCTGAAGGCGCAGCATTGGAAATGCTGTATACGGGAAACTGTATCGAGGGTTCGAATCCCTCCTCCTCCGCCAGTCTTTGAAAGCCTGTCGCCAGCATCGAGTTTGGGGCGGATGGGACGGTCGCTGCCCGCGTCGTCGCGACCGCGGCGGCGCGGGGAGAGGAAAGTCCGAACACTACAGGGCAGCGAGCCGGCTAACGGCCGGGCGCGTCTGGCGCGGCAGAGTCGCGCCAGACGCGACGACAAGTGCAACAGAGAACAGACAGCCTGACTTACGCGACTGGGGCGCGCTCCGGTCGCGCGAGTGGCGATGGTGAAACGGTGCGGTAAAGGCGCACCAGCGAGCGTGGCGACACGCTCGGCTAGGCAAACTCCTCGTGGTGCAAGACCAAATATGGCGGCGCTTGAGGGCGGCTCGTCCAAGTCCCGCTTCGGCGGGCGCGTCTCCGGGTAGGTCGCTTGAGCCGGCGAGCAATCGCCGGCCTAGATGAATGACCGTCGCCGTCGCTTGACGGAACAGAATTCGGCTTACACATCCGTCCCAATTTATGCGCGACGCCGTTCATCCTGACGGCGTCGCGCTTGCTTTCGCGAGCAAAAGGCTGTACCCAGTCGGCGACTTGGCCTAAACTGCGAGCGCGTTCGGCTAACCTTTTCGCAGCATCTCTTGGCATCATTTCCTCGCGCTAACTCGCGGTTTCCGCCCTCCGCGCCCCTCGCTGTCGCCCATGTCCGCGCCTGCCACCATCCAGATGTCGCGTGTGGAGTTCAAGAAGCAAGTTTTGCTTGTCGCTTCGCCGACGCCTTCGGTCTCTGAAATTGAAGCCCTGCTCCAGCGCAGCCGGACGTTCCAACTGACCGTAGCGGTGGACGGCACGTCGCTCATCGCCCTCATGTCGGAATATGAGTTCGATGTCGTTTTGCTCGCGCTGGAGGATGATCCAGTCACCTGGGGACATCTGGCCTATATCCACCAGGTCAGCCCGCAGCTTCCTATCGTCGGCTGCTTGCCGAATGACGATACGGCGCTGGCGGCCAAAGCCAGCGCCGAGGGCGTGACGCTGGTCCTGACCCCGCCCCTGACGAGCGACCGCCTGCGGCGCGCTATCGGGCGAGCCGAGCGGGCGGCGGAAACGGCGGAAAAGTCGGTTTCGCCGCAATCCCTCCACGAGCTGGCCCTCAAGCTCCATGCCAACCTCGACTTAGACGCGCTGGCGCAAACCGCTTTCGACACCCTGTTTCGCTTCACGCCTTGCACGACTGGACGCCTGCTCCTGACCAGCGGAGGCGGAAGCCTCGGCTATGAAGGCGCGCTTTCGCCGGAGGGCGAGCCGGTCATTCGGAAGCTCCCGCCGGAAACGGTCGCGCTCGCGCTGGCGGAGCTGCCCGAAACGGCCGACACCCTGACGTATGCGGACAAGCACCAGCTCTATCTTCAGTTACGGCGCAGCGCGCAGCGCAGCGGCGTCGCCCTGCTGGGCTATCCGCGGCGGATCAAGCTCACGGAGAGCGAAATCGAGGGCCTGAGCCTGCTTTCGCGGCATCTGGCTTGCGCCTTTCACAACGCGTTCGAGCACCGCCTCATTCAGCGCAAGCGGGAGCAGGTCTTTCTCATCAACGAGGTGACGCGTCAGATGGCGCGCAGCCTCGACCTTGAGACCGTCATCGCCGACATCGTGGAGCACTTGCAACGCTACATGGAATGCGAGGTAGTCGCAATCTACACGCCGCACATGACGGGTCCGCAGGGGGAGAACTTTCATATCGCCTCGAATCTCTCCAGCCGAACCAGCGTCATTGCGACCAAGCTCCAGCGCGACTCCGGCCTCATCCGCGAGACCGTGGACGGCGGCGACACGATTCTGTGCCGCGACTTGCGGCAACTGCCCGAATGGCGCGGGCACTCCACCCTTTCCCGCTCTAAAATTGCGACGCCCATCTGGCTCGACGGCCGCATCGAGGGCGTTTTGGAGTTTGAAAGCGTGCGCCCCGGGGCGTTCGACGACGACGACTGCGCCATTGCCGAGGACTTGGCCCTCCAGGTGTCGGTGGCCATCCGCAACACCCGGCTTTATCGCAGCGCGCAAGCCGAACACGAATACTTGCAGACCGTTCTGGATGTCGCCATTGACACTGCCATCATTTCAACCGACCCCGCCGGCAACATTGTCACGTTCAGCCGCGGAGCTGAGAAGATGTTTGGCCGCGACAACAAAGAAGCGGTAGCCGCCCCGATTGGGCTACTTTTTCAAGATTCCGCCGTCGCGGCCAGCATTGAAAAGCTGCTGGCGGGGCGGCAGGTTCACTTCGGCGAAATGGACGTGGCGCTCAAGCGGCGCAACGGCGACGTTTTTTACGCTAGCTTGTCCGTCCACCCGCTGCGCGCCAAGCGCAGCGAAGGCTTCCTGTTCGTGCTGACGGACGTGACCGAGCGCCGCGCCCAACAGGAACAGCTACTCAAGCTCAGCATCACCGACGAGCTGACCGGGCTGTACAACAAGCGCTACTACCAAGACATCCTGCCGCGCGAAATCGCTCGCGCGCAGCGGCGCGACGCCACCTTCGCCCTCTGCTACTTCGATCTAGACGGCTTCAAGCGGTTCAATGACACGCGCGGACACGTCGCGGGCGACGAGCTGCTGCGGTGGATCGGGGAGTTGACGCAGTCGGTCATCCGCCGGCAAGTAGACCTGCCTTTCCGCTATGGCGGCGACGAGTTCGTGCTCATTCTCCCCGAAACGCCGGCGGAAGCCGCCCGGCGCGTTGGCGAGCGGATTTGCCAGGGCGTTTTTGAGCGCTTCAATGGCGAAGTTACGGTCAGCTTCGGCATTGTCGAATACGCTGGCGAATCGGCCGAAGAGCTGACGGTGCGCGCTGACAAGATGATGTATGCCGCTAAGCGCGCCGGCGGGAATCGCGTCACGACCTACGCGAGCGGCGAGTGGCGCTTCCCAAGCGGCGGCTGGCCCGCGCTGACGACCCCGGAAAAGCCAATGTCCTACGAGTGATCCCGCAGGCGCTCCGGCTGCGGCAGGGGCGTCACGGCTTCCGCCCGCCCGCGGAGGTAGCCGTCCGCCAATCGGACGCTGAACGCCTCCCCAGGCTGAACGTCGCCGATGGAGCGAATCAGCCGCCCATCGGGGCGCTCCGCCAGCGCGTAGCCCCGCGCCAAGACCCGCAGGGGCGACAGCGCGTCTAGCCGCGCCAGCGCCTGGGACGCCCGGCCGCGATGGCTCGCCAGTCGCGCCTGAAGCGCCGTCGCCAGGCTGGCTTCCAGCTCGCTGGTCTCCGCCTGGCAAACTTGTAAGCGCGGCGCCCACGGGTAATGGGCGAGGCGACTAACGGCGCGCTCCAGTCGCCGGTCGCTCGCGCGCAGCCGCTCGCGCATCGCCGATTGGGCCGCGAGCGCCAGCTCGTCGCAGCGCTGAAGCGCATCGCGCAAGCGCGCCCGCGCGTCATCAAAAGCCGGGCGGCGCGCCAAGCGCTCCGCCGCTCGCTGCGCCTCGAGCAACCGGATCCGCATGGCGCTGCCCAGCGCTGCCGCCTGCTTCTGAATGAGCGCCCGCAGGTCGGCGCGCCGGGCGGCTACCATTTCCGCCGCGGCCGAAGGCGTCGGCGCGCGCAGGTCGGCGACGAAATCCGCGATGGTGACATCAATTTCGTGCCCCACGGCCGAAATGACCGGCACGCTGGAATCGGCAATGGCGCGGGCCACCTCCTCGGTATTGAAGGCCCAGAGGGATTCCGCGCTGCCGCCGCCGCGACCCACGATTAGCGCGTCCACGGAACAATCCGGATCGGCGCGCTGGCTAAACCAGCGAATGCCCGCGGCAACGCTGGCGGCGGCATCGACGCCCTCGACTTGCGCCGGATAGAGCAACACGCTGACGCCATCGTTACGACGACGCAATACATTGAGAATATCCTGAATCGCCGCGCCGGTCGGCGAGGTGACGATGCCGATGCGGCGCGGAAGGAGCGGCAGCGGACGCTTGCGCTCCGTCGCGAACAGCCCCTCGGCGGCCAGCTTGGCCTTGAGTCGCTCGAAAGCCAACTGTTGCGACCCGACGCCGACCGGCGACATCGCCTCGACCGTGAGCTGATAATCCCCTTTGGGCGCATACACCGTCACGCGCCCCCGGCAGATGACTTGCAGGCCGTTTTGCGGGCGAAACTGAATGCGGTAGTTCGTTCCCTTCCAGCAGGCGCAGCGGATTTGAGACTGCGCGTCCTTGAGCGTGAAGTACCAGTGGCCCGACGCGTGCGCGACGAAGTTCGACAGCTCGCCCTCCACGATGATTTCGCCGAACTCGCGCTCGAGCTGGCGTCGAATGCGGGCCGTCAGCGCCGAGACGGTGAGGAGCGGGGCTGGCTCGGAAGGCTCTCGCATGGTCGCTCGCGGCCGTCGCTCGGCGTCAGTAGGTGTTGTCGCCGCGAAAAACGACCGGAATCGTCCGCAGCAGAATCTTGATGTCGAGCCACAGCGACCAGTTCTCGATGTAGTAAATGTCGAGTCGCACCATTTGCTCGAAGGTCAGCCGGTTGCGCCCGGAAACCTGCCACAGGCCCGTGACGCCGCCCTTGACGTTGAAGCGCGTCCGGTGCCAGTCCTGATACTCGGCGACTTCGTAGGGAATCGGCGGGCGCGGGCCGACCAAGCTCATGTCGCCTTTGAGGACATTCCACAGATTGGGCAACTCGTCCAAGCTGTAGCGTCGAATCCACGTTCCAACCTTGGTCAGCCGCGGGTCGTTGAAGACCTTGCCATAAAGCTGCTTCCCGCGCGAGCCGCGATTGGCGCGCGATGGATACTTGATGGTTTCCACCATGAGTCGCCGGTGGATTTCATCCGTGGCGTCGGCGTACATGGAGCGAAACTTGAGCATTTGGAAGGTCCGTCCGTCCATGCCGACGCGCTCCTGGCGATAGAAAATTGGACCTGGCGACTCGCGGCGAATGGCGATCGCGATCGCGACCAGCGCCGGCGACAAGCAAATTAAGCCGAGGCTCGCGCCAACGACATCCAGGGCCCGCTTGAGAAAACGGTTAACGCCCGACAGCGGGTCGCGAAAGAGCTGGATCATCGGCAATGATCCCAACTGCTCAATCTGCGTTTTTTCCGGCAGGCAGTTGAACAAGCTCGGCACGACGCGAAAGTTGAGGTGGTGCTTCCGCCCGGCGTTCATCATCGCGTTGAAGATGCGACGCGAGTGGAGTTGCGAGTCGGTGATCAGGACTTCCTTGATGCCGAGCGCCCGGGCCAGCTCGGGCAGATCGTCGAAGGTGCCGATGATCGGCACGTCCTCGATCATGTCAGGCGCATCCGGCGCCCGCTCGTCGGTGGCGAGAACGCCCAGCACCTTGTAGCCTAGTCGCGGCGATTCGTTGATTTCAGCGATGCAGACGCGCGCCTCCTCGCCCACCCCGACGACAAACGCCGGGATCAGGTCGTGTCCCGCGCTGCGCGCCCAGGACTGCGCCTGCCGCAGCAAGACGCGACTGGTCACGACCAAGGCCAACATCAGCGCCCAGTCGCAGACAAAGACCACCCGCGAGAGAAACAACGGCTGGTCGAGGATGCCGCGGTGAAAAAACAGCAGCGTGACAAAGCCGTAAATGCAGCCGAGCGAAACGCCCTTGAACGCCCCGAGCAGGTCGTCAGAGTATCGAAACGCCCCCCGGAGACGATACAGACCATAGTGCCGCAGCGTCAGCAGCCGAGCGATGAGCAACGTGGGCAGAAAGGGCACGTAGGGCGTGAAGGACGGCTCGACTTGCCAGAAGGTCGAGGCGATCCAGATGCCGCACGCCAGCGACCCAGTGGCTGCCAGAGCGTCAAACAGCGCCAGCCCGGCAATGACCATGTGACCGAATGAGTGAAGCGTCGTATCGCCTGCCGCAGGCGCGAGCGGATGCGCGAAGGAAACAGCGGTTGGCGACGAGGGGGATCCAAGCGGCGGAAGCCTTGTTTGTGACATGCTTTGTTATTTGACAAGGATGAGACACATAATGCAGACGAGTCGCGGCGCTAGCTTATGGGACGCCGCAGCCGATTTCATTACCTACTTGCCGCAATTTCAACCAAAATTTCTCAAAAAGCCCGCTTTCTGATAGAGCGTACGCTGCTTTTGAGACTAGCGGACGCGAAAAAGTTGACCGTATAGCGCGGCTCGCTTCAGTAAGGTCTTGCCCTATGCGCGTGTTTGCCCTTGGCGACCCTCACCTTTCCTTCGCCAATCCCAAGCCGATGCACATCTTCGGGGAGCGCTGGCGCGACCACGCCGCGAAAATCGAGCGCGCCTGGTCGCGCCTCAGCGCGCCGGATGACCTGCTCATTCTCGCCGGCGATCTGTCGTGGGCGATGCGCCTGGAGGAGGCCCGCCCCGACCTCGACTGGATCGCCCGACTGCGCGGGCGCAAGCTCATCATTCGCGGCAACCATGATTTCTGGTGGCACTCGCTGGCCAAGACGCGGGCGGCGACGGATCCCTCCATCATTCCGCTTCAGGCCAGTCATGTCATTATCGAGCGCATCGCCTTCGTCGGCACGCGCGGCTGGCAGTGTCCGGGCGAGGAACCAAGCGCGGACACGCTTGAGCGACAAGAAGCCGCCCTCCGCCGCGAGAAGCCGCGCCGCGAATATACCGCGCAGGATCAAAAAATCTACGAGCGCGAAGTGGGGCGGCTGCGACTGGGGCTGGAAGCCGCCTGGCGCCGCCGGGCGGATTTCGACCGACTCGTGGTCATCCTTCACTATCCGCCGGTGAACGCCCGGCATGAGCCGAGCGGCTTTACGGCGCTGCTGGCGGAATATGAGGCCGACTGGTGCGTGTATGGACACCTCCACGGCGAGGCCATTGCAACCGCATTCAACCGCCAGCTTGGGCGCACCCGCTTTCAACTGGTCAGCGCCGACAGCCTCGACTTCACGCCCTTCCAGCTCGACTTGTAATTAGGCATGCGCGCGCTAATCTCACGCCCGATCATCCTGCTGGGCCTCGTCAGCCTGTTGACCGACCTGGCCAGCGAGATGCTCTATCCCATTGCGCCGCTCTATCTGACAGGGACGCTGGGCGCCTCGCTCATCGCGGTTGGATGGCTGGAGGGCGTCGCCGAAGGTCTGAGCGGCTATTTCAAGGGCTACTTTGGGGCGCTTTCCGACCGGCTGGGGACGCGCGCGCCCTTTGTTCGCGCTGGCTATGCGCTGTCGGCTCTGTCTAAGCCGCTTCCGGGGCTGTGGCCGGCCGCGGCTGCGGTCGTCCTGGGGCGGCTCGCCGACCGCTTTGGCAAGGGCTTGCGCAGCGCGCCGCGCGACGCGCTGCTGGCGAGTTACGCCCCCGCCAGCGCCCAGGGGCGCGTCTTCGGCTTCCATCGGGCGATGGACACCGCGGGCGCGGCGCTGGGCCCCTTGGCCGCGCTAGCGTTTCTCGCCGCCCGTCCCGGCGATTACCAGACGCTCTTTCTGCTGGCGTTTTTTCCAGGCTTGCTGGCGGCCCTGTGCGTATGGCGGGTTCAGGACGCGCCCTGCCAGCCTGCGCCGACGCGCCGGCTCGCGCCATTCGCGGTCTTCGCCTACTGGCGGAAGTCGCCGCCTGATTACCGTCGCTTGGTGGCGGCCCTCGCCATCTTCGGATTGGTCAACAGCAGCGACGCCTTTCTCATTCTCAGAGCTAAGCAAGCCGGCTTTTCCGAGGCGGCCGCCATCGGGGGCTATGCGCTCTACAATGGGGTCTATGCCGTGGCGGCTTACCCGGCTGGCGGACTGGCCGACCGGCTGGGCAAACGAAGGGTGCTTTGCTGGGGGCTCGGCCTGTATGCCGTCGTGTATGCCGGCTTCGCGCTCCTGACGCAAGCCTGGCAGGCCTGGGTTGGCTTCGCCGCGTACGGGCTGTACGCCGCTGCCACGGAAGGCGTCAGCAAAGCTTGGATTGCCGACGTGACGCCGCCCGACCAGCGCGGCGCGGCCATTGGGTTGCAGACAATGGTGGCCAGCTTCAGCGCCGTCATCGCGAGCGCGCTGGCGGGACTACTATGGGAGACCGTCCATCCGGTCGCGCCTTTTTGGGTTGCCGTTGGCGGATCCCTGCTAGCGTTGCTTTGGCTGCGCGCCGCGCCCATTCGCGAAAGCGAAGACCGCTCCGCTTTTGCGGGGAAGGCTTTCGCGGAGAAGTCGCGCTCCGCAACGCCCCCTGACGAATAGCCGCTTCCGGGCTTGGTCTCCGCGTCACTTGTCGCGCTGGATCGCTTGTCGCGCCGGCGCCGGTTGTGACAAAAGGCTGGCTGGGCGTTTCGCCCAGCGCCGGCAATGCCAGCCGCGGCTCAGGCGACAAACCTGGGAAAATCCAAGCTCTGGAGGTGGCGACGTGAACTGGATGCGGTCTTTTGGTTGCGGCTGCGGCCGTTACATCACCATCATCCTCTGCCTTTTGGCGTTTGGCCTGCCGACTGTCGCGCCGCTGCGGCCAGCGCTGGCGCAGTCCGGCGCGACGCGCAAAACGGCGCCGCCCGCGCCTGAAAATGAGAAGCCGAACCGCGCGCTCCCGGACGAAAAGCCGCCCGCCCGCCCCGGCGACGCCAACCAACAGGAACCAGACCCGAACCGGCCGCTGGGCACGCCGCGCCGGCGCCCGCCGACCAAGGAGCCAGCCACCGATGACGATGGCAACGTGATTGCGCTCTCCACAAACGTTGTTAGCTTGGAAGTTGTCGTGTATGACAAGAAAACCGGCCGGATTTTTGCCGATCTGAAGCCGTCCAACTTCACCATTCTGGAAGACGGCGTCAAGCAAGACATCGCCAACTTTCAGGTCGGCGACAGCTCCATCACGCTGGTGATGATCCTAGAGTACAGCCGCGTCATCGGTCCGCTAGTCTTTGAGGTGCTCGAGCCGGCCGCGCAGTTCATTGAGCGGTTCGTGCGCGCCAATGACTACATTTCCATCGTGCCCTTTGACATCCGGCCCAAAGTGCTGACCGACTTCACCAACGACCCGGCCACGCTCCGGTCGAGCATCGCGCTGCTTTACCGAAATTTCCCGGCCTTTACTGAAAGCAATCTTTTCGACACGCTCAAGTTTGTCATCAAGGGCGGCAAGCTTGACGGCGAGGACTACACCGGGCTGGAAGAAGTGCAGGGGCGGACGGCGATTTTGCTCATCGCGCTGGGCATTGACACCTTTAGCCGCATCAACTATGACCAGGCCCGTAAAATCGTCGAAAACGCGGGCGTCCCCATCTACTGCATTGGCATTGGAAACTTGTTTTACAAGCTCAATGATCCGCGTCTGGCGCCGGAAACCAACCTTACCTTTCTTCAGGCGTTCAACACCCTGCGAACCTTTTCCGACAGCTCTGGCGGGCGCTACTTCCCAGTCACGTTCATCGGCGAGCTGCCGACGACCCTGCGCTCCATTGACGCGCTGCTGCGCAACCAGTACAGCATCGGCTACGAGCCAACCAACCCGCGCCGCGAAGGCAAGCGCCGCAAGATTGAAGTGCTAGTGGATATTGATGGGGACGGCAAGCCCGACAACAAGCGACTGGAGCTGCAATACCGCCGGAGCTACGTCGAGCCGGGAGGCAGCGATGGCAAGCGCAAGAAATAATTCGCCAAGAAATGAATCGCCGCGCGCCGGGCGGCGGCGGTTTCTGGCGCGCCTGCCGCTGGCGGCGGGCGGGCTGGGACTAGCCCTGGGCCAGTCGCCCTTGGGCCAGTTGGCCTGGGGGCGCGGCGCGGCAGGCGCCAGCCCGGACGCCCGCGCCATCCTCGCCGGCGTTCTCCGGCGGTACGGGCGCTTGACGACCCTCACGGCCGACTTCACGCAGATTCATCAGGGACGCCAAGCCCTCCGGGAGCAAGGAACGCTGGCGCTCAAGCGCGACGGGCGCATGCGCTGGGACTATGCGCCCCCCAATGTCAAGCAGTTCGTGTGCGATGGGCGGCAAACATACTTTTACAGCGCCGCTCGCGGGCAGTACGTCGTCGAGCCGGTACGCGCCAGCCGCGACCCGCGAACGCCATTTCTGTTTCTCCTGGGCGACCAGCGCGCAGCGCGGCTGTTTAGTCAAGTCGAGCTGGCAGCCGAGCCGGCCGTCCGCGCTGGCTACGTCACGCTTCGGCTCGCGCCGCGGGAGCGCGTCGAGTCGCTCGCAGCCGTGATCGCGGAGTGCCACCCGACCGCCTTCGAGTTGGCGCGCCTTGCGCTGCTGAGCGCCGCCAGTGACCGCGATGACTTTATTTTCTCGAACCTCGTTGAAAACCCTGCCCTGCCCGACAAGTTCTTTGAGTTTATCCCGCCGCCCGGCGCGCAGCGGGCGGCATCGCGCGGCTGACGCGTCATTTTACCGTAGCAATCATGACGCGCCGCTTTCGCGGCGGCGCGCCGCCACCCGGAACGTTCCACGCTCCTCGCGCTTGGGCGGCTCTTGGCGGACGCGGCGGATCTGGCGAGCTTGGCGCGCAATCTGCTCAAGCCGGCGCAAATCCACACTTGAAAGCTAACCACCGATGCCAACCGTTCTTATCGTGGATGATGAGCAATTCTTTCTGGATAGCGTCGTGCGCGGCTTGTCGGCGGCGCTTCCGGGCACCGCCTTTCTCCAGGCCAGCCACGGGGAGCAGGCGCTGGAACAGATCGCGCGCCAGCCGGTGGACGTGATGGTGACGGATCTCAACATGCCGGTGATGGATGGCTTCCAACTGCTGACGCAGTTGGTGCAGCGGGAGATAACGCCAGCCATCATCGTCATGACCGCCTTTGGCACGGCCGACATCGAGCGTGAACTTCGAAACCTCGGCGCCATAGATTACATCGAGAAGCCCATTGACTTGCCGACCCTGACCAACAGCATTCGCCGCGCGCTCGAACAACGCGCCGGCGGCTACCTGCGCGGCATCAACCTTGCCGGATTTCTGCAACTGCTCGTCATCGAGCAAAAGTCTTGCCGGCTCGTCATCCGGCAGGGCGCGCAATCCGGCGAGCTTTATTTTGAGCAGGGCAACCTTGCGCATGCCGTTTTGAATGATCTCCAAGGCGAGGCGGCGGCGCATGCGATTGTCACTTGGACCAATCCTGAAATCGCTTTGCATCCGCCGGCGAAAAACGCGCCGCGAACCATTCGCGCGCCGCTCGACCAGCTCTTGCTCGATGCGCACCATATGCTGGACGAGCGACAACGGGAATCGCGGGAAGCGCCCGACTCGACAGTCGAAGACCTGTTCCTGGAAGAAACCCCTTCCGCCCCCTCAGTCCCCGCCAAGCCTCCCCCTGCAAAGGAAATCCGCGACATGGGCAACATCAAGGAATCACTCATGGCTATCATGGACATTGAAGGCTGCATCGGCGCCGCCCTTGCCGACTGGAAAAGCGGCATGTGCCTTGGCACGATTGGCGGCACGCCAGCCTTCAATCTCGAGATGGCTGCCACGAGCAATACGGAGGTCGTCCGCGCCAAGATGCGGGCCGTCGCAAATCTCAACCTCAAGGAAACCATCGAGGATATTTTCGTCACCTTGGACACTCAGTATCACCTCATCTGGTTTATCAAAAACGCGCCCAACTTATTTTTCTATGTGGCCATCAGGAAGGGTCCCGGCAGCTTGGCGCTTGCCCGCTACAAACTGTCGCAGATCGAAAGCGAGCTAACCCTTTAGCGCTCGGCTTCAGGCTGGGGCGACAGCTCGTTCCCCAAGCCGCTTCCGCTCGCTCGCTGCTTGCGCAGACACAGCGCGCCGATCCCTCTTCCGCTGGGCGTAATCGTTGCAGCTTGGGCTGGATTCCGCTACAACAGAGCCGTTTCTTCAAACACCCGTAGCGTTCGGCGAAGCTCCGCAGTCTGAGGCGTTTTCGCCGCGAGTGAGGCTTATGAGCAGTCCTGTGAGCAGTCCCGCGCTGTTTCGTCCCGCCGAGCGAACCAAAAACTATAACTACGCCATTCGTAACATCGTCGCCGCCGCCAAGGCCGTAGAAGCCGCGGGGCAGCCGGTGACCTATCTCAACATTGGCGACCCGGCGCTCTATGGCTTTCAGCCCCCTGAGTCACTCCTGGAGGCGTTGGCCCGCGCCGTCCGCGACGGGCACAACGGCTACGCGCCGTCGGTAGGGACGCTGGCTGCCCGCGAGGCGGTCGTTCGCGACGCGGAAGCGCGCGGCGTGTACCTCTCGCTGGAGGATGTCGTCATTAGCTCCGGCGCGTCTGAAGCGGCGGACATGCTGCTGAGCGCGCTGCTGGAGCCGGGCGATGACGTCTTGACGCCCTGCCCGACCTATCCGCTCTACACGGCGATTACCGCCAAGCTGGGCGCGCGCGAAAACTACTACCGGCTTGACCCGACGCAGGGCTGGACGCCCGATCCCGACGAGATTCGCGCCAGGATCACGTCTCGGACGCGGGCCATCGTCATCATCAACCCCAATAACCCCTGCGGCTCGGTGTATGACGCCCGGCTGTTGATGGAGCTGTTGACCATTGCCGAAGCCCATCAGCTGGTTGTCATCGCGGATGAAGTGTATTGCCGGCTGACGTACGGGCCGCCGCCGCCGCCCATAGCCCAGCTTGCCGCTGGGATGGAGGTGCCGGTCGTCACCCTGGAAAGCCTCTCGAAATCGCACCTCGTTCCTGGCTGGCGGGTCGGCTGGATGACCTACGCGAATACGCAGCGCTTCGGCGATGTCATCGCTGCGGCGCGTAAAATTGCCGAAGCTCGCATTTGCAGCCCGCTGCCGACGCAGCAAGCGCTGCCGGCGGCGCTTGCCGATCAATCCCACCTGCCAGCGCTCGTCGAGGCGATGCGGGCGCGGGCGAGCGTCACCGTGGAAGCGCTCAACGCGACGCCAGGCATCAACTGCGTCGCTCCGCAGGCGGCCTTCTACGTGATGGGACAGGTCGAGGATCTTAAGGGACAAACGGATGAGGGCTTCGTGCTCGAGCTGTTGCGCGCCACCGGGGTGCTGTTCGTCCATGGCTCAGGCTTCGGTCTCAACCCGCGGGATGGCTATTTCCGCATCGTTTTCCTGCCCCCGCCGGATACGCTACGGGAGGTGTGCGGCCGCCTGGCGTCCTTTGTCCGCCAGTGGCAAGCGCACGTGTAGCGCGTATAGTTCCGGGGGCAAAAGCGAGTCCCCGCCCTGCCCGTCCAGACTCGCGCCGCCCTGAATGGCGCTCGCGATGGGAAGCATTGCAATAGCCAAGGAAAAGCGGTTGCGGCCATGAGAGATTTCCTGAAGCAAGTTCTGGCGAGCCTTACCGGCACAGTCATTTTTTTCGGCGTCCTCCTCGGGGGCGTTCTCCTGCTTTTGGCATCGGTCGCGTCCCTGTCGAGCGGGCGCAGCCCTGAGCCAGACATTCGCGACAAGACGGTTCTCGTCTTCAATCTCTCGACGACGATTTCGGACATCGCGCCGAGCGAGGATGGCCGCGAAGCGGATGTGCAGCGCCTCCTGCGCGGCGGCGGCGGACGCATCCTGCCGCTCAGCGCGGCGCTGGATTGCCTGGACAAGGCGGCGGCCGACAAGCGCATCGTCGGGCTTTACCTGCACGGGAACCTAGCGAGCGAAGGCTATGGGTCGGGCTTCGCCGCGCTGCGGGAAGTGCGCGAGGCGCTCCTGCGCTTCAAGGCTGCGGGGAAGCCGATCTATGCCTACAACGACGCTTACAGCGAGCGGGATTATTACCTGATGTCCGTGGCGGACAAGCTTTACCTCAACCCGTTCGGCGCCATCGAGATGAATGGGCTGGTCTCGGAAATGATGTTTCTGGGGGAAGCCTTCAAGAAATATGGCGTGGGCATTCAGGTAACGCGGGTCGGCAAGTACAAATCCGCGGTCGAGCCGCTGCTGTTCGACAAGATGAGTCCTGAAAGCCGCGAGCAGACGCAGAAGCTGCTCGATGACGTATGGGGCGAGTTTGTCAGCGGCGTCGCTCCGGCCCGCCGCCTTGCGCCCGAAGACCTCCAGCGGCTGGCGAATGAAAAAGCCATCTTGTCTGGCGAAGAGGCGGTTACGGCCAAGCTGGCCGACCAAACCGCCTATCTCGATCAAGTCATCGCCGACCTGCGCAAGCTCACTGAGGTCAGGGACGACGCGACCTCCTTTCGGCAAGTCAGCCTGACGACGTATGCGCGCGTGTCGCGCCGCTCCCTTGGCTTAGAGCGCTCGTCTCGCAACCTCATCGCAGTCGTTTACGCCCAGGGCGACATCGTGGATGGCCAAGGCGGCGACGGACAGATTGGCGGCGACCAGCTGGCCAAGGAGCTGCGCAAGCTCCGCCAGGACAAGGAAATCAAAGCGGTTGTGCTGCGCGTCAACAGCCCGGGCGGGAGCGCGCTGGCCTCGGAGGTCATCCGGCGCGAGCTGGCCGAAATCCGGGCGGGCGGCAAGCCGGTCGTGGTCTCGATGGGGTCGGTCGCGGCTTCCGGCGGCTATTGGATTTCGACGGCCAGCGACAAAATCTTCGCCGCGCCCAACACCATCACCGGCTCGATTGGCGTGTTTGGCATCCTGCCCAACATTCAGAAGCTCGCCGGCGATTACGGCGTGAAGTGGGATACGGCCAAAACCCACCGCTATGCTGATCTCGGCACCATTACCCGCCCCAAGACCGAAGACGAGCTGAAGCTCATTCAGGCCAATGTCGATCGGATTTACGATGAATTCCTGACGCGCGTGGCCGAGGCCCGCAAGCTTTCAAAGGAAACCGTGCAGGAAATCGCCCAGGGGCGCGTGTGGTCCGGAACGGAAGCCAAGCGGCTTGGGCTGGTGGATGAGTTCGGCGGGCTGGAGGCCGCCATCCAGGCGGCGGCTGAGGCGGCGAAACTGGGCGCGGACTGGAAGATTGTCGAGTATCCCAAGCGCCGCAACCTTGCGGAGCAGTTAGCCAAGCTCTTTGCCGACGACGATTCCGACCGGGTAGCGCAGTCGCCGCTTCAGCGCGAGCTGGAGCGCGTCTGGGCCGAGGCGGCGGCCCTTGCGGCGCTGAACGATCCGCTTGGCGTGTATGCGCGGTTGCCGTTCACGCTGCGCTTTGATTGAGAAAGCCAGCCTAGCTGAGCTTGAAACCTTGACGAAGCTCTAGCTGGTTGCGCGAGAACCAGCCCACGAGAATCAGCCATGGACGAAGCCCGCATTCGAGAAGCTAAAATTCTTGTCGTTGACGACCTCGAACTTAATATCAAACTCCTGGAAAGTCTTCTCGCGGAGGCAGGCTACCGCAAGGTTTTCAGCACGACCGACCCGCGACAGGTCGCGCCTCTTTACAAAGACCTGGCGCCTGACTTGGTGCTGCTCGATCTGCACATGCCGCACCGGAACGGCTTCCAGGTCATGGAAGATTTGCGGGAGATCGAGCGCGACTCCTACATCCCGGTCCTTATCCTCACTGGGTTTCCCGACCATGCCACCCGCTTGCGAGCGCTAGAAGCCGGCGCGCGCGACTTCTTGAGCAAGCCCTTCGAGCATGTGGAAGCCCTGACGCGCATCCGCAACATGATCGAGGTGCGCTTGCTGCACAACGACGCGCGGGAACAAAACCGAATCCTCGAAGAGAGAGTCCGCGAGCGCACGCGCCAACTCCGCGAGACGCAACTGGAAATTGTGCGTCGACTGGGGCGAGCGGCCGAGTACCGCGACAACGTGACCGGAATGCATGTCATTCGCATGAGTCACTACTGCGCCGAGATGGCCCGCGCCATTGGCTGGTCAGAGGAGGAGTGCGAGATGCTCCTGCATGCCAGCCCCATGCACGATATTGGAAAGATTGGCATCCCCGACCGAATTTTGCTCAAGGAGGGAAAGCTCACGGCGGAAGAGTGGGAAGTCATGAAGTCGCACGCCACGATTGGCGCGGAGCTTCTCAGCGACTCCAACTCGCCCCTGATGCAGATGGCGATGGAAATTGCCCTCTCCCACCACGAGAAGTGGGATGGCTCGGGCTATCCGCGCGGACTCAAAGGCGACGATATTCCGATAGTTGGGCGAATTGTGGCGCTGTGCGATGTCTTTGACGCGCTCACGACCGAGCGCCCATACAAGCAAGCCTGGCCCGTCGAGAAGGTCATCGCGGAGTTGGAGCGGCAGAGCGGCAAGCATTTCGACCCCGCGCTCGTCGAAACCTTCAAGTCAATCCTGCCTAAGATTTTACAAATCCGCGGGCGCTACACGGAAAGCGGGGCCTCGAACAAGTATAGCGGCGGTCATAAGCGACTAGTGCCCGACGAAAAGCATCATCTGCCACCCTACTTCAGCCCTCAGGCATAAGCCTGTCCCATCCCCTTCCCTGCGGGGCCCGCAGCCGCCCCCGCGCCCTATCCCGCGCAAGACGCGACCGACGCGCCCTGTGGTAAAGTCCGGGGCGCAGACCTTTTTGAGGCTGATCAGTTTTCGACACTGTTTCGCTGAGGAAGACCAAAAGTCATGTCTGGTCACAGTAAATGGCATACCATCAAGCATAAAAAAGGCGCGCTCGATGCCAAGCGCGGAAAAATCACGACGCGGCTCGTCAAGGAGCTGACGGTCGCGGCGCGCGTTGGCGGCGGCGATCCAGCAGCGAACCCCCGATTGCGCAAAGCCATTTCGGACGCCAAGGCCGAGAACATCCCGAACGATACCATTGACCGCGCCATCAAGCGCGGCACGGGCGAGATTGAGGGCGCGGCCTATGAGGAAATCATTTACGAGGGCTATGGCCCTGCCGGCGTGGCCGTTTTAATCGAAGCGGCCACCGACAACCGTAATCGCACCGTGAGCGAGTTGCGCCACCTCTTTTCTAAAAATGGAGGCAACTTGGGCGAGTCAGGCAGCGTGAGCTGGCTCTTTGATCCGAAGGGCGTCATCACGCTTGATAAAAGCGCCAAGTCCGAGGAGGAACTCTTCGAGATTGCGGTCGGGGCTGGGGCCGAGGACTTGCGCGACTTGGGCGAATACTGGGAGATTCAAACGCCGCCGGAAGCGTTTGACGACGTGGTGGCGGCCCTGAAGGCGGCCAGCATTGTTACCGTTTCGGCCGACTTGACCCGCGTTCCGAAAACTTCGGTCAAGCTCGAGGGCAAGGATGCCCAACAAATGCTGAAGCTTTATGACGCGCTCGACGACCACGACGACGTGCAGAAAATCTCGACCAACTTCGAGATGGACGACGCCGAGTTCGACCGGCTGAAGTAAGCCCCCTTTATGTCATCTTTGTCTGAGCCGCCCGTGAATGCGCTAACCTCCGTCTGGATGTGGCGCGGCCAGCGCATTCACTATGCCCGCCGGGGCGCAGGCGAGCCGGTTTTGCTCATTCATGGTCTGAACGCAGCGGCTTCGGCCTACGAAATGCGCAGGGTTTTCCTTGGGCTAGAAGACGACTTTGACGTCATCGCGCCGGACTTGCCTGGCTTTGGGGCGTCGGAGCGGCGGCGCATGGACTACACGGCCGCGCTCTACACGGATTTTATCCTCGACTTCTGCCGCGAGCGAGTTGGCGCGCCCTGTCATGTGATTGCCAGCTCGCTTGGCGCGGCATACGTGATCCGCGCCGCCTGTTTGTCGCCGGAGCTGTTTCAAAAGCTGACGCTCATCGCGCCAACCGGCATTCGAGCGTTGGCCGACGAGCGCCTGACGAGCGCCCGGCGGATGGCCCGCCGCATCCTGTTCTCGCCCGTTGGGACGCTGTTCTTCAAGCTGCTCGCCACTCGCCCCGCTATTCGGTATTTCATGACGACGCAGGGGTTTCATGATCCCCGCCGCTTTACGCGCGACTATGAGGACCACATCTACGGCGCGATGCGGGCGAAGAACGCCAAGTATGCGCCGGTAGCCTTTTTGACCGGGATGGCAAACTGTAATGTGAGCCTTTGCTTTGGGCGACTATCCGCGCCGGTGCAGCTTGTCTGGGGCAAGGACGCCCGAACCACGCCGGCGCGCCAGGCGGACGACTTTCTCGCGCGGAAGCCCGATGCGCGACTCGCTCTTTTCGACGCCTGCGCCCTCCTTCCGCACGACGAGCATGCCGACCAATTCAATCGGCTGGTCAAGCGCTTTTTGCGCGGGCGAGGATGATGCCGCTCTACATTGTGCCCACCCCCATCGGCAATCTCGAAGACCTCACCTACCGGGCGGCGCGGGTGTTGCGCGAGGCGAGCCTCATCGCCTGCGAAGACACTCGCCGGACGCGTCAGCTTTTGCAGCATTACGGGATTTCAACGCCGCTGATCAGCTACCACGAGCATAACGAGCGCGCCCGAACGCGCGAGCTGGTGGAGCGGATGCGAGCCGGCGCGGCGGTGGCGCTCGTCAGCGACGCCGGCACGCCGCTTATCTCCGACCCTGGAGACGCGCTGGCGCGGGCGGCCATTGCCGAGGGGTTGCCTGTCATCGCCCTGCCCGGCGCCTGCGCGGCCGTCACGGCCCTGAGCGCTTCCGGCTTGTCCGCCGCTGGCTTTCGCTTTGTCGGCTTTCTTCCGGTCAAATCAAGCGCTCGGCGCGCCGCGCTCGCGGCGCTGGCGGACGAGCCGGTGACGCTCGCGTTTTATGAAGCGCCCCATCGGCTGCGAGCGTTTCTGCGCGACGCCTGCGCGATCTTGGGCGACCGTCCGGCAGTAGTGGCGCGCGAGCTGACCAAGCTCCATGAAACTTATGAGCGCGGGGCGCTCTCCGCGCTCGCGGCGCATTTTGAAGCGGAAACGCCGCGCGGCGAAATCGTCGCGCTGATTGCCGGAAAAGCGCCGGAGACCGCGCCCCCGCCCGATGAGCCGGCGCTGATGGCGGAAATCGCGCGCCGCATCGCCGATGACGACCTCTCCGCCACGGAAGCCATCCGACAGACGGCGCAGCGTTATGGGCTGTCGCGCCGTCAAGTTTACCAACGCTGGCTGCGCCGATCCGACGCGCCAGTTGTCAAGGGCGGGCAATAACTGCTATTGGGTGATTTAAGCCCCCCGCCGCTGCGCCACGCTCGCGACTCCCTGCCCCCTATCCGTTCCGGCAAAAGGGGCTTTTTCAGTTATGCGCCATTTGATTGACGACGTTCGCATCCGCTCATTCGAGCCAATTCCAACGCCCAACGAGCTTCGGGAAGAATTGCCCGTCACCGACCAAGCCGCCGCGACCATTCATGCCGCCCGCGAGGCTATCAAGCGGATCCTGCGGCAGGAGGATAATCGCCTGCTGGTCGTGGTTGGCCCGTGCTCGATCCATGATCCGCAGGCGGCCATTGAGTATGCTCGGCGCTTGCAGCCATTGTGCCGCGAATACGCCGCCGACCTTGTCATTGCCATGCGGGTGTACTTCGAGAAGCCCCGGACAACTGTCGGCTGGAAGGGACTCGTCAACGATCCGGACCTCGATGGGACGTTCAACGTCCGGCGGGGGCTGCGCCTGGCCCGGCAACTGCTCGTGGAGCTGGCGGAAATGGGAGTTCCGGCCGGCAGCGAGTTCGTGGACCTCATTTCGCCGCAATACACCGCGGAGCTGGTCAGTTGGGGCGCCATTGGCGCTCGGACAGCCGAGAGCCAGTCGCACCGCGAGCTTGCCTCAGGATTATCCTGCCCGGTGGGCTTCAAGAATGGGACGGGCGGCACCATCCAGATTGCCGTGGACGCTGTCCGCTCGGCGCGCGAGCCGCATGCCTTCCTTTCGCACACCAAGGATGGACGCTCAGCGCTCTTTCACACGGCCGGCAACCCTGATTGCCATATCATCCTGCGCGGCGGCCGGACGCCCAACTATGACCCGCGCCACGTCGCCGAGGCGGTGCAACTGATGGAAAGCGCCGGGCTTCCGGCGCGCATCATGATTGATTGCAGTCACGCCAACGCCGGGAAAGACCACCGGCAACAGCCTATTGTCTGCCGCAGCGTGATGGCGCAAGTCGCCGCGGGCAATCGCGCCATCATCGGCGCGATGCTGGAGAGCCACCTGGTCGAAGGCAAACAGACCCACGTTCCCGGGCAGCCGCTCGTCCATGGGCAAAGCATCACGGATGCCTGCATCGGCTGGGAAGAGACAGAGAAGCTGCTGGCGGAGCTGGCGCAAGCCGCCCGCCTGCGCCGGCAAGCGCTGACGCCCGCGAGTCACGCTGGCGTCAGCGATGAGCCAAGGTAGCCCTACTCTTTTGGCAAGAGCGAGCCAATGGTGCCAAAAATGCTGTCGGCGACGCCCTGAATCGCGTTTTCCACAGCCTTGTCAAGGCCGAGCCGCGCCACTTGGTCAGAAATCAGCTCGGTTCCTTCGATGATGCCGAAGGGCCACAGCATGATGAGCGCGACAAATGGCGTCGCCAAGACGGTCACGCCAATTCGGATGAAATCATTGCTGCCAAAGGGCGTGCTTTCAAGAAACCGATAGGTTTCCTTGCCGGAGCGGTAAATGCCAAGCAGCGGCGTCACCGGCAGCGCCGTCATCGGATACACGAAGCCGGTGATCATCAAGTTGGTAAAGCCGCGTTCAGTCACAGGGGGGAGGGCGGTGGTTTCGCTCATGGCAACTGCGTACCTCGCGCAAAAAACTCATCATCGCATCCCTTCCGACCTGGCGTCGTCGAGACGCTTTCAAGCGGGACGCAATTTCAGGTTGTGTCGGGGACGCCGTTTGGAAACGATAGCATACCGAAAGGTGCCCCTAGCGTACTGAATCTAGGCGCGCAAAGACAACGAAAATCTCGCGCAGCGAGATAGCATCCTGCAACTTAGGAGTCGAACTGATGAGCGAAGCAAGCCAAAGCCCAGAACTTGAAGCCATTGGCGCGGCGCTTGGACGCATTTCAAGCGGCATTTTCATCCTGACGACCGGCGCGGGCGACAAAGCCACCGGCATGCTGGCGTCGTTCATCAAGCAGGTCAGCTTTCACCCGCCGATGGTGATGGCGGCGGTTCGGCAGGGCCGCCCGATCCTGACGCGCATTCGGGAAAGCGGCGCTTTCGCCGTCAACATTTGTCACAAGCAAAACGGCGCGCTGGTCGCCCACTTTGCCAAGGGCTTCTCGCTCGACGAGCCGGCCTTCGAGGGCATCGCGCGCGAGCCAGCGATGACTGGCGTCCCAGTCATCCCGGAGGCGCTGGCCTACCTGGACTGCGTTCTCCGCCAGGAAGTGGCAGCCGGAGACCACATCCTGTTTTTAGCGGAGGTCGTCGCCGGCAGAGTCACGACCGATGGCGAGCCGATGATTCGCATTCGGAAGAATGGCTTCGACTATTGAGCGCGACTGGGCGCGCCAAAAGAGAATGTCGTCATGGCCCTGCCGATGCGCCGCTACAGCGATCCGGTTCACGGAATCATCATGCTCGAGCGCGGGGACTCTGCGGATGGCTTGCTCATCGCCCTGATCGACACGCCGGAAATGCAGCGTCTGCGGCGCATTCGCCAGCTTGGGCTGGCCTATGTCGCCTTTCAAGGGGCGGAGCACAGCCGCTTCGCGCATAGCCTGGGCGTGATGCATGTCATGACGCTCGCGCTCGACGCTCTGCGGCGGAGCGGCGTCGCGCTCGACGCCGAAACTCGCCTTCAGGCGCGGGCGGCGGCGCTGCTCCACGACCTCGGCCACGGACCATTTTCGCATGTCATGGAGAAAGTCCTCGGCCAGCGTCACGAGGACTGGACCGCCAGCATCCTGCGGGCGCCGGAAACGGACGCCCATGCCGTTCTCGCCGCTCATGATCCGGCCTTGCCGGAAAAATTGGCGATGCTGATGACGGGCCAGTTTCAGCCGCGCTTTGTCGCGCAGCTCGTCTCTTCCCAGCTCGACTGCGACCGGTTCGACTATTTGTTGCGCGACAGCCTCATGACGGGCGTCAGCTATGGGCGCTATGACCTGCCCTGGATTTTGAACGCCCTCGCCGTTGATCCCGCGAGCGGCTGCCTTATCACGCGCGCGCGCGGCGCGCTCGCCGTCGAGGAATACCTCTTCGCCCGCTACCACATGTTTCGGCGAGTGTATTTTCACCATGCGCTGCGCGCCGCTGAGAACATGCTGGTGGCGATGTTTCGGCGCGCCGTCGCGCTGGCGGCGGCGGGAACGCTGTCTTTTCGCTTGCCCGATTCGGCCATGGACAAGCTCCTGACGGCCCGCCCGCTGACGCCGCCCGAATACCTGAGCCTCGACGACGCCGACGTGATCTTTTACATCAAGCAGTGGCAACGCGAGCCTGATTCGACGCTTTCCGATCTGGCGCGGCGCTTCCTGGCACGGCGACTCTTCAAGTCGCTCGACGTGTCCGACCTCTCGCCCGACCAAATCGCCAGCCTCCGGGAGGCGATTTCAGACACGCTCGCCGCCCGCGGCTTCAACCCGGAAAGTTACCTGCTGGAAGATAACGCCGAGGATGTGCCCTACTTTGGTCCCTACGCGCCGGATGCGCCCAACCGCCGCATTGTCGTCGAAGACGGGCGAACGGGCCCGCGTCTGCGCGAAATTTCAGAAGTTTCCGCGGCTGTCGCCGGGCTGCGCCCATACCGGCTGCATCGGCTCTGCTTCCCGGAAGAAGCGCGGGCCGTCGCGCAGCGGACGATTCAGCGGCTCGCGCCGGCATAGCCGGCAAGGGTTCCGTTCGACATCCATCAAGCGGCGCTATAGGCTTGGAGGCCTGCCAGTTCTCATCATAGGGCGACTTCAGCGCCCCAGCTTTCATTCCCGAAAGGACTGCGCGTCGTGTGTCGTGCTGTATATCCAGGGTCATTTGACCCCATCACCAACGGTCACCTCGACATCATCCGCCGAGGCTGCATGCTCTTTGACCACATCACCATCGGCGTTCTCAACAATGAACAGAAAAGCCCGCTGTTCACGGCGGCGGAACGAATTGAGATGATCCGGGAAGTCACCGCGCCACTGGCGGAAGCCGCTGGAACGCGCATCGAAGTGGATAGCTTTGATGGCCTGCTCGTTGACTTTGCTAAGCGCAAGCGAGCGAACTGCATCGTCCGCGGCTTGCGGGCCGTATCGGATTATGAATACGAGCTGCAAATGGCGCAGATGAACCGTCATATGCAACCCGACATTGAAACGGTCTTCCTGATGTCGGCGGATGCCTACAGTTTCGTCAGCTCGCGGCTGGTCAAGGAGATTTTTTTCCTCGGGCGCTCAATTGGGCAGTTCGTGCCGCCGATTGTCGAGGCGCGCCTGCAAGCCAAGGCCCACCGCCAGAACGCCGACGCGGAGCGCGCCTGAAGCGCCTTCGCCATTGTCGCCCTCTCCGCCGCAAGCTCGCGGGGCGGCGCGGACGCCATCGCGTCCCAAAGCTGACCAGCCATTGGCGCGCGGGAACGAGCGCCCTTCCCCTCCGCCGAATGCGCGCTGGCGCCGCCCGCGATGAGGGGCCGGGCGCGGATGGCAAATGGAGCCGCGCTTGCAAAGCCCGCTTTCGAGCGCCCGGCTGGCAGCGACTTATGAGCTATTTCGCCAGCGCCTCCCTGACCGCCGCATCCAACGCCGCGCCGCGGACGTTGACAGCCGCAATTTTGCCGTCGCGCCCTACCAGCACCGTAAAGGGGATTGACCTGACCCCGTACTGCCGGGCAATGGGCGTTGCCCAGCCCTGGCCGTCGCAAATGTGCCGCCAATTCATTTTGTTCCGCTTGACAAAGGCGGGCACGCCAGCCTGCGTGTCTTCGTCATCCAGAGAAACGCCCAACACCTCAAAGCCCTGCGCCTTGTATTTCTCATAAACGGCTCTGAGCGCAGGAACTTCGGCGATGCACGGCCCGCACCACGTCGCCCAGAAATCAATCAACAGCGCGCGCCCCCGGTAATCGTCGAGGGAGACTTCCTTGCCCTCCAAGTCCTGCGCCTTGAAGGCAAAGGGCGCTGCGCCCGGCTTGAGCGCTCGGTCGTAATTGCCCGGCGGCGCGGGAATCTCAAGCCGCTCGGCGCCGGCCGGCGGCGTGAAGGCGACGTCCGTATCGCTGGCCGTCAGCTCGAACGACGTGACGACTTCCGTAAACCGGACCGGCGCGCTACGCTCTGGATACACCTCGCTTTGCACTGCCTGAAGCCAGCGCTCGCGGTCAATCGTGAAAGCGATGCGCCCATCCGGGTTGCGCAGGCTGAAGGCAATGGTTGTCGTCGGCTTGTCCGGCGCCCGCTCGACAACCGCGCCCGCCAGGCTGCCCGCCAACATCTCGGCCGGATTCAATCCCGACCAGACATCCAGCGCGAAATACAGGCCGCGCAACTCGGCCAGCCCGTAGAGCTTTTCAACCGTCAGGGCTGGCCCATCCGGGGCGGGATGCTGCACATAACGCTTGGCGTCCTTGGTCGAATAGGTAAACAAGCCATCCGGGCTGTAAAACCCGCGCCACTCGCCGTCGGCGGTTCTGACCGTGACGGCCAGGCGCGCCTTGTCCTTGACAATGACCACAACCTCCGCATTGGGAACGCTGAACGCCGATGAGGTCAGTTGCACGGTGGCCCGGTAAGACGTCAGGCCCTTGTGCGTTTCAGCCACCTTGGTCAGAAGCTCGAGGGCTTCCCCGACGGCTTGTCTATTGTCACTGGGCGGCGCGGCGTCTTGGGCGCCGGCGGCGCCAGAGCATATCAGGAACAGCCAAGCCGCAATCGCGCTCCTGGCGCGACGCCGATACAAGCGAGCGGCGGACAAGCGCGCCAAGCGGGACGCGACAACGGATGATATCAGCATGAGGGGGTTAGCTCCTTCGAAGGTTTCAAGTCGCATTGGACGCCAACCATCTTTGGCGCATCGGTTGATTCAGGCTCGCGTTGATTCAGGCTCGCCCGGGGTGGCGGCTGCCGCCTTGCCGACGCCGAGCCGCCGCTGCGCGCGGGGCGCTTCCTGCGCGGACGCCGCGCATTGGCCGCGACGCAAGTGGCGCAGAGCCAAGCGACAATGACAAAACTCATGCCTAAGTCGGGGCGTTTCATCAGCGACGAGCCTTCCGCTAGGTCATTGCGCGGGGTCATTGCGCGGATTGGGCGTAGGTCTTGAAAGCCTGGGGCAAGAAGCGAAGGATGTCGGAAGCGATCAGCGCCCGCTCGCCGAGCGTCTCGTTGGCCAGGTCGCCGGCCTGACCGTGTAGATACACGGCTGCCAATGTCGCTTCCAGCGGCAGGTGGGGCGTCTGCGCCAGCAACCCGGCGAGGATGCCGGTCAGCGCGTCGCCGCTGCCGCCGGTCGCCATTCCGGCGTTGCCGGTCGGATTGATGTAAATGTCGCCTTCGGGCGTGGCGATGAGCGTGTAATAGCCTTTGAGAACGACATACAAGTGGCTGGTCGTCGCCAAGCGCCGCGCCGCGCCCAGTCGGTCAACCAGAATGTCATTGACGGACACGCCCAGCAGCCGCGCCATTTCGCCCGGATGCGGCGTCAGGATGAGAGGGCGATCAGGCGTTCCGTGACCGGTCTGCCAGGGGGACAAGCAATTGAGCGCGTCGGCGTCGAGGACGGTCGGCGCTTTCCCTTCCTTGACAATCCACTGCGCCAGGCGGCGGGTCGCCGCCTCGGTTCCCAGGCCCGGCCCCATGGCGCAGACGGTATGCTGGTTGGCGGCCGCGAAGGCGGCGCGCAGGCCCTCCTCGGCAAGCTGCCCCTGCGCATCGTCCGGCAGGCCGAGCGTCATCGCTTCCGGCAGGCACTGACTCACCAGCAACGCCTGCGCGCTGGCCGGACAAGCAATGGTCAACAAGCCAGCGCCGGCCCGCAGAACGCCCTCGCCCGCCAGCGCCGCCGCGCCGGTTTTGCCACGCGAGCCGGCAATGAGCAGAACATGCCCGACGTGACCTTTGTGCGCGTCGGGCAGGCGGCGGGCGCGCTCCAAATACGCGCCCACGCCCTCGCTCGTGACGCGAAACAGCGACGCCCGGTGGTTCGGCGTCGCCTGAACCAAGCTCCGCGGCGAGCCGATATCCACCACGCGCAGCGCGCCATTGAGGTGACCGGCGGGCGGCAGCACGTTGGCGATCTTTGGCGCCGTGAAGGTCACGGTCAGATCGGCCGTGACATGGACGCCGACCGGATGCGGCAAATCCGCCGCCAGTCCCGACGGCAGGTCCAGCGCGCACACTGGGATGTATTGACGCGCCCCGTTGAGGTATTCGACAACCTTGACGAACATCCCCTCCAGCCCGCGCGTCAGGCCCGTCCCAAACAAGGCGTCAACGTGGAGATTGAAGCGCGAGCCGCTATTGGCAATCACCGAAGCGAACTCCGTCTCGCTCTGCGCTTCGACCAAGCGAATCCGCGACGACGCCTGCGCTAGCTGGGCGACGACGTCGAAATTGACGCGCGCATCGTCGCGAGCGGTTTCCCGCTTTCCAAAAAGCAAGACCTCAACCTGCGCGCCGCGCATCCAGAGCTGCCGCGCCACGGCCGCGCCATCGCCGCCATTGTTGCCTTTGCCGCAAAAGATGCGGATGCGCCGTCGCTGAACCGGGCCAAAATGGCCTTCGATGGCCAGCGCCGCCCCAACCGCGGCATTTTCCATCAGCAGCAAGCCCGGAAGGCCGTACTGCTCGCTCGTCAGGCGATCAACCTCGGCCATGTGCGCTGTGGACAGAATCGGCTGCACCGTTACCTCGCCTGTCGAAAAGTTCAAGCCCGCAACGCCGCGGCAATCTCGCGCGCGATGACCTTAGCGCGTTCCCCTTCTTCCGGGGGCAGCGACACCGCGCCAACCACGGCATGACCGCCGCCGCCGTAGCGCTCGCACAAACTGGCGATGTTGTGTTCGCGCGGGCGTCCGCTCCACGGATTGTAGCCGACCGAAACCTTTGACCGATGCGCGCCGCGGCTCACGCTCACGCTGTAGCGCGCCTGGGGATAAAGCCAATAGGCGATGAACTTATTGTAGCCCTCGATGTCGTAGCCAGTCAGATCGAAAAAGACTACCCCGTCCTGGCACTTGCCAACCTGGCGGAAGATTTCGATGGCGCGTTCATGACGCGCGCGGATGGGCGCAAAGGCCGCTTGCGCCTCTGGCGCGGCGGCAACCTCGGCGAGCGATTTTTCTTGCAGCGCGCGGACAATGGACTGCCGCAGTCTTTGGTCTTTCGACCCTTCTAGCACAAGCGTAATCTGCATGGCCGGCGCGGCAAGGCTCACCGCCGTTTCGGCATCGGCATACTGCGCGCCGTCAATGATGTCGGCCCAGTGAATGAGTTCGGCCAGCTCCGGCAGGGCGACGCCAAAGCGGCTCTGCGCAATGTCGGCAATGAACTTCGTGCAGGATTTGTAGGTCGGGTCAAAAAACTTTTTCCCGCTCGTGTCGGCCTGAAACAAAGCCTCATCCACCACGGTCAGGAAGGCGCTCTGGTGGTGGTCAAACCACCAGGTGATTTTTTCGCTCGGATGAAACTTGAAGTCGAGAATCGCGTGCTCGTCGGCGTCAAAGCGGAGCTCGCCGAAGCTGCCGCCGGGACGATGCATCAGCCCGGCGTAACTGAACTGCGCCTGCGCGTCAAAGGCGCGCCGATAAAAACACGCGAATACGGCGGCGGAACAAGCCCCGTCGAAGCAGTGATCATGGTAAAAGATCTTGACTTTCATGAACTCAGCGCTCGCGCATTGCCCAATCGGCATCATCAGCCAGCATCAAAGAACGCGATATTCGCCCGACCGCTCAACGCGGGCGACGCCCGTCACCCGCTGGAGGTCGGCCAGGCGCTCGGGATGCGCAGAGCCGGTGATTTGCCCTAGCGTCGTCAGCCGGCGCGCGACTGTCAACCCAGCGGCTTCGAGCGAAGCCGCGACTTCGTCTATTCGTCGCCAATGACTTTTCGCGAGCGTGACGACCACAGCGACCAGGGGAGAAGCGGACATAGGGCGAAGCTCCGCGCTTTCGGAAAATAAGCGTTAGCCTGCAAGGGGCCCGACGAAGACGCTTGCCTGATGGCGCAATCATTATGCCGCAAATCGGTCGCTTTAGGCGATAGGGCCAAGCGCGGCGACCGAAGCCCGCGGCCGCGGGCGCTTGCCGAACGCTTCGCCGGCGGGCAAAATCGCCGCTTCGCCGTTTTAGCGCGAAGCGCGCGAATCCAATCGCGAGTCCACTTCAGCGACGGTTTGGGCCATGCTGTTTCGCTTTGAAGACGTTTATAAAAGCTACGGCAGTCACGACATCCTGCGGGGCGTCACGTGCCAAGTCAACGCCGGCGAAAAAATCGGGCTCGTCGGGCGTAATGGCGCAGGTAAATCTACCATGCTTCGGCTGCTGTGCGGACTTGATCAGCCCGACCGCGGACGCATCGCCCGCCTGAACAATTTGTCGCTTGGCCTTCTGGAACAGCATCCGCATTTTCCGCCGGATGTCACGGTCATCGAAGCGGCCCTGAGCGTCTTCGCGGAGCTACAGGCGATGGAGCGCGAGATGCGCCAGCTTGAACACGACATGGCCGAACAGAGCGCCGATCCCGACCGGCTGGCGCAAACGCTCGAGCGCTACAGCGAGCTTCAACACCGTTTTGAGGAGCGCGGCGGGTTCGCCTATCCCGCCCGAACGGAAGAAGTCTTGCTCGGCCTTGGCTTCGCCAAGGAGGATTTCTCCAAGCCGGCGACGCGCCTGAGCGGCGGGCAGCAGGGGCGATTGCATCTGGGGATGCTGCTGCTGCGGCAGCCCGACATTTTGCTGCTCGACGAGCCGACGAACCACCTCGACTTGCGCGCCATCGAGTGGCTGGAAAGCTTCCTGACCAGCTACGAAGCGGCGTATGTGGTCATCTCGCATGACCGCTTCTTTCTTGACCAAGTGACGACTCGCACCATCGAGCTTGACCGCGGGAAAACCCTTTCCTACGAAGGCGGCTTCACGGAGTACGTGGCGAAACGCGACGCGCTGCGCGAAATTCAGCAGCGGCACTACGAAAAGCAGCAGGAAGAAATTGCGCGGCAGGAAGAGTTCATCCGCCGCAACATCGCCGGACAGAAAACCAAGCAGGCCAAGTCGCGGCGCAACTTGCTGGCGCGGATGGAGCGGCTGGAAGCCGCGACCGTGGATGCCCCGCAGGGCAACTTCTCCATGAAGCACGTGCCGCGCTCAGGCGATTGGGTGCTGACGCTGGAAGACCTGTGCGCGGGCTACAATGGCAAAGCCGTGGCGGGACCATTCAACCTGGTCGTCCGGCGCGGAGAGAAGCTCGGCATCGTGGGTCCAAATGGCGCCGGCAAGACCACGCTGCTCAAAACGCTGCTCGGCGCGCTGCCGCCGGTGGCGGGCTCGTTGCGCTGGGGCAACGGCGTCAAGACGGCTTACTATGACCAGCGGCTTGAATCGCTTACGCTGGCTAACTCGATCTTCGCGGAGCTCCAGAGCCTCAATCCCGCGGCGACCGAGCTGGAGCTGCGGTCGTTTCTAGCCCAGTTCCTATTTACCGGAGACGACATTTTCAAGCCCATCAAGGCGCTATCCGGCGGCGAGCGCGGGCGGCTGGCGCTGGCGAAGCTCATCTATAGCCGGTCGAACACGCTCATTCTCGACGAGCCGACCAATCACCTTGACATTCCTTCCTGCGAAGCGCTGGAAATGGCGCTCGCGCAGTATCCGGGCACCTGCCTCATCGTGTCGCACGACCGCTACTTTCTCGACAACGTCGCCACGCGGCTGCTGTGGCTGGAGCCTGGCGGCAGCCGCGACTTTGACGGCAGCTACAGCGAGCTGTGGGAAATCCGCCAGGCGGAACAGCGCGAGCTGGCCCGCCGAGCCAAATCGCCCGCGCCGGCCGCGCCCAATGACGCGCCGGCTGCGGAGGCGCGCCCCAAAGCTCGAAAGAAGCCCCGGGGCAAAGCTCGCCCGGTGGAAGACATCGAGTCGGACATCGCCCGCGTCGAGTCCGAGCTGGCCGCCGTCTCGGCGGCCCTGGCGACGCCGGAAGTCGCCGTCGACCTGGCGCGCTATGGGGAGCGTCACCAACAGTATGAGCGCCTAGCGCGGCAGCTCGAAGCCCTCTATGCCGAATGGGCGCTGGTTGCCGAAGCGGGCTAAAGCGCCTTACAACGCTTCCAGCCGCGCCAGGGTTTGCCCCGCCCAGTCAAGCGTCGCGGCGCGCTCAGCGGCGCTCATTTTGTCCCAAGCGGCGTAGATCATGCGCATGCGCTGGTTTGGAAACAGCTTTTCCCGCTGGCGGTCGAGAAAATCCCAGTAGAGGCTGTTGAACGGGCACGCGCCATCGCCATGCCGGCGCTTGGGGTCATAGGCGCAACCCGCGCAGTAATCGCTCATCCGGTTGATATAGGCGGCGCTGGCCGCATACGGCTTGGTCGCCAGAAAGCCGCCGTCGGCGTAAAGCGACATTCCCAGCACATTCGGCAGCGTCACCCATTCGTAGGCGTCCACGTAAGCCAGCCAAAACCACTCGTTGACCGCCTGTGGTCGGACGCCCGCCAGGAGCGCGAAGTTCCCCAGCACCATGAGCCGCTGGATATGGTGCGTGTGCCCGGTTTGAACGAGCTGCGTCACGGCTTCGCGCATACAGCGCATGCGCGTTTCGGCGTCCCAGTAGTAATGCGGCAGCGGGCGCTCATGGCCAAAGAAGTTCGCCTCGGCGAACGCCGGCATCTTCAGCCAATAGATTTGATAAATGAACTCGCGCCAGCCGATGAACTGCCGGACGACGCCTTCGACCGAGTTGAGCCGCGCCTTGCCTTCCCGGTAGCGCCGCTCGGCCTGGCGCGCCGCCTCCAGCGGATCGAGCAAGCCGACGTTGACGTAGGGCGACGCCAGCGAGTGGTAGAGTGCCGGTTGTCCGGCAACCATCGCATCCTCGTACGGCCCGAACAAATCCAGCCGATGCTCGAGAAAATCGCGGTAGAAGCTTTCCGCGTCGGCGCGCGTCACCGCCCAGTGAAACGGCTCGAGGTCGCCGTAGCCGTCGGGAAAGTCGCGCCTGACCCAATCCATGACCTCGCGTGTGATAGCGTCCGGCGCGTAGCGCGGCAGCGGCGGAAAGCGATGTCCGCGCGGCGGGACGGCGCGGTTGTCTTGGTCATAATTCCACGTCCCGCCGGTCGGCTCGCCGTCCGGTTCCATCAAGATGCCGGTTTGCCGCCGCATCCGACGGTAAAAAGGCTCCATCACGAGCGTTTTTTTTTCGCTCGCCCAGCCGGTGAACTCGCGCCGGTCGCTGATAAACAGGGTAGTCGGCAAAATATGCAGCGCGACCTGCCGGGCGGCGGCGGCTTGCTGTAACCGCTCCGCTACGCCGCGCTCGGTCGGCTCCATCAGCCAAATGCGCGCGGGCTGATGCTGCCGCAGGTGCGCCTCCAGGCCAGTTTCAAAGTCGGGTTGCGCGCGGCGGTAATCCACTTGCCACCCCAGCGCCCGCAGCTCCTCCGCGAAGTGCCGCATGGCGGAGAACAAAAAAACCAGCTTTTGCTTGTGATAGCGCGTCCGACGGGCATGCGCCGCCGACTCAATCATCAACGCTACCGCATCGCGGGGCGTCAGGCGTTCAAAGGCTGGATGGCGGCGCGTCAACTGGTCGCCCAAAATCCATATGGTTTCCATGGCTTGCCCCCCGCCCCGGCCGCCAGACAAGGGCTTGACTTTCCGCGATAGGGATTGGACGTTGGAAGGGATGGGCGTATTTCAACCGATTCCAGCCAGGGAGCGCAAGCGGCATGCCCCCTTCCTATGCAACGGCGCAAGACCGGATTCGGCAGTACTTCGATACCGTCGGCTTTGAAAAATGGCAGCGCTTCGCTCGCGGCGAAGCGCACAATCGCATTCAGGCCAGCATCGTCGCCGGACGCGAGCGAACCATGGCCGCCATTCTGGACTGGGGCGGCGACTGGCGCGGGCGCGGCGTCCTTGACGCCGGCTGCGGCACGGGCGCCTTTGCGCGCCGCCTCGCGGACGCCGGCGCGCGCGTAACCGGCGTGGATATTTCCGCCCGCGAAATCGAGGCGGCGCGGGAGCGCGTCCCGGAAGCCGTCTTTCAGCAGGCTGACTTCTACGGCGTTACGGAGACCTTCGATATCGTCGTGTGCCTCGACAGCTTGATTTACTATGCGGAAGACGACTTGCTGGAGCTTTTGCGCCACCTTGGTCAGCGCGCCCGCATCGCGCTGTATTTCACCTTCACGCCAAGCACGCTCTTTTTCGAGGTCATGCACGCCGTCGGCAAGCTGTTTCCCAAAGGCAACGCCTCGCCGGCTATCGCGCAAATCAAGGCCACGCGCCTTTACGAGCGCTTGCGGAAGGAAACCCCGCTCCGCCTCGCGCGAACAACGCACATCAATTCGAGCTTTTACCAAACGACGCTCGTGGAGCTGCGCCGGGCTTAGCGCGCTTCGCGCGTTTTTCGCGCCGCTTTCAACCCCATCGCAGAGGCGCGCGCGGCCAAGCGCGCCGGGCCGGGAAATGTCAATCGGGATAGCCTAAGCCAGGCGCGGCTGGCAGCCCTGCGCGAGGACCTCAGCCCGACGCGCGACGCGGCTGGCCAGCGCCTGCGCCTCAGCAACCGGCAGGTCGCGAATGATGACGGGCGTCGGACCGGCCGTGTCGAGCGTCAGCGTCGCCAGCCCTAGCCGCCGGTCAAACGGCGTCTGCGACACAACCACCGCCTGAACATTCCGCGCCGGCACGGCGTAGATGACGCGATTCGCCCAGCCCTGGCGCGCGAGCCAGTAGTCTGGCGTCACGATATATCCTCGCCCGCGATAGTCCAGCCAACTCGCGAGCGCAACCCACGGAAAGAAAGCCAGCGGCAGCCAGCCGTACGCCCCTGACCACCACCAGAGCGCCGCGGCGGTCGCGAGCATCAGCCAGACTGAGCGCCGGATGACGCCCCGCCGAAAAGCCAGCGGCGACACCGGCTGCCAAGCTCGCGGGTCGAGCGCGCAGCCATCCAGCAGGCGCGATAACAAGCGCTCGGCCGCCTTGCGGCGCAGCAGCGGCGCCAACAGCCCACGCCCCTGTCGCTCCTCGTCGCGCTCATAGGCGACCCCGGCCACATCCACCCGCAGCGCCGCCCAGCCAAGCAGCCGGCGCAGCGGCGTTTGCTCAATCGCGACCAACTGAATGCGCGCCGGCGACAAGTTGCTCGCGCGGCGCGTGAACAATCCATAAACGCGCCGGAGCGCCGCCCCCTGTTGCGTGAGCCGAAAGTCGTAAAACCGCGCCAGGCTGAGCAGGGCCGAGAGCGCCACGCTCAGCGCCAGCAGCAGCCCGCCCCAGAGCGCCAGCGTCGCGGCCGCCATCAGCGCGCTCTGTCCCCCCAGCGCCCGCGTCGAATCCGAGAGGGCGCGCCAGATTGCCTCCCGCCCCCGCTCCGGCAGCCATTCCTCGGCAAATCGAAGCAGCGCGCCCAGCGCGATAAACAGCGTGAAAATGCCATTGGAAGTCAGCCCGGCGATGAGCAGCTCGCGGGGACTCAGGGCGATGATGAGCGTTTCCTCGGAAGCCAGCTTTTCGGCGGACGCAGCGCCATCCGTCCGCGCGCCAAACACGCCCTGCCGCAGCCGCGCGATGTCGTCCACGGCTAGCACGGCCAGCGAAGCCTCGACCTCGCCGCCGGTCGAAGTCTCGATATCGGCCCGCGCCACCCCCAGCCAACGCTGAACGAGGTTTTGCTCAAGGCGAATTTCCTGAATGTTGGTCAGCGGAATGTGCCGTTCCTGGCGGCGCAAAATTCCCTGCTCGATAACGAGTTCATCGGCTTCGACGCGGTAGCGGAAACTCCAGTACCGCGCGATGACCAACAGCAGGCTGGGCGCGCCAAAGACGATCATGAGCAGCGCGCCAAACGCCCCAAAGCCGGAAAATACCCAGTAGATCAAGGGGATCAGTATTTGCCGCGCGACGGCGACCAGACCAAAGGCGAGCGTCCAGGGATGAAGCCGCCCGGACAGGCGCGACGGCGCGATGGCATCGGCCTCGGCGCTCATACGCTTGGCTCCGCGGTTCCCGTCTCGGTTCGGCGCGCGTCGTGTAGCTGGGCGATGAGCCGATCGCGCAGGGCCGCGGCCGCCGCGGCGGAAAGCCCAGGCAAGGCGGTGCTCGACTCATGCATCCCGGCGGTATGAAACACGAGCGTCGCCAATCCATACGACCGCTCGAAAAGCCCCTGCCGTAAATCCACATGCTGAATGCGCGACAGCGGGATGAGCCGGCTTTCCCGAAACCATACGCCGCGCCGCACTTCGATGACGCGGTCGGTCACTCGGTAGGCATAATGCCGATGCGCCAGCGGCGGGTACCAGATCGTTTGCGCGACCGCCAACGCCAACGCCAACGTCCAGGCGACCAGCAGCGCCCAGAACCAGGGGCCAAGCGCCAGAACAATGCTCCCCACGGTGATGCTGACAAAGGTCAGCGCCAGCAAAATCGCCCACTCGATGCCGCCGTTGAGCCGCCAGAGGGCAATCGCGTCGGGATCGAGGGCGCAAAAGCTTTCCGACGCCGCGCCCGGCGCTTTTTCCAAGCTCGCCGCCGACTCGGCGGGCGAAGCCGCCATCGCCTCCGGCGCGGGCGACAAGGTTACGGCATCCGGCGTCAGTTCAGACACAATTTTCCCTCGCTTCGTTCACGTCACGCTTCCCCCGAACGGGTTATTTCCTCCGGGGATACGAATTTTTGGGGAGGCGCCGCGCTCGGCGCCGAAGCGGAAGCTGACCATGCGCCGACCTTATCGGCAAGGCGTTCCAGCGCCTCCGCCGCCTCCGCCGCCGTCGGACGCTCCGCCGCCCGCTTCGCCAGCAAGCGCAGCATATACTCGCTCACCTCCTCGTCCAGCTCAGCCACATGCGCCCTCGGCGACAACGGCATCTCGTGAACGTGCGCCAGCAACACCCGTATCCCGCTCTCCCCGCTCCCCCCAAACGGCGCCACCCCGCACGCCAGCTCATACAGCATCACCCCCACCGCGTACACATCCGACCGCCCGTCATACGCCCCGCCCACGACCCGCTCCGGCGCAATGTAGGCCGGCGTCCCCACCACCGACCCTGCCGCCGTCAGCGTCTCCATCTCCTCCCCGCTCCCCTCC
>CALCKX010000103.1 GCA_937966115.1 uncultured Chloracidobacterium sp. | reverse complement strand
CCTAGGTGCCGCTTCATCTGCAAGATGGAGGCTCACCAGAAGGTGGGAGTCGGGACCGAGATAGAGGTAGTGCTGGACCTGAACAAGATCCACGTTTTCGAGGCGGCCACCGGCAGGAACCTGACGGCGAAGGTTCGGACCGGGCAAGCGGCGGCGGTGTGACGCATCGGCGCGCGGGCCGGGGGAAGGCTTTTCCGCGACGTCCGGGAGACGGGCGGAGTGGAGGCGTCGGGGATGGCTACGGGCCTCTGATTCGAGGCGGCGTCCCGCTCCGCGGCGACGGGATGCGGGACGGAAGGCTCTCGTCTGGAGGACGGAGCCCCGGGCAGGATGCCGGGGCTTCTTGTTGCGGGTACGGTTAGCGGAGCGGACAGCCGGGCGACGGAAGTCCCGGCGGCGGCAAGGCCGGGAGAGGACGGGGACGCGGAGGCGGAGAAGGGAAGGAAAGAATAAGGAGAGGATGGGAATATGCCCAACGAGGAACTCCTCCGCCTGGTGGATTCGATCCACCGGGACAAGGGAATAAGCAAAGATCTGCTTTTCGAGGCGATAGAGCAGGCCCTAATGAGCGCCTCGCGCAAACGCTTCGGGACGTCCGGCGAAATAACCGTGCGCATAAACCGCGAGTCCGGCGACATAGAGGCTTACGAGGACGGACGCCGGGTGTCGCCAGATGCCTTCGGGCGCATCCCGGCTCAAACCGCCAAACAGATCATCATACAGAAGATACGCGAAGCCGAGCGGGACGTGATATACAATGATTACGAGGCGAAGCTGGACACGCTGGTGAACGGAACCGTCCACAGATTCGAAAAGGGCTCCATAGTGGTGAATCTTGGGAGGACCGAGGCCAGGATACCCCGCAAGGAGCAGGTGTTCAGCGAGCAATACAGGGTCGGGGACAGGATACGGGCCTACGTCGTGCGGGTTCAGAAGAAGGGGCAGAAGGTCGAGATAGAACTGAGCCGTACGCATCCGAACCTGGTGCGCGAACTGTTCGCGCTGGAGGTTCCCGAAATATCGGATCGGGTGGTGGAGATCAAGGGGCTGGCGCGCGAACCGGGACACAGGACCAAGATCGCCGTGTACAGCAACGACCCGAAGGTGGATCCGATAGGAGCCTGCGTCGGAGTGCGCGGCACGAGGATCCGCAGCATAGTCGAGGAGCTCAACGGCGAGAAGATAGAAATAGTCCGTTGGAGCGATTCGCCGGACATATTCATAAGGAACGCGCTTTCGCCGGCGGAGATAACTGCCGTCGAGCTGGATCGCGAGGCGTTGCGAGCGCGCGTGATAGTGCCGGAGGATCAGTTGTCGCTCGCCATAGGCAAGAAGGGCCAGAACGTAAGGCTGACGGCCAAGCTGACGCATTGGAACATAGACATATTGACCGAGGAACAAGCCCGCAAACGGAGGGAGGAGGACCGGGCCGAGGTATACAAGATACCCATGTTGCCGCCCGGCGTGGCGGAAAAGCCGCCGACTTTGGTCCGTTGAGACTTGAGCACGTCCAGCTCGACGCGCTGAGCCTCGGTGAAGTCGCCGGCGAAGGCGGCGATAAACGAGTCGTTGGCTGATGCGGAGGCCGCGTCGCGCAGGCAGAACAGCGCTCGCTCCCAACCCATGTCGCAGGCGACTTCGCACATCCAGCGCAGAACCTCGGAAATGCTCAAGTAGCCTGTGTTGAGACTCAAATGGTGCTTGACTTGATTGGCGACCTTGACAATGCGCCTGAGGCGGCGGGATTCATCCGTCAAGCGCTGGCGCAACTGCGCATTGTGGATAGCGATGGCCGCCTGCTCGGCCAGCGGCTGCACGATCCGCGCCGTGTCTTGGTTGTAGGCGTTCGGCTCGCAGCTGGTGAAGTTGAGCGTCCCAATCACGCGGCCGTCCACGATCAGCGGGTGACAAAGCGTCGAGCGGTAGCCTCGCTGGAGCCATTCGTCATAGACGACGAAGCGGGATTCTTGCCGAATGTCCGGCGTGATGATGGGCTGCCCATGCTGAACGACCCAGGCGGTGGCGGTTTTCTCGCCCGGCGCGATGGCGCCGACTTTCACGGAACTCGACCCATCGTCCTGCAGGGCGTAAATCTCGACCTCCTGCGTATCGTTTCTGAAAAGCGTGATGCTGGCTCGGTCGAGCGGGAGCAGTCGGGCGGACTCGCGCGCGAGCGTCTCGAAGATTTCCTCCATGGTGCGCCCGGCATGAATTTCACGGCTCATTGCCAGCAAAGCGGTGGCTTGTTGGATGGTTTGGCGGGCTTGATCGCTGGGCGAGACGACCAGCGCGATGAGCCGTTCATTGCCCAGCTCGACGGGATAGACTGTCGCGACGCTTTGGCTCTCGAGCGCGACGACGTGCGGAAGCGTTATCTCTTGCCGCCCAATCGCGTGAAAAAGCGAGACGAGGTCTGGCGGGAGCGTCGGGGCGGATAACGAAGCGGAGAGGTCGAAGACGACTTCTCGCGTTCCTTCGCCGCTGGCGTCAGAAAGCGTTGCGGCATGCCGCAGCGCGCCGGTGATATCGAAAAGATAGTGACCAGGGGAAAGCATTGAGTGGCTTGAATAATTGCCCAATACGCGTATTGCGCAGTCTGAGTATTCGAATCTTAGATAGAGGACCAATGTTGCCAGATTATTATGGCCCGCCGCGTTAAGGGAAGCCCGATCCGGCGCGAGCGTCGCTCTGGCGCGTCCGCCGCGCAGCGAAAGCCCAGCGTGAAGGCGATGGTGCCCGGCGGCAAGCCGTAGCGGCGCTCTGCCATGAGATACCCAGCGCGGTCGTTCCAGGAGCCGCCCCGCACGACGCGTCCGCGCCCGAAGTCGGGACCGGGCGGATTCCGCGCCGGACTGATGGCGTAGTAACCGGCGTCAAACCAGTCGGCGCACCACTCCGCCGCATTGCCGGCCATATCGTAAAGCCCGAAGGGATTAGGCGGAAAGCTCGCCACCGGCGAGGTTTGGATGCCGCGCAACGGCATCCGCCGCGGGTTGACGACCGTCCGCCCGAAGGCGGCGCGGTCGCGCGCCGTCTCGCCGGCGCCGGCGGTGCCATACGCCGCCGCGGGCCGTCCGGCGCGCGCGGCGAACTCCCACTCAGCTTCCGTTGGCAAGCGCTTGCCCGCCCAGCGGGCGTAGGCCAGCGCGTCGTTCCAGGTCACGGCGACAACCGGATGCCGGTCGCGCTCCGGCGTGGCGTAAAGCGTCCAGCGCCCCTCGCTCTGGTAACCAGTCGCCTGCGCGAAACGCCGAAACTCGGCGTTGGTCACTTCCGTCCGGTCAAGAAAAAATGGCGCAATTGTCGTCAGGCAGACGTTTTCCTCGTTATCCCGACGGACGAATGTCCCGCCGGGAATGAGCGTCATGCCGGGTGGCGCAGCCGGCGGCTGGCACAACGGCGCGCGCGGCGTTGGCTGGCAAGCCGCCAGCCAGAGCGCCAGCAGCGCCGGCCACAGTCGAGCTGGCGCGCCGCGCCGGGCGGTCCGGCGGCGGCAATCGCTGGCGTAGGCATTCATGCGCCGCATTTGAAAGCATGTCCGGAAAGGCGTCAATTGCAGAGGGCGGCGGGGAGCGGCCCGGCGCGCCGCGCCGGCCGGCGGCGATGAGCCTGACCGCCAAGCGCTTGCTCAACGATTGTATCTTGACATACAAAGCGCATGCCCGCCTGTGAGTCCGCCGGGCAAAACCAACGTCAAGCTTGATGCCTGCCGCGCACAGGAGGTCTCCGCCGATGTACCTCGACGAGTTCAAGCAGCAGTTGCCGGACGCCGACCCGCAGGAAACCGCTGAATGGCTGGATGCCCTGGAGCAGGTCGTGACCCAGGAAGGGGCCGAGCGGGCGCAGTTTTTGCTGCGCAAGTTGCTCAAGAAATCGCGCCTGATGCGCGTCGGCTTGCCGGAGCTGGTTCAAACGCCCTACATCAACACCATTTCGCCGGAGCAGGAACCGCCGTTTCCGGGCGACGAGGAGATGGAGCTGCGCATCCGGCGCATCATCCGGTGGAATGCGGTTGCGATGGTTGTCCGCGCTAACCACTACTTTCCGGGCATCGGCGGCCACTTGGCGACCTACGCCTCGTCGGCCAGCCTCTATGAAGTTGGCTTCAACCATTTCTTTCGGGGCAAGGACGGCGGCGCTGGCGATCACGTTTTCTACCAGGGGCACGCCGCGCCGGGCATTTACGCGCGAGCTTTTCTGGAGGGGCGCCTGACAACGGGGCAGCTCGACCACTTTCGGAGGGAGGCGCTGGGGAAAGGCTTGTCGAGCTATCCGCACCCGCGCCTGATGCCCGACTTCTGGGAGTTTCCGACGGTCTCGATGGGGCTGGGCCCGATCAACGCCATTTACCAGGCGCGGTTCAACCGTTACCTGCACAATCGCGGAATCGTTGACACGACCGGGTCGCGGGTTTGGGCTTTTCTGGGCGATGGCGAAACCGACGAGCCGGAGGCGTTAGGCGCGCTGCATCTGGCGTCGCGCGAAGGTCTCGACAACCTTATTTTCGTCGTCAACTGCAATCTGCAGCGGCTGGACGGCCCGGTGCGCGGCAACGGCAAGATCATTCAGGAACTCGAAGCCGTCTTCCGGGGTGCGGGCTGGAACGTGATCAAGGTCATCTGGAGCCGGCGCTGGGACCCGCTGTTGGCAAAAGACACCGAGGGCGCGCTGCTGCACATCATGAACACAACGCTCGACGGCGAGTTTCAGAAGTACTCGGTCGAAACCGGCGCGTACATCCGCCGCCACTTCTTTGGCAAAGACCCGCGGGCGCTCGCCCTGGTCGAGCATATATCCGACCGCGATCTGGAGCGCTTGCGCCGCGGCGGCCACGACCACCTGAAGATTTACGCGGCCTATAAGGCGGCGACCGAGCACCGGGGACAGCCGACGGTGATTTTGGTCAAGACCGTCAAGGGCTGGATGCTCGGCGAAAGCGCGACGGGCCGCAACGCCACGCACCAGCTCAAGAAGCTGTCTGAAGCGGAACTCAAGAAATTCCGCGATCTGATGGACCTGCCGATTCCCGACGCGCAGGTAGGCGATGCGCCCTACTACCATCCGGGCGAGAAGTCGCCCGAAGCGGAATACCTGCGCGAGCGGCGGCGGCGACTCGGCGGGGAGCTGCCCAAGCGCGTCGTTCGGTCAAAGCCGTTGCCGCAGCCGCCGGAAGACCTCTACGCGGAGTTCGCCGTCGCCAATCCCCAGCCAGTTTCAACAACCATGGCGATGGTGCGCCTGCTGCGCAAGCTGCTCGACGATAAAGGCATCGGCGCCCGCATCGTCCCCATCATCCCCGACGAGGCGCGCACCTTCGGCATGGACTTTCTGTTCAAGAAAGTCGGCATCTATGCCGCCAACGGGCAGCTTTACGATCCGGTGGATTCCGACTTGCTGTTCAGCTACCGCGAAGCCAAGGATGGCCAACTCCTTGAGGAGGGCATTACGGAAGCGGGGGCGATGGGGTCGTTTACGGCCGCCAGCACGGCCTATGCCACGCATGGCGAGCCGATGATCCCGTTTTACATGTTCTATTCGATGTTTGGCTTCCAGCGCACCGGCGATCAAATCTGGGCCGTCGGCGACGCCCGCGGCCGCGGCTTCCTCATCGGCGCCACGGCCGGCCGCACCACGCTCAACGGCGAAGGGCTTCAGCATCAGGATGGCCACAGCCACCTTCTCGCTTCGACCGTGCCGTGTTGCGTCCAGTATGACCCGGCGTTTCACTTCGAAGTCGCCGCCATCGTTCGCGATGGGCTGCGGCGGATGTATGAGCGCGAAGAGGACATCTTCTATTACGTGACGGTGCATAACGAAAACTACCCGATGCCGGCGATGCCGCGCGGCGTCGAGGAGGGCATTTTGCGCGGGCTGTACCTGTTCAAGCCGTGCCTGGAAGCCAAGCGCCAGGCGGTACAACTGTTCGGCAGCGGCGCGCTCCTGATGCAGGCCCTGGAAGCGCAGCGCATTCTGGCCGAGCGCTACGACGTGGCGGCCGATGTCTGGTCGGCGACGAGCTACCGGGCGCTGCGCGATGACGCCCTTGAAGTCGAAGCCTGGAACCTGGCGCATCCGCTTGAGACGCCGCGCATCCCCTACATTCAGAAGGTCTTGGCAAATGTCGAGGGGCCGGTGATCGCGGTCAGCGACTTTATGAAGGCGTGGCCGGACAGCATCGCCCGGTGGGTCAAGCAACCGTTTCTGGCGCTGGGCACGGACGGCTTCGGGATGAGTGACACCCGTGAGCAGTTGCGCCGGCATTTTAAAGTGGATGCGCCGTCTATTGCTTACGCGGCGCTCTACAAGTTGGCCGAAATGGGCAAGCTGAGCTTTGACGCCGTTGCCCGCGCCGGTGCCGAGCTTTATGGTGCCACCCCCGCGCTGGAACCGGTTGGCAGTCACTAATGCGTCATGCCGGAAACCTTTCCCCCGACGCGGCTTGATGTCAGGCGCGTCCACCGCTGGGCCATCGCCTTGCAGCGTGCGGCCGCGCTGTTTCGTCAGGGGCGCTTCGCGGAGGTGTATTTTGGCCCCTCCGAACAGCTCGATGCCGACCGCTTTCCAGGCTTTCAGCCGGCGGTTCTCTACTGGGTCGCCACTGCCGAGCGCGAACGGCTGACCTACGCGCTCCCATTGGAGGCGCTTGGCCTGACGCTGCGTGATCTTCCTTCAGTCCCGGCGGGCGTGGCGCGGCGGCAAGCCGACTTTCTGGAAGATTGCCGGCAATTGTGGGATCACATCCGCTTGGAGTTGCCGGGCGCGCCGACGCTGGACCTGGCGGCGCTGGGCGAGGCGATGGAGCTGCCGGCCGACTGGTTGGCGCGGTTCAACGCGGTGACCGACCTGGCGCGGCGGCAACCGGCGGCGGAGGAAACCTGGGCCGCGTGGTGTGAATTGGCGCTGATGGCGCGCGCGGCGCAGAGCGCCGAAACCATCCGGGCGGCGCTGACGCTCGCCGAGCTGGATGCGCGGACGGACTTGCCTGCCGTCATCGATCAAGTTCGCTTAGATTTTGGTCGGCAACTCAATGACTTCTTCAGGATCAACATTCTGGGAGGCGTGACTGACGCCCCGCGCGCCGTCGGCGAGCGTCTCGGCCGCAACGGCGTGTTTGCCGAGCATGATCTTTCAAAAACCCATGTGCAGCCGCTGGCGGGCCTGCTGACCGTCGTCGGGTCGTGGCTCGGCGGGTCGCCGCTGGTCATCGAGACCGCCATTCGGACCTGCTCCTTTCAGGAGCAGACCCAGGCGGCGCTGGCGGCGGAAGGGAAGTCGCCGGCGCTGGGCCGCCACCTGTGTACGCTGTGCGCGGCCTTCGATCAGGCGACGCTCGACGCCGTTCTGCCCCGGTGGCTGACGCCGCGCAGCCGCCTGCATGCCGCGCTAGGATGGGGCGACGCAGCCTGCCGCTTCACCGCCGAATTGGGCGCGCCGGCGAAGTCGGCGGCTTCCGAGGAAGCCTAAGCCGGTCGGTCGCGATGTGGCGGGACCGCGCGTTCCGCAGCCGGGCGTTACAGCGTGCCTTTGGTGGAAGGAATGTCGCTGCGCCCGGCGCGGCGGCGGGTTGCCGCGCCCAGCGCGCGCGCCGTCGCTTTGAAGACCGCTTCCAGAATGTGGTGCTGGTTGCGCCCGTACAGAACGGCGATGTGGAGCGTAAGACCTGCGTTGAACGCCAACGAGCGCCAGAAATGCTCGGCCATTTCAACCGCGAAGTTCCCGATTCGCTCGCGCGGATTGGCGACCTCATAGACAAGGTAGGGCCGGCCGGAAATGTCCACAACGGCCCGCGCCAAGGTTTCGTCCAGCGGCGCGTAAGCATAGCCAAAGCGGGCGATGCCGGCCTTGTCGCCAAGCGCCTGCGCCACGGCTTGCCCCAGCGTGATGCCGACATCCTCGACCGTGTGGTGGTCGTCTACGTCCAGGTCGCCGTCGCAGTGGATGTCCAGGTCAAAGTCGCCGTGCCGGGCCAGTTGCGCCAGCATGTGGTCGAAGAAGCCGATGCCGGTGGTGACGCGGGCCAGGCCGGTGCCATCCAGGTCGAGCGTGACGGCAACGTTGGTTTCGTTGGTGCGACGGGTCAGCGAAGCGACGCGACGTGTCATACGGTTCAGGACAACCTTCAGAGCAGACTGACCGCGCTGTGCAGCAGCCACTGCATCGCCGCCAGCGCCCGGGCGAGCAGGCTGGCGGTGGCGCGCCCGTCCGATAGCCGAGTACGGCTGTTGTTGGCCGGGTTCAGATCGAGCCGGAGTAACATATCATCCGGATCGAGAACGGCGGACACCAGCTCGCGGTCGGTCGTCAGGCGGTATTCTGCCGCCTGTCCGTCCCAGCGCTCGCGCCGCGTCGTGCCGTCGGCAAAGCGCAGCTCGACGACCTGCGGCATGACCGCCTCGCCCTTGCGCGCCAGAACGACCTCGCGCTCATCGAGCGATGCCACGGCGTAATCGAGGATTTTCGTTCCGCGAAAATACTGGTCGAAAAACCACGTCAGGTCTTCGCCCGCGACCTCAGACGCGACCTCAAAGAAGTCT
>CALCKX010000102.1 GCA_937966115.1 uncultured Chloracidobacterium sp. | reverse complement strand
TCGAGGATGTCAATCAGGTACCAGTACTCGCCGCGAATGTAGATAAACGCCTGCCGGGATAGCAGCGCGTAGGCGGCAATCAGAAGCCCCTCAATCAGTTGGTGGGGGTCTTTTTGCATCAACTCACGGTCCTTGCACGTCCCCGGCTCGCTTTCATCGGCATTGCACACCACATATTTTGGCTTGGGCGAGTTGACCGGCACAAAGCCCCACTTCATGCCGGTCGGGAAGCCTGCGCCGCCGCGTCCGCGCAAGGCGGACTTTTTCACTTCCTCGATCACTTCCGCCGGTTGCATGGTCGTCAGGGCTTTTTTCAATCCGGCGTAGCCACCGTCGGCCAAATAAGAGCGGATGCTCTGCGCGTCTGGTGTGTCAAAGCGCTTGGTTAGGAGTTTCGTCTGCATTGGGGCTGTGCCTCGTCAACTTCGGTTTTGCCGCTGTCCTCGCTTGGGGGCGCTCGTCAGTCGGCCCTATCCGCTTGCGCGGGAATTCCGGCGCCACAAGCCCGGTCGCCGTCTTTCGGCGCCGCTCGCTTTAGGCGGCGCGCTCATTTGAGTCGCGCGCCGTTGGGCGCATCCTCGGTAAAGGTGGCAATGACGGGACGCCCCTGTTCGCCGACCGATGCCGCCAGCAGCATCCCGTTCGACTCCAGACCGCGCAGCTTGCGCGGCGCGAGATTCGTCGCCACGACGATTTTTCGTCCGATGAGCGTTTCCGGGGCGTAGTATTGGGCAATCCCGGCGAGAATCTGGCGCGGCGTCGCCTCCCCGACATCGACTTGTAAGCGCAGAAGCTTGTCCGCTTTCGGCACGCGCTCGGCTTCCAGCACTTGCCCCACCCGCAGCTCGACTTTGGCGAAGTCGTCAATCGTGATGTAGCCGGTTTCCGGCGCGGCGGCAGGGGCTGGGCTGGCGGGCGGCGCGGCGACCGGCTGAGTCGTCGCTTCGATGTCATTCATAATCGTCGTCTTATCCAGTCTTGGAAAAAGCGCCGGGCCATCGCTGACAACGGCGCTTTTAAAACGCTGCCATGACAGGCTTTCCGGGGCAACCCGCGCCGGTTGTCCGGGCAGGCCCAGCCGCGACCAAAGCGCGGTCGTCGCCTCCGGCAAAAAGGGGTAAAGCCAAACCGTCAAGTGCCGCAGCCCTTCCGCCGCCGTGTGGAGAATGGTCGCGAGGCGAGGCCGGGCTTCAGGGCTGCCGGTCAGCTTCCAGGGCGCGGTGTCGCTGAGGTGCTTGTCAAGCAAGGCGATGAGTTCCCAGGCCGCCTCCAGCGCGCGACTCAGCGCCAAGCGCTCGATGTGCGCTAGAAATACCGCCCGTTGCACGGTAAATCGTTCGGCGATCGCCGCCGCTGCCTCGCGGGCGTCCGGCGGCGCGTCGGGCGGAACATTTGGAACGACGCCATCAAAAGCTTTGCGAATCAGCGTCAGCGTTCGGCTTGCCAAATTGCCGAAGCCGGAAGCGAGGTCGCCGTTCGCGCGATCAATGAGCGCCTCGTAGGTAAAGTCGCCATCCTGACCGTAGGCCATTTCGCGCAGGCAGAAGTAACGCGCGACATCGTTTGAGAAATGGCGGCGCAACACGCCGAGATCAATGGCGTTTGAGCGCCCGCTGGCGTCCGGCGTCTTTGACATCTTGCGCCCGCCCGACAGCCACATCCCGTGCGAGAACACGCGGCGCGGCGGCGGCAGGTCAGCCGCCATTAAAAACGCCGGCCAATACACGGCGTGGAAGCGCAGGATGTCTTTCCCGACCAGGTGCAAGACATGCGGCCAGAACCTGTCGAAACCCGTCCGCGCATCATTGCCGAAGCCAAGCGCCGTAATGTAGTTCGATAGGGCGTCAAACCAGACGTACATCGTGTGCGCCGGATCGTCCGGCACAGGAATGCCCCACTTGACCGAAATGCGACTGATCGAGAGATCGCGCAGGCTGGCCGAGACAAAGCTGACCGCTTCATTGCGGCGGGCGTCGGGCTGGATCGCCTCCGGCTGCGCCTCGTAAAAGTCGAGCAGGCGGTCGCGAAAGGCTGACAGCTTGAAGAAGTAGCTTTCCTCCGCCACGCGCTCGGTTGGGCGCAGGTGAATCTCGCACACCGGGGCTTCCCCCGGAATGACTTCATCCTTGAACTCATTACAGCTTGAGCAATACCAGCCCGCGTAATGCCCCTTGTAGATGTAGCCCCGGTCGCGCACGCGCCGCCAGAGCGCCTGCGCGCCCTGGATGTGCGCGGCATCCGTCGTGCGAATCCAGTCGTCCGGCTCCAACCCGAAGGCGGCGAAGGTCGCCTTGAACTCCGCCACGATAGCGTCCACATGTTCCTTGACCGGCCGCCCGGCAGCGGCGGCGGCCCGCTCGATGTTGAGGCCGTGCTCATCCGTGCCGGTGAGGAAAAAAGTGTCAAAGCCGCGCTGGCGATAGTGACGCGCCAGGGCGTCGGCCAACAGCGTCGTGTAGAGATGGCCCAGATGCGGACGCGCGTTGACGTAGTAAATCGGCGTCGTGACATAAAATCGGCGGTCAGTCATGGGCGCATGGATGACATAGCCAATGTCCGAGCGCAACGCGAAAGCGGCTGGACGCCTCCGCCCAGCAAGCGCCTGCCGTTAGGCATGTTCCCAGCGCCGAAGATGCTTTACACTCGCTGTCACCCCTTCCGCTTACTGAAGCGACGATGCTCTCCCATTGCAACCCGACCGACACTCCTATCGCTCTCCAGATCACAGACCATGGCACATACGGCTTCTGAACTTCCCAAGGCGTGCGTCATTGGCGCCGGCTGTTCCGGCATTACGGCGGCGAAGGCGCTGCACGAACACGGCTTCGATTTCGATTGCTACGAAAAAAGCGACCGGGTTGGCGGCAACTGGGTCTTCGGCAACAAAAACGGCATGTCGTCCGCGTATCGGCGGCTCTTCATCAACACGTCCCGCGAGCGCATGCGGTATTCCGATTTTCCGATGCCGAAGCATTATCCGCCCTTCCCGCATCACTCGCAGGTGGCGGAATACTTTGACGCCTATGTTGACCGCTTTGGCTTTCGGTCGCGCATTCAGTTTGAAACCGGCGTCAAGCAGGCCGAGCGACTTGGCGACGGGACGTGGGCCGTCACGCTCGATGATGGCCGGATAGAACGCTACGACGCGCTCATCGTCGCCAACGGGCACCACTGGAACCCGCGCTACCCGGAGCCGCCGTTTCCGGGCGAATTTCACGGCCTGGCGATCCACTCGCATTACTACGTGGACAATGACATCTTCCGCGACAAGAACGTCGTGGTCTTGGGCATGGGCAACAGCGCCATGGACATCGCCTGCGAAGCGAGCGAAGTCGCCAACAAGACCTTTCTCGCGGCGCGGCGCGGCGCGTACATCATTCCGAAGTACATTTTCGGCCGACCGCTCGACCAAATCGTGACGACCGCCAAAATTCCGTGGGCGGCGCGGCAGCGGATGTTTGAATGGACCTTGCGGCTGACCGTCGGGCGCATGGAAGACTATGGGCTGCCCAAGCCGGATCACCGCTTTGGCGAAGCGCATCCGACCATTTCCGGGCGGATTCTCGACCGGATCACGCACGGCGTCATCACGCCCAAGCCCAATATCGCCGAGCTGTTGGGGAATCAGGTTCGTTTCACCGATGGCAGCGTGGAAGATGCGGATGTCATCGTGTACTGCACCGGTTACAAAGTGACGTTCCCCTTTTTCGATGAAAGTTTCATCTCTGCCCCGGACAATGACTTGCCGTTGTTTCGGCGAGTGTTCAAGCCGGATATTCCGAATGTGTTTTTCATTGGCCTGCTGCAACCGCTAGGCGCGATTATGCCGCTCGCGGAAGCGCAGGGGCAGTGGGTCGCGAGCTACTTGAAAGGGGAATACGCGCTGCCATCGCGCGAAGAGATGGAGGCGGACATGGCGCGCGAGCGGGCGAGGATGTTCGCCCGCTACGTGAAATCCAAGCGCCACACGATGCAGGTGGACTTTGACGATTACCTGGCCGACCTCAGAAAGGAGCGCAAGCGCGGCGAAGCGCGGGCGCGACGGCGCGGGCGAGCGCTACCCGTTCCGCGCCAAGCCGCTTGAGACAGAAACCACTGAAGACAAGCCGCTCAGGAGGCTGGAGCGTCCCTCGGAACGCTGGCTACAGCTCGCGCCGGTAGGCCAATGCCTTGTGCAGCGTCACTTCGTCGGCGTATTCCAAATCGCCGCCAACCGGCAGCCCCATCGCCAGGCGCGTGACGCGCAGCCCGATGGGCTTAAGCAAGCGCCCGATGTAGTTGGCTGTCGCCTCGCCCTCCGTTGTCGGGTTCATCGCCAGAATGACCTCCGCGATGTCGAGCGAGCGCAGGCGCTCCAGCAGCGAGCGGATGCGTAACTCGTTCGGGCCAATGCCGCGCAGCGGCGACAGCGCCCCGTGCAGGACGTGATACAGCCCGTGAAACTCGCCGGTGCGCTCGATGGCGATGACGTTGTGCGGCTCCTCGACGACGCACAGCAGGCGCTGGTCGCGGGCCGGGTTGACGCAGTAGGCGCAAGGATCGCGCTCGATGTCGGTCAGGTTATGGCACACCGAGCAGAATGTAATGCGCGCCTTGACCTCGGCAATGGCTGAGGCAAGACGCGCAGCGTCTTCCGGGGCGCTCCGCAGGATGTGAAAGGCCAACCGCTGGGCCGACTTGTGACCGACGCCTGGCAGTCGCCTCAGCTCGTCTATCAGCCGGGCGATGGGTTCGGCAAATTCCGCCATAGGGCGCCACGCGACCAATTTTCAGGCTTATGCCATGCCAGGAATCTTCAAGTTGCCCAGCAGGCCGGACATCTGTTGTTGCATCTGCTGTTGAGTCACTTCGTCTGCCCGGCGACCAGCCTCGTTGACAGCGGCGACAATCAGGGCCTCGAGCATTTCCTTGTCGGCCAGCGCCTCGGCTTCCAGCTTGACCGACAAAACTTGCTTGAGGCCATTGACCGTGACGCGCACCATCCCGCCGCCCGAAGCGCCTTCGCAACGGGCGCTCTCCAGCGCCCGTTTCATTTCCTCTTGCTTCTGCTGCATTTGCTCCATCGCCCGCTCAAAGCCGGGCAGGCGATCCAAGCCGGGTAGTTTCATAGGTCACTCCTTCAACGAAGCTTCAGCTCGACTCGCAAGCTGAACGGGTCGCTAGCATAACGGGTTACTGGCCCGAAGTGGAATCAGCTTTTGCCGAAGCCGGGCGATACAGGACGAGATAGCCGCTCAGCTGCGCGACGGGCTGGTATTGCTTGACGAAAGCCTCGGGCGCGCCCTTGACTTCCTTCAGC
>CALCKX010000101.1 GCA_937966115.1 uncultured Chloracidobacterium sp. | reverse complement strand
CGTTTTCAACAACACTATGGATGAACAAAAGCTCATACCGGCGAACATCGAAGATGAAATGCGCCGGAGCTACCTTGACTATGCCATGTCGGTCATCATCGGCCGGGCGCTGCCGGATGTCCGCGACGGCTTCAAGCCGGTGCACCGGCGCGTGCTCTGGACGATGCATGAGCTGGGCAATACCTACAACAAGCCCTACAAGAAGAGCGCCCGCATCGTCGGCGACACGATTGGCAAGTATCACCCGCATGGCGACCAAGCGGTTTATGACACGATTGTACGCTTGGCCCAGGACTTTTCCATGCGCGTCCCGCTCATTGACGGACAGGGCAACTTCGGCAGCGTGGACGGCGACGCGCCGGCGGCGATGCGCTATACCGAAGTGCGCCTCACCCGCATCGCCGAGGCCATGCTGGCCGACATAGAGAAAGAAACCGTTGATTTCCAGGAGAATTACGACGGCTCGCTGAGCGAGCCGGTGGTGCTGCCGACGCGCTTTCCCAATCTGCTGGTGAATGGCTCGTCGGGCATCGCCGTCGGGATGTCAACCAACATTCCGCCGCACAACCTGACCGAGACGCTCGACGCCGCGATCCATTTGGTCAACAACCCGACGGCGACGGTTGAGGACTTGATGAAGTTCATCCAGGGGCCGGACTTTCCGACAGCCGGCTTCATCTGCGGGCGCAAGGGCATCCGCGACGCCTACCTGACCGGGCGCGGCTCCATCACGATGCGCGCGCGGGCGGCAATCGACTATGTCGGCGGCAAGGGCGAGCGCGAGCGACAGGCGATTGTCGTGACGGAGCTGCCTTATCAAGTCAACAAGGCGAAGCTGCTCGAGAAGATCGCCGAGCTGGTCAACGAGAAGCGCATCGAGGACATCGCCGACCTGCGCGATGAGAGCGACCGCGAAGGCATGCGGGTCGTCATTGAACTCAAGCGCGGGGCCGTGGCGAAAGTCGTCCTGAACAACCTGTTCAAGCTGACCCCGATGCAGAGCAACTTCGGCATCATCAATCTCGCCATTGTCAACGGGCAGCCTCAGATTCTGGATTTGGCTGAAACCCTGCGGCACTTCATCGAGCACCGCCGCGAGGTGGTGCGCCGCCGGACGGCCTTTGACCTGGCCAAGGCGGAGGCGCGCGCCCACATCCTCGAAGGGCTCAAAAAGGCGCTGGATGCCCTCGACGCCGTGATCGCGCTCATTCGGGGGGCAAAGTCGAGCGCCGAAGCGCGCGAAGGCCTCATGGCGCGCTTCGCGTTCAGCCAGCTTCAGGCGCAAGCCATTCTGGAAATGCAGCTACAAAAGCTGACCGGGCTGGAGCGCCAAAAAATCGCGGATGAATACGAGGCGATCATCAAGCGCATCGCCGAGCTGCGTGAAATCCTCGAAAAGGAAGCGGTCTTGCGCGCGGTCATCGCGAGCGAGTTGCAGGAAATCCGGAAGGAGTACCACGAGCCGCGCCGGACGCAAATAGTGGACGAGGATACCGAACTGACCATTGAGGACCTCATCCCCAACGAGGAGGTCGTCATTACGATTACGCGCGGCGGGTATATCAAGCGCACGCCGCTTTCGGCGTACCGCACGCAGAAGCGCGGCGGCAGCGGCCGGCGCGGCATGGCGACCAAGGCCGAAGACGTGGTGGAGTCGCTTTACATTGCCTCGACGCACAGCTTCCTGATGGTCTTCACCGCCAAGGGTCAGGTTTACAAAATCAAGGTTCACGAGATTCCAGACGCGGCGACATCCGGCAGAGGCAAGGCGATTGTCAACCTTATCAACTTGCCCGACGGCGAAAAGGTGGCCGGCACGATCCCGGTTCGCGAGTTTGCGGCCGGTCAGTTCGTGGTGCTGGTCACGCGCCGGGGCATGATCAAGAAAACGGAGCTTGTGGAATACGCCAACATTCGCTCGAACGGCATCATCGCCATGGGCATTGAGGACAAGGATGAGCTGATGGCGGTGCAGATGAGCGACGGCGCGAAGCGCATCCTCATTTCAACCTTCAATGGGCAGGCGATTTGCTTTGATGAGAGCGACGCCCGCCCCATGGGGCGCCCCGCCCACGGCGTCATTGGCATCCGGCTACGCGACGATGATTACGTCACCGGCATGTCGGTTGTCTCCGGCGCCGAGGACATTCTGGCCATCTCGGAGCTTGGGCTTGGGAAGCGCACGCCAATGTCGGAATACCCGGTTCATCATCGCGGCGGGCAGGGCGTGATCACGATGCGCGTTACCGAGCGCACCGGCGGCGTCATCAAAACGCTGCCGGTTCAGGATAACGACCAGGCCGTCATCATCACGGAGAAGGGGCAGTTGGTTCGGGTGGATGTCAAGCCGATCCGACAAACCGGGCGCGCCGCGCAGGGCGTCAAAGTCATCAACCTGTCTGAGGATGACAAGGTCGTGGATGCCTCGCTCGTCGAAGCGACTGGCGACGACATCGCGACGTAGCCAAAGGCCGGTCGCCGCCCCCCGCGGGCGCGGCGGCGCTCGCTTGTCGCGGCTCGCCGCATAAGCCGAGCCGCCTGCGTCTTGAGACGCTGACGCGGGGAGCAGGCCGGCCCGCGGCGCTCACTGCAGCTCGATGGCGCAGTCCGGGAAGGCGGCTTGCAAGGCTTCGAGCAGCTTGGGCGACGGCTGAACGTCAAACGCATGATGGGCGCGGAGCCTGGCTTCAATGCCCGAAGGCAGGCGCAGCGCGAAGATGAGCGGCCGATCCCCGCGGTAGCGCTCGAGCGCGACGCAGAGCTTTTCGATCTGCGCCGCATCGAGCGCCGCCGCCGGGAGGCGCAGCGTGACGCTTCGCGCATGGCGCTCTCGCAGGCCGTCGAGCGGCTCGGCCGCCTCGGCGATGATCCTCGTCGGCGCGCCGTCCTCAAGCTCGAGTCGGCCAGTGACAAGCGCGGCCGCGCCATCCTGCACCTTGTCGCCAAGTCGCTTGAAGGTCTCTGGCCAGGCGATGACTTCAACGCTGCCGGTCTCGTCCTCAAGGGTGAAAACGGCGAACCGGTCGCCTTTCTTCGTGTTTTTCACCGTGAAGCCGCTCACGACGCCCCCCACGCTCACGGCGTCTCCCGCGGACTGGGCGGCGAGCTTGGCGCAGGACAGACTCTTGAGACGCTCCAGCGTTTCCCGAAAAGCGGCCAGCGGATGCCCGGTGAGATAAAAGCCGAGCGTCGCTTTCTCGCCGGCGAGGCTGTCCTTGGCAGTCCAATCGGGAACGCTTGGCAGAGCCGCCTCCGGGGCTTTCGCGCTGTCATCGGCAAAGCCGCCAAACAGCGAGGCTTGACCCGCCGCCGCGTCCCGGTGCGCGCGCGCGCCCTGCTCCAGCGCGGCGTCAATCGCGGCGAACTTTTGAGCGCGCCCGCCAGGGAGGCGGTCAAGCGCTCCCGACTTGATCAGGCTTTCCAAAACGCGCCGATTGAGGGCTTTGGCGTCAACCCGCTCGGCAAAGTCAAACAGCGACTTGAACGGCCCGCCTTTTTCGCGGGCGGCCAAAATGGCATCCACCGACGTTTCGCCAATGCCCTTGATGGCCATCAGCCCGAAACGAACCTTTCCACCCGTCGCCGTGAAGCCATGCCGACTGAGGTTGACATCAGGGGGCAGAATTTCGACCCCTTGCGCCCGCGCGCCCTCAATGTAGCGCGCCACTTTGTCGCTGTCGCCAAGCTCGCTGGTCAGGACGGCGGACCAGAAGTGCGCCGGGTAATGCGCCTTGAGGTACGCGGTTCGGTAAGCCAGCACGCCGTAGCAGACCGAGTGACTGTTGGCTGTCAGAATGCCGTTGACAAAGTAGTTGTGGCGCGGCCCGCGCATCGTCAAGTTGTAGGTCGGCGCTGAGCCGACCGGCGTCACGCGGGCGATCTTGATTTCACGCAGCGACATCGTAGGGGCGAAAGCGAGAAAGGACGTTGCCTATGCCGTTTCAGAGCATAAGCAACGTCCGGGCTGAAAGTCCATCGCCGGGCGAAGCCTGGTTCCGGCCGGCGCTCACCAGCCGCGCGCCGCCAACACCTGTTCCGCCGGCAGGGTTTCAATGGCCAGCCCGCGCATGGGCTGGCCGTCCTCGATTTCCTCGCAGGCTTCCAGCACCTTGGCCGGGTCTTGATAGAATGTCACCGCCTTGACGATGGCGCGGGCAAAGCGCGCCGGATCATTGGATTTGAAGATGCCAGAGCCGACGAAGACGGTTTCCGCGCCAAGCTGCATGCAGAGCGCGGCGTCCGCCGGCGTCGCCACGCCGCCCGCCGCGAAGAGCGGGACGGGCAGCTTGCCGTTTCGCGCCACGTAGCGCGTCAGCTCGTAGGGCGCTTGCAGGCGCTTGGCTTCCGCCATCAACTCATCTTCGGCGAGCGTCGACAGCAACCGCAGGTCGCGCCGGATTTCGCGCAAATGACGCACCGCCTCGATGATGTTGCCGGTTCCAGCTTCGCCCTTGCTCCGAATCAGCGCCGCGCCCTCGCCAATGCGACGCAGCGCCTCGCCCAGGCTCGTCGCGCCGCAGACGAACGGCACGCGGAAGGCGAACTTGTCCACATGGCAATGCGGATCGGCCGGGGTCAGCACTTCCGACTCGTCAATGAAATCAACGCCGAGGGCTTCAAGCGCCTGGGCCTCGGCCGTGTGGCCAATGCGCACTTTGGCCATCACTGGAATGGAGACGGCCTCCATAATCTGCCGAATCATGCGCGGGCTCGACATCCGGGCGACGCCGCCGTCGCGCCGAATATCGGCCGGGACGCGCTCCAGGGCCATCACGGCCACCGCCCCGGCCTCCTCGGCGATACGGGCCTGCTCAACATTGACGACATCCATGATGACGCCGCCCTTGAGCATTTCGGCGAGTCCGGTTTTGAGTCGCATCTGTCGCTGGGTGTCATCCATCAAGGGAGCTTCCTCCGAAAACGCTGCAAATCGCTTCTCTGGCGAGGCAATCGCTGCCTCCCGCAGGCGCTGGGGGCGCGCTGCGAACCCGCACGGTACGGCCACAGCCGCGCCGCGCGCAACAGCCATTTGGCGTGAATTTGCGACCAATGGCGAGGCGCCAGCGCCCGCTCGGCTCAGGCGCCCGCTTGCCGATTGATGAGCGCCGCGACATACCCGGCGCCAAACCCGTTGTCAATGTTGACGACGGTCACGTTCGGCGCGCAGCTATTGAGCATGCCAAGCAGGGCGGTCAGCCCGCCAAGCGCCGCGCCATAACCAACGCTGGTTGGCACGGCAATCACCGGGGCGGCGACGAGTCCCCCGACGACCGACGCCAGAGCGGCTTCCAGGCCGGCGACGCAGATGATGACGCGCGCTTGCCGCAGCGTCCCGAGATGCCCAAGCAAGCGGTGCAGACCGGCGATGCCCACATCCGCGATGAGCGCGGTTTCATTGCCCATGACTTCGCAAGTGGCGACGGCCTCGCGCGCCGCCGGCAAGTCGGTCGTCCCGGCGCACACCACGGCGATCAAGCCTGCGCCGTAGCGCGTCGCGTCGCGCTGAATGACGAGCGCGCGCGACAAGGCGTCCCATTTCGCCTCCGGCGCGACCGCCTTGACGGCCTGGTAAGCGGCTTCCGAGACGCGCGTCGCCAGAATGTTGGGGTGCTGGGCGCTCAAGCGCGCCACGATGGCCGCCAGGTGCTCCGGCGTTTTCGACGCGCCATAGACGACCTCCGGAAAGCCTTGCCGGAGCGTCCGTCCGTGGTCGAGCGTAGCGAAGGGCGCCCCCTCGGCATCGGTCAGCGTTTCCGCCGGAAAGCCGGCCAGGCGCGTCAGGGCCTCATCCGGCGAGCAGTCGCCCCGGCGCACATCCGACAAGAGACGCTTCAGCTCGTCGCGGGTCATGCCAAGCGCTGCGCGGCCTCTTTGGCGAAGTAGGTGAAAATCACATCCGCGCCGGCGCGCCGAATCGCCGTGAGGATTTCAAGCATCGCCCGGTCGCCGTCAATCCAGCCGCGCTCGGCGGCGGCCTTGACCATGGCGTATTCGCCGCTGACTTGGTAGGCCGCAATCGGCGTATCGGAAAACTCCCAAATCGCCCGAATGACATCCAGATAAGCCAGCGCGGGCTTGACCATCACCATGTCCGCGCCTTCCGCAAGGTCGAGTCGCGCTTCGCGCAGGGCCTCCCGCACATTGGCTGGGTCCATCTGGTAGGTTTGCTTGTCGCCAAACTTCGGGGCGGAGTCGAGCGCGTCGCGGAAGGGGCCGTAAAAAGCCGAGGCGTATTTAGCCGAGTAGGCCATGATCCCCACGTTGGGGAAGCCTTCGACATCGAGGGCTTCTCGGATCGCGCCCACGCGCCCGTCCATCATATCCGACGGCGCGACGTAGTCGGCGCCGACGCGCGCGTGGAGAACGGACATGCGCGCCAGTATCTCGACGGTTTCATCATTGAGAATTTCGCCGCCCTCCGACACTAGACCATCGTGACCGTCGCACGAATAGGGATCGAGCGCGACATCCGTGAAAAGCGTCAGCTCTGGAACGCGCTCCTTGACGGCGCTGACGGCGCGCGGAAAGAGACCGTCGGGATTGACGGCCTCGGAGGCGGTTTTGTCCTTTTTGTACTCCGGCAGCGCCGGGAAGAGCGCCACGCCGCCGATGCCCAGCGCCGCCAACTGGCGGCATTCCTCCACGAGCAAGTCAATCGAGAGCCGCTCGCAGCCCGGCATCGCGGCAATCGGCTGCCGCTCGCCGTAGCCGTCTATGACGAAAAGCGGGGCGACCAGGCGCGCCGGGGTCAGCGCGGTTTCCCGCACCATCCGGCGAATGGATTCAGTGCGACGGTTGCGTCGCGGTCGTTCAGCGATGACCAGCATGGGGAAGGCTCCAGAGGGCGGAAGATGCAATTTCTTCCACCATACGTCCCAACGGCTGGTCGCGGCAAATCCGTTGCCAGTCGCGGTTACAAATCGCGGCGCTCGAGCCACCATATGGCCAGCGCCAGATTGACCGCGACGCACCCGATGGCCCAGCCGATCATCAGCGGCGACGGCGTCGAGGCCGAGGAAAACGGCCCAAAGCCGACTTGCCGCAGCAGAGGCGGCTGAAGCAGCGCCGCCGCATACTGCCACAGCGCCTCGGTCGGCATCAGCAGGCTTGACGCGACGCCCAAGTTCCGGGCCGTCGCGTTGTCAAGCGCCGCGCCGATCCGCTCCATCCAACCGCCAATGAAGGCGATCCCATACAGCCCAAAGACAGCGACGCCATTGGCGAGCGCTGAAAGCCGCGCGCCGCCGGCAATCGTCATGGTCAGGATCACCGCGCCCCCAAGCCACATCGCCGCCAGGGCCGCCGGCGCATTGGGCGGCGCGTAACCGCCCGCCAGCCAGGTCGTCAGCAGGACGCCGCCCGCCATAAAGCCCAGGTAAAGCGTCAGGAGCGCCAAAAAGCCAAGCCACTTGCCGATCACAATCGCCGCCCGCCGCGCTGGCTTGGTCAACAGCGTGTGAATAGCGCCCGAAGCGATGTCGCCCGCCAGCGTATCCGCGGGCAGCGCCACGGTCGTGACCGCGACGAGAAAGTTGACGACATACAAGCCGGCCAGCGTCAGCAAGTTCAGTTGCGCGCGCTGGATAACCGGCGGCGCGTCGCCCGACTTGACGACCGCGGAGCGAAAGCCCCAGGCGAAGAGCGCCAGAAACAAAAGGCCCAGGACAAACGCCAGCCAGAGGACCTTGCGCCTGCGAGCCTCGTGAAAGGTCAGGATGGCGAGCGCCGCCACGGCCCGCAGGTCGTCTTTCATGGCGTTTTTTCCCGACGCTTTGGAGATGCCGTCCCGGCCGTCAGCCACGCCTGCGCAAGGCGCTCGATTTCGTCCGGGCGCTCAAAGAGCACCAAGTGTCCTGTCCGCAAGAGGATGTGCAGATGCGCGGTCGGAAGCGCTTGCGCGAGGCGCTCGCTGTCGGCAAACGGCACAACCGCGTCGAATTCCCCGGCGATCACCAGCGTCGGCGGCGCCGCCGCCGCCGCCTGTCGAATCTGCGCCATGCGCTCCGGGCGCACCAAGTCCGCGACGGCGAGAAAAGCGGCGCGCGAGTCGCAGTAGGTCAAGCTGGTGAAAGACAGCTCGACATCAGCCCACGTCACCTCCCGTTGGCACAGCGTCGCGGAGACATAGCGATAGACGAGCGACTTCGACGGGATGCGCCGCAGCGTATCGAACAGCCCCGTCAGCAGCGACGGCAGCAGCCGCGCCTGCAGCGCCCCATAGTCGAACAAGCCGAAGTTCATCACAATGTGCCGCCGGACGCGCGTCGGAGCCTGCGCCCCGACGAGCAGCGCCACCGCCGAGCCAAGCGAAAATGACGCCAGATCAAACTCCTGGACGCCGAGCGCGTCGGCCAGGGCCAGCGTGTCCCGCGCCAGCGTCGGCAGGTCGTAGCGCTCGTCCGCCGCCGGGTCGGAAAACCCATGGCCGCGAAAGTCGAGCGCGATGACGCGCAGCCCCTGGTCGCCAAGCGCCGGGGCAAGGCGGTAGAACCAGTACGAGGAGCAATCCCATCCGTGCAGCAGGATGACCGCCGGGCCGTCGGCCGGGCCGTACTCGTAAACGTGATGCAGCGCGCCCGGTAACGGCACAAACCTGGCGCGCGCCGCCAACGCCCGCATGACGGCGAGGACTTCCGGCTGCGGCGGCGCAGTCTCGCGCCGCTCGCGCGCGGCGAGGTCGGCCAGATGGCGGCGAAATTTCTCGGTGGCTGGCGCGGCGCGGCTTTGCGGAGGGGTCACTCGGTCAAGCGCTTGACGGACGCGCCGCGCGGGTCAGCCAGGGGGCGGTCGTCATGAAGGTTGAGTCGAAGCAGGGCGTCGGCGGCAATGAAGCCGTCACCGGCTCGCTGCCGCCGCCAGTAAAAAAACGCCCCGCCCGCCGCCGCGCCCAACAAGGTCATGCCAACGCCGGCGAGCGCCACCAAGGAGGCGATGCTCACCAGAAGCTGCCCGATGTCGCGGATATCCTGCTGAGCGGAGCGGGCGGGAGCGGCCACGCGGGGCGGGGGGACGCCTAGCCAGCGCACGACATAATCGTATTCCACGCGCGCTATCGCCGCCTGCGCTCGCCTGGCGTCCCGGATCCCATCCGCGACCACGACGAAATTGCCGCGGCGGGCAACCAGACACTGCGCTGACGCCAGGGCTTCCTGAGCCGTGGCGAGCGCGGCCGCGGCGTCCTGCGGAGTGGGATACTCGGCAATGAGAAATCGCTCGAAAGGCGCTTTGTCAGCATAGGCGGCCCAGGCAAAGGCGCTGCCGGGCGGCGTCGGCAAGGCGTTGGGGCGAAGCCAATCCGCGCGCGCCAGGCCGAGCGGCCCGACGGCATAGCGATCCGTGTCCGGCTGTCGCCCCGGGGCGGGCAGCTTGCGCGTGACGACCGCCGGCCCGTCGCTTTCCGTCGGCGGCAGCGTCGCTTGCCAGGCCGCCAGCTTCTCGCGCAGAAAAGCCAGGACCGCCAAGCGCTTGTCCTCCGGCAAGCGCTTGTCCTCCGGCGACTGCGCTGGCACGACGATGACCGTCCCCCCCAGCGCCTCGCCGCCAATGAGCTTGGCAAGCCCGGCGGCGCGCCCCGCGCTTGGGCACTGGTAAAGCGAAAAAGCGACGCCTTCGCGCTGACCGCGATGCGCCCACGTCGCGCCGAACTCTCGGGCTATGTCGCCTTGGCTCGGCGCGACGATATCCGCCGGCCATTTCGCCGCGGAGGGCAAGCTCCGGCTGACGCCTAGCTCGCGGGCCGGAAACGGCTGCCCGGCGGCTTCCTCGCGCTGGACCTCGCCGAGGGCGAAGCCGGAGACGAGCCAGGTCAGCCACAAGCCCCACAGGAAGCGCTGAAACCGACCCCGGATTGGCCTAACGCGAACCTTCATAACGGCGACGCTCCAGCGTGATGAAGAATCTGGTCGGCGACCGCCTGCGGCTGGGCGACATTTCGCAGCGTGATTTTTCCGGTGGCGGAGGCGCTGTCCACAATGACGTTGCCAAGGCCAAGGAGGCGCTGCGCGAAGGTTCGCTCGACGGTCACGTCCTGCACCTTCGACAGCGGGATGTTGCGCGCGGTTTTGGTCAGTATCCCGGCGCTGACTTCGATCTTTTCAGGCGTCAGCGTGTAAGTTTCCGACCACTGATAGAGATGTTTCACGCCGGCGATGACAAACGCCGCGAGACACAGCGCGATGGTGACAAACGGAACGGCCGGGGCCAAGCGACTCCAGACGACGGCCTCCAGTATGCCGCCCAAGACGACGAACGCGACGGCGAGGACGACCGCGGCGGCGTACCATAGCCCGACGAATAAAAACGTCTGGCGAAACACGATTGGCGCGGGGAGCGGCGGCGGATGCGTTGTCATGATGGGGAATGTCCTCCAAGTCGCCCCGGGTCAGCGGCGCTGGCTTGGCCGGGACGCATACACCAAATCGGCGACAAGGGCAAAGCCGGCGCGCCGCGGCCAGCGCAGGTCGCTCGGACGCGCCGCTCCCGCCCGGCTGCCAGCGTCCCGTCCCGGGTGGCAGCGCGACGCCTGATCGCGCTATAGTGCCGGCGCTACCGGCCAGCATTCCGTTTCCCAGCCGATGCCAGCGTCAATCCGAGCCGCATCAAGCCTGAGCCTTAGCCTTAGCCAAGACCAAGGACCTGCCCATGAAAATCACGATCAGGGAACGCGCCACTGGCGTCATTCTGGCCGCCGCGACTGACGCGAGCCAAGTTTTCTCCTTTGAAGGCAACTGGTATTTTGCGCCGGAGGCCGTCAACCAAGCCGCGCTGAAAGTGACGGACGACACCTACACGTGCGGCTATAAGGGAACTTGCAACTGGGTGAGCTTCGACGACGGGTCGCGCCGGGCGCCGCAAGTAGCCTGGATTTACCAGTCGCCCAAGGCTGGTTACGAGCGCATCGCGGGGCGCTATGGCTTTTACGCCGGCGACCGCTCGACCACGATTGAAGAGCGCGAGTGACGCCAGACAATGGATGGGGTTGAAGCGGCGAATATCGCTGACGAAGCTGGTCCGCTCGCTGCCGCGACGTTAGCGGCGGCGCAGCGGCGGATTGCGCAGCTCGAGGCCGCGCTGCGCGAGGCCGGTCAAACCATCCGCGCGCTGCGGGAAAGCGAGTTGCGCTACCGGGAGATTTTCGATGGCGCGTGCGACATTATCCTCGTTATCGGCCTTGACGGTCAGCGCTTGGCGTGGAACGCCGCTGGCGAGCAAATCCTGGGCTACGAGGCCCAGGAAATCCAGACGATGTCCATGCGGGATTTCCTGGGCCTCGTCGCGCCGGAACACCGCTCGCGCGTGATCGAGGCTTTCAACGACAAGCTCGAAGGGCGAAGCCGAGCGGCGCGCTACGAGGCCGACTTCATCGCCAAGGACGGGCGGCGCGTCACGCTGGAAATCAATTCGCGCCTTTTGTTCCGCGACGGCAAGCCGGCGGCTATCCAGGCCATTCTGCGCGACATCACGGAGCGCAAGCGCATCGAGCAGGCCCTGCGCGAGAGCGAGGCGCGCTACCGCGACCTCTTCGAGAATGCGAGCGACATCGTTTACATCCACGATTTCGAGGGACGCTTTCTGTCCATCAACCACGGCGCGGAGCGCGCGCTGGGCTATACGCCGGAGGATGTCAACCGCCTGACCCTCATGCACATCGTGGCGCCTGAGCATCGCGCGCGCGCGCTGCGGGCGATTGCCGAAAAGCGCGCCGGACTGACCGAGACCACGGAATACGAGCTGGACGTCATCGCCAAGGATGGCCAGCGCGTCACGCTGGAGGTCAGCTCGCGCTTGCTCTATGAGCATGGCGCGCCGGTCGGCGTCCATGGAACGGCGCGGGATGTGACCCGGCGGCGACAGATCGAGAAATCCCTGCGCGAGCGAGAAGCCCTTTATCGAACCCTTTTCGACAGCGCGCAGGACGTCATTTACTGCCATGACTTGCAGGGCTACGCGCTTGACATCAACCCGGCCGCCGAGGCGCTCTTCGGGTATCGGCGCGACGAGTCCCGCTCTATCAACGTGATGGACCTCGTTGTGCCGGAGAGCCGCCCAGTGGCTCGCGCCGCCATTCGGCGACTGCTGAGAGCGCCGGAAACGCCTGTCCGCTACGAAGCGACGCTGCTGACCCGCGACGGGCGGCGGCTGATACTAGAGCTGGCGACCTGGGCCATTCTGGAAAATGGCGTCCCGGTGGCCTTTCAGGGGATTGGGCGCGACTTGACCGAGCGGCGGCTCTCCGAGCGAGCGCTGCGCGAAAGCGAGGAGCGCTTTCGCCAGGTCTTCGAGGCCGCGCCGCTCGGCATCGCGCTCATATCGCTCACCGGACACGTCTTGCGCGCCAATCGGGCCGCCTGCGAGTGGCTTGGCTACAGGCAGGAGGAGGTCGCCGGGCGGCACCATTCGGACTTCAACTGCCCGCACGACGTCAAGGAAACGGGCAGCCTCGTTCGGAGGCTGCTCGAGGATCCCGCCTCATCTAGCTTTCAGGTCGAGAAGCGCTACCTGACCAAGCAGGGGCAGATTGTCTGGGGACGCCTCACCGTGGTCGCGGTGCGCGATAGCGACGGCCGCCCGCAGTATCTGCTGAGCATGATTGAAGACATCACGCAGCGGCGGGCGCTCGCGGAGCAAGTTCGGCAAGCGCAGAAAATGGAAGCCGTCGGGCAGCTCGCGACCGGCATCGCCCACGAGTTCAACAACCTGCTGACGGTCGTCGCCGGATACGCCGGGCTGCTCGAGCGGCGGCTTTCCCCGACTTCGATTGAGCGCTCATCGCCCGAGCTGCTTCACCGCTACGCGAAGGACATTCTGACCGCCGTCTCGCGCGCTTCAACCCTCACCGGACAACTGCTCGCCTTTGGGCGCAAGCAACAGCAACAGCTAGCGCCCCTGAATGTCAATGAGCTGGTCATCTCCACCGCGCAGATGCTGCGCCCGCTCCTCGAGCCGCATATCGCCATTGTCACGGACTTGTCGCCCGACCTCGGCATCGTCGTCGCCGATCAGCAGCAGCTCGAGCAGGTCCTGACCAATCTGGCGGTCAACGCCCGCGACGCCATGCCGCAGGGCGGAACGCTCCGGCTGACGACGCTCAACGTGTGGCATGAATCCCACCCCAACGAAGCGAGCGGCAGCGCCCTGTTTCGCTCGCGCCCGGCCCGGGACGAGACCATCCGCATGAACCCGTATGTTCTGCTGGAAGTCGCTGATACCGGGCAAGGCATGACGGAAGAGGTGCGCCAGCGCATTTTCGAGCCGTTTTTCACGACCAAGCCGGTCGGCAAGGGGACCGGTCTCGGCCTGTCGGTGGTCGAGGGCATCATCGCTCAAAACAAAGGCTTCATTACCGTCGAGAGCGAGGTCGGCCGGGGCACGACCTTCCGCATCTTCCTCCCGCGCGGCGAGCTTCTATAGCGCCTGGAGCGTCGCGCCTGTCATCGCTTGTGAGCTTGCCGCCTTCGAAAAGTCGCTATGCCGCGCGCCCGCTGGATTTCGCCGGCCTCAACACCTATCCGCTCGCGGAACGCCCAAGCAAGGTTTCCGCCGGCGACCTGGCGCGCCCCTGCCCGCCGGGCGCGAGCGCCCAGGACTTCTTCGCCTCGCTCCCCAACCTGCTTGCCGTTCGAGAGCTGCGCGCCGCCGCCGCCGCCGTGCGCGCCGCCCGCGACCAGGGACGCGCCGTCATCGCCGGCTTTGGCGGTCACGTCATCAAGTGCGGGCTTGGACCCATTCTGATTGACCTCCTGGCGCGCGGCTACATCACGGCGTTTGCCTGCAACGGATCAAGCGTCATACATGACTTTGAGATCGCTCTGGTCGGGGCAACGTCAGAAGACGTGGACGCCACGCTCGGCAGCGGCGCGTTTGGCGGCGCGGAGGAAACCGGGCAGGGCGTCAACGCGGCATGCGCCGCCGCCGCCGCCGATGGCATCGGGCTGGGCGAAGCGGTCGGGCGCTGGCTGGAAGCGGCGCAGCCGCCTTACGCGGATCAGTCGGTGCTCGTTCAGGCGTACCGACAGCGCGCTCCGGTCACGGTTCACGTGGCCGTGGGAACGGACATTACCCACATTCACCCGACGGCCGACGGCGCGCATATCGGCGCGGCGACGCACCGCGACTTTCGCCTGCTTTGCGCGCTGGTTCGGGAGCTGCACCAGGGCGGCGTCTATCTGAACTTCGGCTCGGCCGTCATTCTGCCTGAAGTTTTTCTCAAGGCGGTGACAACCGTCAGGAACCTTGGCTATCCGCTGACCGGCTTCACGACAGTCAACTTCGACTTCATCCAGCATTACCGCCCGCTGACTAATGTGGTGCGCCGTCCGGTGGCGGGCGGAACCGGGCGCGGCATCGCGCTGACCGGGCATCACGAGCTTTTGATTCCGCTGTTCGCCACAGCCATCAACGAGTTGAGCGACTAGAGAGCGTTGAGCGACTCGGCGGCAACCGCAAGCGGCTGAGCGGCGGCGAAAAAGGCGGCGCCAAGCAAGCTTGCCGTTCCCCTCGGGGCGCTGAAGCTTGCTCCAGTCTCGCCAGCGCATTACAAAACGGTCTCACCGGGGGAGGCAAAGCGATTTCCTCGCCATTCGCGCTTCCTGATGGCCTTTAGCTCATGCGGCTTACCCTACGCGCCTGCATCATCTTTGCGCTTTGGCTGGCGGCTCCCCTGGGCGCCGCCGGTAATATCGCGCCGACGGCTGTTTTCGAGCAACTTGCGCAAGAGCAAGGACTTTCCAACAATGCCGTACGCTGCTTGCTCCAAGACCGGCGTGGCTTTCTCTGGATCGGCACGGAAGACGGGCTGAACCGCTATGACGGGAAGGCGTTCAAAGTCTATCGCCATCGCCCGGATCAACCGGCCTCGCTGCCA
>CALCKX010000100.1 GCA_937966115.1 uncultured Chloracidobacterium sp. | reverse complement strand
CGGTGCAGCAGAGCATACGAACTGAGCACGACATCGTACTGACGCGCCTGGGCGGCAAAATCCTCTTTCCGACGCGCCGCGCCGTGATGAACATGTACGCGCAGGTCGGGAGCGAAGCGCGCCAGTTCGCGCTGCCAGTTGCTCACCACCGAGGTCGGGCAGATGACGAGCGCGGGCTTGTTTTCCCGGCGTTGGGCGCGTTCGGCGAGCAGCAGCGCAATCGTCGTCGGCGTTTTGCCCAGTCCCATATCGTCGGCGAGACAGGCGCCCAATCCCCAGCGGCGCAAGAAGGCCAGCCAGGCCAGGCCGGCGGCTTGATAGTGACGCAGCACGCCGCGAAAGTCCGCCGGCGGAGTGAGCGGCTCGATTTTTTCTCCGCGCCCCAGTTGCGCGAGCAAATCGGCCACCCAGCCCTCGGCAGTGACGGCAGTAACCGGCAGGCCGGTCTGTGCTTTGGGCGGCTCTTGCGAGAGCGCCAGCCGCAGCGCCTCTTGCAGCGATAACTCGCCGCTGCCTTGCTTTTCCCAGAACTTGAGCGCCTGCTCGATTTGCTCCGGGCGAATCTCGACCCACTGCCCGCGCACCTGCACGAGCGGCACTTTGAGCGCCGCCAGCCGCTCGAACTCTTCGCGCGTCAACACTTCATCGCCGCGCGCCGCCTGCCAATCGTAGGCGATGACCGACTCGAAACTCAGCGCGGCAACGCCCCCTTTTTGCTGGGAGGGCGTTTTCTTGCTCTTCAGCGTCAGGCGCACGCCGAGTTTGCCCGCCACGTTGGGGACCAGCACGCCAAAGCCTGCCGATTGCAGCAAGAGCGCGCCCTCGCGGAGAAAGGTGTATGCCTCGTGGACATCCAGAGCGCACGCTTCGGGGCGCGCGCCGGTGAGACTGGTTTCGATGGGCGGGAACAGCCGCGAGGCGAAGCCCAAGCCCGCCAGCAGCCGTTCCTGCGGCGCTTCGAACTTGCGGTTGAGGTACTTCAAGACGCTGCCGCGCGCCCGCCAGACCGTTTCAGCCGGGACGAGCAGACTGGGGTCGTCGGTGGCTTGCAGGAAGTAGCGCAGCGACCAATCCTTCGGCAGGCGGCGATCCTCTCCGCGCGTTTGCGGCGCGGCCTCCCCCGCTTCGGGCGGGTCGAGGCGAAAGCAGATGCGGAAGGTATCCCCTCCGCCGGCGCCGAGGGGTTCTGCCCAGGCGCGGTACGGTTCGTAGAAGGCAGCGAGCGTGGCAGGCGATTCGCGGACGATGCCGTCGCGGCTGGTCAGCGCCCCGAGCCAGGCCGTGACCGCGCCCTGCGGTTCTTTCAGCCCCGCCTCTAGCGAGACGTGCTGGCGCACAAAGGCATCCAGCGTGACGGCGAGAAAATCTTCGAGCAAGCCGCGCGGAGAGATTTCCGGCGGTTTGCGGCGGGGATGAGGCTCGATGGCGCGGCAAATCGGCGGCATGGCGCGCGCCAGGCGTTCCCGGCGCTCCTGCTCACTCGGTTCATCCAGGAGCGGCTGCCAGCGCGCCAGAAATTTGTCGTTCTCTCTCTGCAAAGTGGGCTTGAAGCGCTGCCGCGCCAGCAGTTCAAAGACGAACCTGGCGGCAGTCTGCCAATAGCGCAGGTCGGCGCCGAGTTTGAGGGCGCGCGGCAGTTCTTCTTCGGGCGGCAAACTCACCAGCAGGTCGAGCGTGTGCTGTGGGGCGATGGTCAGCGCCTCGGCCTGCCAGGCGGCGAGTTTGAGGCGCGGCGTTCTGCCGGCAGAGGATTCCGCCTCCTGGCGCAGGATGGCAAGCGAGGGTTGTGGCGCGGCGCGGGTGGAGGGAAGCCACAGGGTGATTACGGTTTTCTCCGCCGCGCGCGGCAAGAGGCTCTCCATCTGCGGCGAACAGTCCTTCAGCAGGGTGCGGAGAGTGCGCGCGGAGGCGGCGAAGGGATGCCGCTTCGGGCCAGCCTCGGCGCGCGTTTCGCTCGTCTCGGCCCAGAAGACGAAGCCGCCGCGCTCATCGGATAAGTTTTTCAGCCAGGAGCCGTGAAGGATGTGCATGGTCTCTCACCGGTTTGTGAAAAATCAGCGCTGTCTTGTCTCTCCCAGCAGCCACTCGATGACAGCGCGGGTCTCCTCGCTGAAAGCGGCAAATTCCTCATCGCTGATGAGATGATGCTGCCGCCAGAGGAGCAGGTGTTCCAGAGCGCGCGAGCGGCTCCAGTGGTCAAAGCAGTCGGCAATCAACCGGTCACGCTCGTGAATGCGACGGTACAGCGTCAGGTAAGCGCGATGGCTCTCGCCCTCGGCTGCGCCGGCGATGATGGCTTGCGCCTCGTCCAGGATGCGCCGGCATAGCCGCTCCAGCGCCAACGGCTTAAGGCGGGAGAGGACTTTCCAGTCCGGTTCGGGGAATGGCATTCTATTCATCCCGTTATCCTTTCCGCACCGTATTCCCATCCCCGGTCACGATCACGCTGTCCGTCACGTCCCCACCTACCGCCACCGAGCGGCTGCCGCTGGCGGCCACGGTCACGCCAGCGGCTTGTTCGCCCATCTTGAGCAGGTAGGGCAGGAAGGGGGCGAGGAAGGAAACGAGTTGCGGGATGAGTTGAGAGGGGTTGGTCATGGTGGCCTCCACAAAACTACAGTCATCGGACAATGCTCTTCTCGGTGATTTTATCACGCCGACAACAGACTTTCATCCTTCGGTGATACAAAAATGGGACAACTCATGGAGTTGTCCCAACAAAAATGAACGCTTCCAACCATTGTTTATCACTGTTCATCCCCGGTTCATCTCCGTTCATCTCTGTTTATCTCTGGTTTATCTCTGGTTTATCTCTGGTTTATCTACGGTTCACCCCACCACGCGCAACTCGCGCGGCATATCGCTCAAGCACTCCGCCCCGCGCTCGGTGATGACCACGTTGTCCTCGATGCGCGCGCCGTTGC
>CALCKX010000099.1 GCA_937966115.1 uncultured Chloracidobacterium sp. | reverse complement strand
GAAAGCTGCCGAGCCGGTGACCGCGCCGACCCGGACGCTTCCTTCCGCGACGCCGGGACGGCGGCGCTAGACCTCAGATCGGCCGACTCGATTCGGCTTAGCCTTGGCGGTCACGCTCCACGCGGGCGTGACCGCTTTTTTTACCTGCGCCGTTGGGCTTTCTATTCACCTTTCCCCATTAAACTCTTCGTCCGGCGAGGTTGCTTCGGGCGTCGCGCGACGCTACGCTCCTTGACTATCCAGCTATGCTCAGCGCCGGTCAGTCATGCCTCAGCGGCTGGCTTTCAGCGCCGACAACGGCAGGTCATCCGTTTTGATGATTTGACAAAGCGGGTTGCTAAGCCCGGCAGTCCCATCTCGCGGGCGCGCCTGGGGCGAGATGGATTGACCTGGAACGCCCAGGGCGCAGACTCCGAGGCCGATAGCGGAAGGCCGCCGCTGCTCGTCCACTTTCCATCCCTCCTCGATGCCGATGACGCTGTCGCCATCAAGCCCAATCAATGAAACCGCTCGCGGGCCGATTGAGCCAAACGCCCTTGCTGCGCTCCCGCTCAGCGATGAGCAGATGCAAGCGGTTGAAGCGCCGCTGACCTCGCAGCTCGTTCTAGCGGGACCTGGCACGGGTAAAACGCGCGCGCTGGCGTGCCGGGCGGTCTATGTCACGACCCGCCTTGGCGTGCCGCCAGCGGCGACGCTGGCTGTGACCTATACCAACAAGGCGACCGAGGAGATGCGCGACCGCCTGCATCGCCTGCTGCCCGCCGCCGCCGGACGGCCGACCATCGGCACGTTTCATAGCTTTTGCATCAAGCTGCTGCGACGCTACCACGCGAAGGCAGGATTGCCGGCGCATTTCGGCATTGCCGACGAAGCCACGCAAATCGCCGCGCTGAAGCAAATCAAGGGCGAAATCAAGGAGCAAAATGCCAAGAGCATTCTGAGAGGCTTTTCGCGGTCGCGCATCGGCGACCAGCGAAGGAGCGGCGAGCCGCTGTCGGATGCCTGGCTCGCTTCGCCGGAAGACTGGCTGCGACAGTCGAATCCGCTTTTCAGAGACTATGAAGCCGCTTTGCGGCGGAACGCGCTCATCGACTTCGATGACATCCTCACGCTGACCGAGCGCCTGCTGACCGACCGCGAGGCATTGGAGGCCATTCGCAGCGAGTTGAGATTCATTCTCGTGGATGAGTTTCAAGACACTGATGCGGCGCAATACGCCATCCTCAAACGGCTGGCGCTCGATTGGGACGCGGCAGCCAAAGCCTATCAAAACGTTATTCCGGTGTTCGCCGTCGCTGACGATGACCAATCCATTTTCGCCTGGCGCGGCGCGCGCCCGGAAAATATCCGCCTTTTCTTCACCGAGTTTCTCGCCGGACAAGACCGCGCCGTTTTTCGGCTCGAAACCAACTATCGCTGCTCAGGCAACATCGTGGCGGCAGCCAACCGGCTGCTGGCGCGCGCGCCGCGCCTGTTTGACAAAACGCCGCGGGCTTTCCAAGACGCCGGCGAGGTCGTTCGCCTCTTTCGCTACGGCGACGACGCGGCGGAGACTCAGGGCATTGCGGAGGATATTCGCTGCAAATGGCAATCGGGCGTCCGGTTTTCCGACTTGGCGGTGTTGTGCCGTCGTCACGACATCAGCGAGGCGCTTGAGTCGGCGCTGCTGGCGTTGGGCATTCCCTGCCAGGTCATTCGTCGCCAAGGCGTCTATGACGCGCCGGAAGTCAAGCGGATGCTCTTGCTGATGCGGGCGACGCTCAACCCGGATGACGATTTCGCCCTGGCGGAACTCATTGGCGCGGTTCTCGGCGACGCGATGCGCGCCGGCTTTGAGCAACGCCGCCAGCGCCGGGCGGGTTCGAGCAAGCAGGCCCTGCGCTGGGCGCTGCGGGATGCGCTCAGCGACGGCCAAAAAGCCTGGCGGGATGCCGCCGGTCGCATCATTGGCTTGCTCAGCATTGGAAGGGCCTGCCTCGATAGCGGGCGGTGTCTCTCCGACTGGATCGCTGCCGCGGGCGCCTTCCTCGCGCCGGACGCCCCGCTGCCGCCGCTCGCGCCGGCGGATGACATCCAGAAAGCGGCATTGTGGCTGGCGCGACTTTCCGAACTCGAAGGCGCGCTCATCATCGCCGCCGAATCGCCGCTGGTTGAAGACGCGGCCGCGTTGCTCCTGACGCAGACGCTGGCCGGACAAGGAGGATTTCAGATTTTTCCGCGCCATGGGCTGGGCGACGCCCTGCCGCGCGAAAAAGCGGTTTTGCTGTCGCTTGACGCGGCTGCCGAACGAGCCGCGACGGCGCGCTGGAAGTTCTCCGGCATCGTGGCGCTGACTTGCAAAACGACGCCGCCCGCCGCGGCCGCGCGTGCGCGAATGACGGTCCAGACCGATGCCATTCCGGCGGATGAACGCGGCGCGCAGCCAAGCCGCTTTGTCGCGCTCTGGCGGCTGGCGCGCGCCTACCTTGCCCAAACCCTGCGCCCGCTGTTTTCCAGATATACCGTCGTGGATTTGGAAACGACCGACAAGGATCCAAAGCGCTGCGACATTGTGGAAGTGGCGGCCGCGCGCGTCCAGGACGGCGCCATTGTCGAGACCTACAGCCAACTGGTCCGACCGACGCTGGAGCCAATCGCGCCCGAAGCGCAGGAAACGCATCATATCTCGCCGGAAATGGTCGCCGACGCCCCAACCTTCGAGGCGGTGGCGCCAGCGCTGCTCGATTTTCTCGGCGATGACTTACTGATTGCGCACAATGGGCTGACATTCGACTTTCCGATTTTGAAGCGCCGCTTGAACGAGGTTGGCCACAAGCTTGACAACCCGCAGTTCGATACGCTCCCGTTTGCGCGCCAGCTCTATGCCGACCGGCCTGCGATCAAGCGTTTCCGCCTTGCGGACCTCGCCGCCCTGCACGGCGTGGACGTCGGCGTGGCGCACCGCGCGCTCGACGACGTGAAAGCGCTAGCCAAAACCTTTGAACGGATGCAGGCCGACTACGCCGCCCAGCGCGCCCGCGGGCTGGGCGCGGATACGCTGGGCGCCTTGGCGCTGTGCATGCTGCTGGAAATGAGCGAGGCTGAAGCAAGCCATTCCTCGCTCTTTCAAGCCGGGGCGCAGATGTGGAAACTTGCCGCCGCTGACCCCCTGCTGACTTTGCTTGCCACCGCTCCGCTTGCCGAGCGGGCTCTGGCAACTTGGCGGCGGCGCGTCGGCGAGGCGTCTGACAAGCCGCCCAGCCGCCCGGCGGCGACGCTGGCGGCCATTGCCAAACGCTATGATGCTCGTCCGCCGCGGGAGGCCATGGCGGAGCTGCTTGATTTCACGCGCCTGTTTACGGCCGCCGACACGTGGCGCGATTGCGAAGCCGTCACGCTGATGACCATGCATGCCGCCAAGGGGCTAGAGTTTGACTACGTCTGGCTGCCGGCGTTTGAGGAAACTCGCTTCGTCACCGACAATCCGCAGCAAGAAGCGAAAAAGCTGGAAGAAGAGCGGCGGCTGCTCTACGTGGCGCTGACCCGCGCGAAGAAGCAGGTTTCGCTGTCGTGGGCGGCGCGCCGCGCCGCGGCAAGCGCCGACAGCCAAGCCGCCAAGCTAGCGACGCGCCGGTCCCCTTTCCTGGACGAGCTGGGCTGTATCGAAGAAACCGTTCTCCCGTCTGGCGAGGATGGTTGCGCGTCGCCGAGCGAGATGGCGTAACATAAATCCCCCGCAACCCTTTGCCCACCCGCGCGACTATGCCCCACGCTGAAATCATCGCCATTGGCTCGGAACTGCTGACGCCGTTTCGCAGCGACACCAACTCGCTTTGGCTGACCGCCGAACTCAACGCGATTGGTATCTCAGTACGCCGCAAGTCCATTGTCGGCGATGACGAGCTGTTTCTCGAGGAAACCCTCCGCGACGCCCTGCGCAACTCGCCCATCGTCATCACCACCGGCGGGCTGGGGCCGACCGAAGACGACATTACGCGCAAAGTCATCTCGCGCGTCCTGCAGCGGCCGCTGGTTTTACAGCCGGGGCTGCTCGACCGCATTCGCCAGCAGTTCGCCAGCCGCGGGCTGGTCATGCCGCTCAACAATGAGCGGCAGGCGCTCGCGCCGCGCGACGCCGAGCCGTTGCTGAACGAGCAGGGCACCGCCCCGGGTCTGCTGCTTCGGGAAGGCGACCGCCTGCTGATCGCGTTGCCGGGCCCGCCGCGCGAGATGCGCCCAATGTTTACCGCGCAGGCGCGCCCCAGGCTGGAGCCGCTGGCCGGCAGCGTTCGCCTTCGAACGCGCTCGCTGCGCGTCGCCGGGATGGGCGAGTCACAGGCGGACAGCCTGATTGCGCCGATTTACACGCGCTATGCCAACCCAACCACGACGATTCTCTTCAACAACACGGAAGTCGAGCTGCACTTCACCGCCACAGCGCCCTCGGACGCCGAGGCCGATGCGCTCCTCGACGAGCTTGTCGGACAAGTCGAGGAAGTCCTTGGCGCGAACGTTTTTTCCCATCGCGGCGAGACGTTGGAGCAAATCATCGGGCTGCGGCTCACCGTCAAGGGCTATACGATTGCCACGGCCGAAAGCTGCACGGGCGGACTCGTCGCCAAGCGCCTCACGGATGTGCCCGGCAGCTCGAAGTATTTTCTCGAAGGCGTCGTCGCCTATGCCAATGAGTCCAAGACGCGATGGCTGGGCGTCCCGGCGGAGCTTATCGCCGAGCGCGGCGCGGTCAGCGCCGAAGTCGCGGAAGCCATGGCGACCGGGATCAAGGCCCGCGCCGGCGCGACGATTGGCATCGGCGTCACCGGCATTGCCGGCCCTGACGGCGGCACAGAGGAAAAGCCGGTCGGGCTGGTCTATGTCGCGGTCGCCGGCGACTTCGTGACGACGCACCGGAAGCTCATCCTGCCCGGCGACCGCGACCGGATTCGCCATCTGGCGTCTCAGGCCGCGCTCGACCTCGCGCGGCGCTCGTTCCTGCTCTGACGCGGCGCGGATAGGCTTACATGAACTCGACGCGGTAATCCTCGATCACTGGATTGGAAAGCACGTCGCGCGCAAAGCGCTCCAGCTCGGCGCGGGCGGCTTCCACATCGCCGTCGTCGGATAGCTCAACCTCGAAGAATTTTCCCTGCCGCACGTCGGCGATGCGAGCGAAGCCAATGGCGGCGCTCGCTCGCTGAATCGTTTGCCCCTGCGGATCGAGAACGCCCGGCTTGAGCGTCACGCGCACCGTGGCTTTCATAGCGCGGCTACTCCGTCGCCGGCGCAGCCGCGGCGGCCGGCGCGGCAGCCTCGGAGACCACGATGACCTTGACGGACGCGACGACATCGCGGTGCAGCTTGACGGGAACTTCATACTCGCCCAGGGCCTTGATGGTTTCCTTGAGCGCAATCCGCCGCCGATCGACTTCGAGCTGCTGCGCGGCGAGCGCCTCGGCAATGTCCATCGAAGTCACCGAGCCATAGAGCGTTCCGTTCTCGCCGGCCTTGCGCTGGAAGGTCAGCGTCGCGCCGGATAGCTTCTCGCCTAGCGACTGCGCGGCGGCCAGCTCGGCTTCGGCCAGCTTGACCAGGCGCTGCCGCTCGCGCTCGATCAGCTTGACGTTGGCGCGCGTCGCCATCAGGGCCAGCCCCTTGGGAATCAGGTAGTTGCGCCCATAGCCGGCCCGCACTTTCACAATGTCGCCCCGGAGACCGAGGTGCTCGACATTTTCCTTCAAGAGCAGTTCCATCATTGCCATCGTATGCTAGCCTCGCCTTTCGTCTGGGTGATTACTCTTCGCCTTCCGGCGACGCGCCGCCGGCTTCGGACGCCCGCCGCGCCGCGCGCATTTCCAGGCGACGCTCGCGGCGCGCCCTGATCTTGGCAGCCCGCTTGAGGTCTTCGTCCACGCGCACGGTCAAAAAGCGAATCACCGGATCAAGCACGCGCAGGCGACGCTCCGTCTCGGCAATTTCGCGTCCCGTGCCATTGACGTGCAGTAAAATGTACGAGCCTTCGTAAAACTTGCGGCTCCCCTTGCGAATCATGTAAGCCAACCGCTGCCGACCCATCTTTTCAACCTTGTTGACCAGCCCGCCCTGTCCGGCGATCTGGGCGGAGAGGGCTTCGACTATTTTATCGGTCTCTTCCTCGGCCAGGTCCGGGTCAAGCACGAACATCACCTCATACAAGCGATCGCGCTTCGTATTCACTCGTCACTCCTTTCGGATTCAGTCATCTGACTGAAGCCTCCATCTCCGGGATGGAAGCAAGGGATAAGCGGCGCGCGGCGCGCCGTTGGTTAGGCGTTGAACCTGGCCATCGCCGGCTCAAGCCCCTGTTGAATCCAAGTCTCGACCGCGTCGGCAGCCCGGGCCGTCAGCTCCGGCAACGCCGACCGCTCCGCGCCCGAGAAAGCGCCAAGCACAAAGCCGGCCAGGTCGCGGACGGGATGCTCCGGGCCGATGCCGACGCGCAGGCGGGCGTAGCTCTCGGTCTTGAGCTGCGCGGCCAACGATTTCAAGCCGTTGTGTCCGCCAGAACTCCCCTTGCCGCGCAGGCGCAAGCGCCCAAACGGCAGCGCCACGTCATCCACGACGGCGAGCAAATCCCGCTGCGGATTGACGCCGTATTTGGCGCACAAGGGAGCGACCGCCTGGCCCGAAGCGTTCATGTAGGTTTGCGGCTTGACCAGCAATACCGCCTCGTCGCCAACCGTGATCCGCCCCGTCAACGCTTCGCGCTCGACTAGCTTGACCGGCTTGCCGGCGCGTTCCGCCAGCGCGTCCACCACCAGAAAGCCCACATTGTGGCGCGTCAAGGCGTAAGTCGCGCCTGGATTGCCGAGCCCCACGACGCACTTCACTGGCGGACTATTTCTTGCCCTTCTTCGGCGCGTCGCTGGTCGCGGCGGCCGTCGCCTCGGCTGAAGCGCGCGTCCCGACCAGGGAAGCCAAAAGCTGTGTCGGCGGCGAGAGCAACTGTGCGCCTTCCGGCAGGGCGACATCCCGCGCATACACCCGCTCGCCGATTTTCAGATTGGCAATGTCCACCACAAGCTCCTTTGGCAACCGCGAGGTCAGGCACTTGATGGTCAGCGCGCGCACCCCCCGCTGCAAGACTGCCCCCTGGCGCACGCCCAGGGGCTCGCCCTGCAAGCGGAGCGGCACGGGCGTCTTGACCGGCTCATCCAGGGCGACCCGGAAAAAGTCCAGATGCTCGATCGAGCCGCGCACCGGGTGCGTTTGAACTTCCCGAATGATGACCGGGACCAGGCCTTCCTCCGGCAGATTGATGTTGAAAACCGTGGCCCGGCTGATGCCCGTCCGCACAAAGGCTGCGAAGGCTTTGCGCTCCACCAGCCCGTTGAATGACGGCTGCTTGCGACCATACACATTGACCGGAATCGCGCCGGCCCGGCGCAGACGACGGGCTTCGTTCGAGCCAAGCTTCTGACGCGCCTGCACTTCAATAACCGTTTCAGCAATCATGACGACTCGCCTTTCCCTCCAACTGACAACGCTCTCCAAACTGACAACCCGTTCATACAAAAAGCCGACTCACCGACGTCGCCGTGTGGATAGAGCGAATCGCCTCGGCCAGCAGGCCCGCCACGCTCAAGACGCGAACCTTGGGCGGCAAGCTCAAATGCGGAATCGTGTTGGTGACCACCAGCTCCTCGATGGGCGACTGGGCAATGCGCTCCAGCGCCGGTCCGGAAAGCACCGCATGGGTGCAACAGGCGTAAACGGCCGTGGCGCCTTTGTCGGCAATCGCCTGCGCGACCTGCGTGAGCGATCCGGCGGTATCCACCATGTCGTCCACGATGAGCGCCGGTCGCCCCTCGACGTTGCCCACGATGTTCATCACTTCGACCGTATTGGCCTGTTCCTTGTCGCGCCGCTTGTCCGCCAGAGCCAAATCGGCGTCAAGCCGCTTGGCGTAGGCCCGCGCGCGCTCGACGCCGCCCGCGTCCGGCGCGACCACCACCAGGCTATCCAGCTTTTTCTTGGCGAAGTAATCCAGCAGAACCGGCGCGGCGTAGAGGTGATCCACCGGAATGTCGAAAAAGCCCTGAATCTGCCCTGCATGCAAGTCCATGGTCAGCACGCGCGTCGCCCCGGCCGTCGTGATGATGTTGGCCATGACCTTGGCCGAGATCGGAACGCGGGGACGGTCCTTGCGATCCTTGCGCGCGTAGCCAAAGTAAGGAATGACCGCCGTGATGCGCTCGGCCGACGAGCGCCGGAAGGCGTCGAGCATGATCAGCAGCTCGACAACGTGACCATCCACCGGCGGGCAGGTGGGCTGGACGATGAAGACGTCAGCGCCGCGCACATTCTCGTTGATTTGATAGTTGAACTCGCCATCGCTGAAGCGCGTCGTATTGGCGTCGCCGAGCTGGATGCCCAGATAGCGACAGATTTCCTCGGCCAGGGGACGATTGGCGTTACCGCAAAACACGCGCATGCCGCTCATGACTGATTGACCTCATCCCCCGCGAACGAACAAATGCGACGCCTCTCTCGCCGTCGAGCAAGGCGCCGCAAGCGATGGATCAGCAAAAGCATGGCTGGCAGACAAGGACTCGAACCTTGATTCAGCGCTCCAAAGGCGCTTGTCCTACCATTGGACGATCTGCCAGCAACTCACGGCGCCGGGTCTGCTTCCCAACCTTGCAGCCGCCGAGCGTAAGCCGCGCGGCTGACCGGGGGCGAAACCCAGGCGCGCCATCCAGATTCGAGACAAGCCTGCCGCGCCATCTCGCCGGCTGCGGCTTCCTCGAAAAGACCGAACACGGCGCTTCCGCTGCCCGACATCCGCGCCACGGAAGCGCCAAGCGAAAGCAGCTTGTCGCGCGCTTCCAGCACCGGCGGGAAAGCGCGAAAGACGACCGTTTCAAGGTCATTGCCCGTCGTCAGCCAATCCGCGCTGTTCGGCGAGCAAGCTTCCAGTGTATGGATTGCGGCGACGTCTGTCAACTGCGCATTCAGGCTGCGAAAGACCAGGCCGGTTGGCACGGACTGGCCCGGGCTGACGACGACCACCGCCGGCAAGCGCGCATCCGGCAACGGAAAGATCACGTCCCCGCGTCCCAGCCCAAGCGCGGTTCCGCCGAAAAGAAAGAACGGAACGTCCGCCCCCAACTGGGCCGCCAGATCGCGCAGCGCGGCGTCGGCGATGTCAACCTCCCATAGCCGGCGCAGCGCCAACAGCGTGACGGCCGCATCGCTGCTGCCGCCGCCCAAGCCCGCCTGCATGGGGATGCGCTTTTGCAGATGAATGCGCGCCCCGCGCGCCACCCCAGCCGCCGCCTGAAGGGCCCGGGCGGCGCGCGTGACGAGGTTGCCGTCCTCGCAGGAAAGCTTCGGATCATCGCAGGTCAGCGCAATCGACGGCGCGTCGGCGACTTCGATGGTCAAAAGGTCGTGCAATTCGATGGCTTGAAAGACGGTGCGCAACTCGTGATAGCCGTCCGGGCGGCGCCCAATGACTTCCAGCGACAGGTTGATTTTGGCGAAGGCGGGAAAGACGGTCGGCATTGGCTCTCGCAGGCTTCCGGAACCCAGGGCGTCGCGCGGCGGCGAGCCTTGGCGGCGCTCGCCCGTCGGCAGGCTCGTCCAGCCGGGCTTCCTCCGCCTGCCAGGTCGTCGCGGGGTCAGCTCTGGGGCGCCACGGATGCAGCCGCGCGGGAAAGATACCATTGGGAAAGATACCATGCGGCCCTTGCGCGGGTCAGGGCGCAGGGCCGCGGCGCGCGCAGCCGCGCGCAGACACGCGCTCAGACATTGGCGTTCCAATCGCTTTGCAGGATAATCGCCAGCGGCGAGGACAACGGATGTTTCCTGAACTATTCGAGATTCCCGGCACGGGCTTCACCATCAACACCTATGGCGCGCTGCTCGCCATTGGCTTCTTGAGCGGCATGTGGCTGGCAGGTCGGTTCGCCGCGCAGGATGGACTGTCGCGCAGCGCCGTGCTCGATATCGTTCTTTACGCCCTCATCGCCTCGCTCATCGGCTCGCGACTGCTGCTGGTCATCGTCGAGTGGGAAAGCTTCCGGCAGGACTGGCGGCAGATCTTTTCGCTGGATGTCTTGCGCTCCGGCGGCGTCTTTTACGGCGGGCTGCTGGCGGCGCTGCTGGCCAGCGTCGCGCTCGCGCGATGGCATCGGCTCGACTGGTGGCGCGTGGCGGACGCCTGCGCGCCAGGCATTGCGCTCGGACAGTTTTTCGGACGCCTGGGATGCTTTGCCGCCGGCTGCTGCTGGGGCCGCCCCACGACGGCCTGGCCCGGGGTGCGCTTTTCTGAGCGCGGGCATGAGCTGACCGGCGTGCCCTATGGCGTGGCGCTTCATCCGACGCAGCTTTACGAAAGCGCCGCCGCGCTCGCCCTGTGCCTTGGGCTGGGCTGGCTTTTCCGCCGCCGCCGCTTTCGCGGGCAGATTATCCTGGCTTACCTGCTGGGCTATGCCATCATTCGATTCGTAATCGAAATTTGGCGCGATGATCCCCGGGGCGCGGTCGGGCCGCTCTCGACCTCACAGTTCATCGCGCTCAGCTGCGCGGCATTTGCAGCGGTCGCTTGGCTGACGCGCTGGCGCTCGACCGCCGGCGTCAATCCAGCCGCGGCGCAGCGAGCGGACTCCCAGCCAGCTTCTCCAGCAGCGCCTCAAGCGCCCCTTCTTCAGCCGCCAGCGCCGCCCGCCGCGCCGCCAACGCCATCAGCCCCGCTCCTCCCCCCTGAATCCTAATCGCGGTTATCGCCGGGCATCTCTCCAAACGCCATGTCCAACGCATCAGCGGTTTCAACTGCGCCAACCTTCGTCAGCGACGAGCGGAAAGAAAGACTTGACAAGAAAGCGGCGGCGAAAGACGCCGTCAGGCTTCTGGCCAAGTATGGCGCGCCCTATATTTCGTACTTCGCGCTGGCCTTTTTGTGCCTAGTCGGCGCCGGCAGCTTGGCGCTCATTTACCCGCTGTTTGTCGGGACGCTGTTTGGCTCGATTTTCTCGCCCGACCAGCCATCCGCGCTGTCGCCCATCTTGAACGTCGTCTCCGACCTGCTGGGACGCCTGTTTCCCAACTATCGCCTGTCGCCGCTCGACCCGGTGCTGGCGCTGCTGACGGCGATTCTCGTCGTACAGGCGGTCTTGAGCTTCGGGCGGACGTACCTGCTCAACTATGTCGGCGAAAAGGTGGTGGCGGACGTGCGGCGCGACCTCTATCGCCACTTGCTTTCGCTCGACCTGACCTTTTTCGCCAACCGCCGCACGGGCGAGCTTACCTCGCGCATCGCCTCGGATGTCACCGCCATTCAAAACAGCATCACGCTGAGCCTGGCGGAAGCCATGCGGCAGGTCATCGTGTTCGCGGGCGGCGCCGCGTTTCTCTTCTGGATTGACTGGCGGCTGGCGTGCCTTCTGTTGGGCTTGATTCCGGCGCTGGTCGCGAGCTTCGCGTTTTTCGGGCGTAGTATCCGCCGCCGCAGCACGCGCGTGCAGGACGCGCTGGCCGAGGCGACGGCCATTCTCGAAGAAACCATTGCCGGCATCCGCACCGTGCAGTCCTTCGCGCGCGAGCCTTACGAGGTCAGCCGCTACGAGTCGCGCATCGCCCGCTCGCTGCGCGAGGCGCTGGCGCGCGCGCTAGCGCGGGGTCTCTTCAACGCCGCCATCGTGTTCGTGCTCTTCGGCGGCTTCGTAGGATTGCTTTGGTACAGCGGCAACCAAGTCCTGGCAGGCAAGCTGACGGCGGAACAGCTCATTCAGTTTTTGTTCTATGCCGCGTGGGTCGGCGGCGCGCTGGGGACGCTGGCCGAGTACTACGGCGAATTCAATCAAACGATTGGCGCGTCGCGGCGGGTCGTCGAGCTGTTTGAAACCAAGCCCGCCATTCGGGACGCGCCCGACGCCGCCGCGCCGCCGGCGCAGGGGCTGGTTGAAATCGTGGAGGCGCGCTTCACCTATCCAGGGCGGACGGAGCCAGCGCTGGACGGCGTGACGATTACGGCGCGGCCGGGCGAAGTCATCGCGCTGGTTGGGCCGAGCGGCGCGGGAAAATCCACCCTTATCTCGCTCATTCCGCGCTTTTACGACTTGACCGGCGGGGCGATTCGCGTGGACGGGCGCGACACGCGGGCGTGGGAGCTTGCCGCGCTGCGCGGCAATATTGGAATCGTGCCGCAGGAAACCACCCTCTTTAGCGGCACGGTCTTTGACAATATTGCCTACGGAAAGCTCGACGCGACGCAGGATGAAGTCGAGCGCGTCGCCCGCGCCGCGCACGCGCACGACTTCATCCTGGCTTTCCCGCAGGGCTATCAGACCGTTGTCGGCGAGCGCGGCGTGAAGCTTTCCGGCGGACAGCGGCAGCGGATCGCTATTGCGCGGGCGCTGCTCAAGGACCCGCGCATTCTCATCCTGGACGAGGCGACCAGCTCGCTGGATTCCGAGTCGGAGCGGTACGTGCAGGAAGCCCTGGACGTCCTAATGGAAGGGCGCACAACCTTTGTCATCGCGCACCGCCTCTCAACCGTGCAGCGCGCGACGCGGATCGTCGCGCTGGCGCAGGGGCGGATTGTCGAGCAAGGAACGCACGCGGAGCTGCTGGCGCGGGACGGCATTTATAAAAAGCTCTACAAGCTACAGTTCCGTGACGTGCCGGAGTGGCTGCTGCAGGAAGCGGGCGAGCGGGACGGCGGAGACTCCCTGCCGAACGCGGCGCGCGCCGCCACGGGCTGACGCGAATCGCGCCGACCACGCTACCCCCCGCGGCGTCCAGCGCATTACGGCTCCTGGAGAAATCTCCTTAGCTCGGCGAGCAGCCTTGCCTTGTCGCGGATTTGGCACTCCCAAACAATATAGGCTTGCCACCCGTCCTCCGCCAAAGCGGCGAGACGCTTGGCGTCGCGCGCCACATTGCCGTCGAGCTTGGCGTTCCAGTAGTCGGTATTCGACGCCGGCCGGTCGGCTAGCCGACACCCAGGGTGCTGATGCCAGAAGCATCCATGCACAAAGATCACTTTCTTTCTGCCCGGAAAAACGATGTCCGGCTTGCCGGCGAGCCGCTTATCGTGCAAGCGGTAGCGAAATCCCGCCCGGTGCAGCATCCGGCGGACGATCATTTCTGGGCGAGTGTCGCGCGACTTGACGGCCCGCATGACCTCGCGGCGCTTAGCTTGACTCACGATATCCATTAGTTCCCAGCCAGCATTCCCAGCCAAGCGCGCCGCCCGTTGCCCCAGCCTGCCGACGCCGATCCGCCTTCCGGAAGCGGCGGCGTCCATCCGAATCTCATTCCATTTTAGCCTAAACTGCCGCGGAAGCCCGCGCGACCGGCCAAGCTCGGCGCGCCCCAGGCGCCGTCCGGCGACCGCTTTACATGTGATTTACATCTGCGAAACACCACGTAACATTTATGTTAGAAGCGATGTTACGCTCGCTATCTAGCGTCCTCCCCGTTTGCAAACAAGCGATCGCTTTGCCTTTCGCAGAGCGGGAAATCGCGTCTTACCGGCCTTTTCGAGGGCCAAGAGGAGGACTGACCATGTTCAGACAGCATATCGTCCGTCTGCTGCGCGTCGCAGCCTGGACGGTCGTTCTGGCAATGAGCGCGCTCGACACGGCATCAGCTCAAGTTGGCGCGACGGGCAGCCTGGGCGGCACCGTGCAAGACCCGAGCGGCGCGGCGCTGCCCGGCGTCACTGTCACTGTCAAATCAGACGCTGGCGTGGAACGCACCGTCCAGACCGACAACAACGGACGCTGGCTCGTTCCGGTGCTTCCAACGGGGGTTTACCAGATCAGCTACCGCCGTGACGGTTTCAAGGAACTCGACCGGAAGGGCGTTGAAGTTGAAGCCGCGGTGCCGCGCACCATTGACGTAAAGCTGGAAACCGGCGCCGTCACCGAGACCATCACCATTACCGAAGAGGTGCCGCTGCAAGTCGTGACGACAACCGCTG
>CALCKX010000098.1 GCA_937966115.1 uncultured Chloracidobacterium sp. | reverse complement strand
CTCGACGCCGGCATGGTCGCTCGGCGGCGGGAGGGGACGAGCGCGCGCTACCGTATCGCGGACGAGACGATCTTCGCCCTCTGCGAACTGGTTTGCAGCGGCATCGAGGCGCAGCTCGCCGCCCGCCAGGCGGCTTTGCTGTCCGGCTAGGGGAGGTGGACGGCGCTGGCGGCAGCAGGGCGCTGGAGAGCCGGCCTGCTCAAGGCGCTTTTGGCGGCTTGAGCAGGCCGGGCTGCCATATCCGGGACGGCGCGAGCCGCCGTCCCTCCCAAGCTATGGATGCGCCGGGCGCGCCTGCGCGATGTGAGGCTGGTTGACTTTGTTGACCTTGCGGTTGAGGAGCGCATCCAGGTAATCGGTCAGCGCTTCGATTTCATCTGGCGTCCCGACCAGCGGCGGCATGTAGCTTCGATATGGCGAGTCGGGCGCGTTCTCGTGAAGCGTTTTGAGGAATGCCGCGATGGATTGCCGGTCGCGGCCCTGCATCAGGCGGGCGATGGGACGGTAGCCATCCACGGTATGGCAAGCAAGGCACTGTCCGCGAAACAACAGCTCGCCGCGCGCGAGGTCGGCGGCGACAGCGGGTTCAACCGTGTCGCCGAAGGCGACGCGCCGCAGCGAGACCGGCGGCGCGTCGGCCTTCAGCCAGACTGAGTTGGCCAAATAGCCTTCGCGGTTGAATTTCTCCACTTCCTGCTTGCGGATGCCGTTGGAGTACATGTGCTCGCCAACGACAAACGGCTTGCGCAGCATTTCCCGCGAGTGTTCCGCCGATGCCGTGGCGGCAAAGGCCAGGAACAGCACGCACAGGGCGCGCCCGAGGTTGAAATGCCGCGAGTTGCGCCAGGCCGAGAAATAGACGAACGCCAAAATCGTCGCCGAGGTCATGACGACCACCGTCGCGGCGCGCGTGACATGCGTGAACGTCCCCTGCCCGATGGTCGAAATGCCTAGGTTGAGCAGGGCGCGCTGCGACTCCGGCACGCTGGCTAGATACCAGAAAAAGCAAATCGGCACGAGGGCGAATGAGGGCACGAGCCACTTGGCCGACCAGCGCACCAGTTCATCCTTGAGCTGCGGTTCCGCCAGCGGGTCAATGCGGCTGGCGGTAATCAGGGCGTAAACGCCCGCCATCGAGATGCAGACCAGCGTCCGCAGCGCCAGGCTGGGAAAGTAAGTCGGGTTGAAAAACGCCTGCCAGAAGTAGGCGGCTTCCTGTCCGGTGCCAGCCGCGCCGAGCCAGCTTGCGCCCGGCGTGAGCATGAAGGTCAGAATGCCGTTGATGATGACCAGGCTCATCCACGCGCAGAAGGCGTAAATCCATCCGACGATGAGGTGGATGCGGCGCGGGAGCGTGTCCCAGCCGTAGTAATACACTGCCGCCGCTGTCAGCTCGACGATGAAAAACACCCATTCAATGGCCCAGCCGAACACAAAGTTGTGAATCAGGGTGCTGGTGGATTCCGGGTGCGCCAGACCGATGGCGAACCAGATGCCGACGCCCGACACCGCCCCAAAGACGCCGGTCAGAATGATGAAAAAGCGCGCATGATCGCGGATGGCGCGCAGCCAGTCTTCGCGGCCTTCCCGGATCGCCTTGGCTTCCGCCATCGGCAGGTAAAAGCCGCCGCCCACGGCGAAGTGCGAAATCATGACGTGAAAAATCGCGATCAGCCCGATGATCCAGCCGCTGCCGAGGAACGGGACATCCCAAAACGGATAATTCATAACATGCGTCTCCCATCAGCTACTTGAGGTCGAGGTAGCCCCAAATGCTGAACACGATCATTCCCAAGAGGGCGAAATAGCCAAAGTAGGTCGCGATCTGCGCGCGCCGCCCGCTGGCTGAGCGCGTGTCGTAGAGCGGAATCAAAGCCCAAACGACAATTGCCAGCGTGAAGAGCGAGATGCCCAGGGCCTCGCCCGCCGCGCCCGGAAACCACCGCCCGAAGACCTTGAGCACTTGAAACTGGCTCATGAAATACCATTCGGGATGGATGCCGACCGGCGCCGGCGCGAGCGGGTCAGCCTGCGGACCCAACTGCCAGGGATACAGCGATGCCAGAATTGAAAGCGCGTTGAGGGCGATGAGCCACATCCCCAAATCCAGCGAGAAGAAATCCGGGAAAAAGGGGATGCTGCGGCGCTCGCTTTCCGGCTTTGCCTCCTCGCTGGGCGGCAGCGCGTTGCCGTGCTTTTGCACCAGCCACAGGTGGAAGGCGAGAATCGGGATGTAAATCAGCGGTAGAATCACGACGTGCAGCGCAAAGAAGCGCTGGATGGTGGTTTCGTTGACCTCCGGGCCGCCGCGCACGATGTCGGTCATCAGCGTGCCGACAATCGGAAGCGCCGCCGGAATCTCCAGCCCGACCTTGGTGGCGAAGTAGGCCAGGTCGTCCATCGGCAGCAGGTAGCCGCTGAAGCCGAATAGCAGCGTCAGCGCCAGCAGCGCCATGCCGCTCCACCAGCCGAACTCGCGCGGCTTGCGGTAGGCTTTCATGAAGTACACCGAAAACATGTGGACGAAGACGGCTAGCACCATCAGATTCGCCGACCACGAGTGCGCCGAGCGAACGAGCCATCCGAAGCGGACATCATAGGTAATCTGCCGGACGGACTCGTACGCCTCCGCGCCGGGCCGGTAATAGACCAGCAGCAAAACGCCGCTGAAGACCTGCACGAAGAAGAAGAACAGCGAAATGCCGCCCCAGTAGTACCAAAACGAATGCTTGTGGTCAGGAACCGTCTTCTTTCGCGCCAGCGCCAGA
>CALCKX010000097.1 GCA_937966115.1 uncultured Chloracidobacterium sp. | reverse complement strand
CATCCAACCGCCGGCGAATGAGTGCCAAGAGGCTTGTAAACTGTGAGAAAACAAGCACTTTCGAGCCGCTTTCGAGCACCTCGGCCAAGTACATAAAGAACGTATCGAGCTTGGCGCTGGGGTCATCCGCTTTCGACGGATCGAGCAGCGCGGGGTGACATGCCGCCTGCCGCAGTCGCAGCAGAGCCTCCAGAATCTGGATTTTGGCCCGCTGTATGCCCTTTGCCGACACCAGCCCCAGCAGGACCCGGCGGTAGTGGTCGCGCAGCTCCTCGTAGGCGCAACGCTGCGCGCTTTCCATCTCGCAGTAAATCGTCTGCTCGGTTTTCGCGGGCAGGTCGCGGGCGACCTGCTCCTTCGCGCGCCGCAGGATGAAGGGGCGCAAGGCGCGGGTCAGCAGCCCCTGCAAGCCCGGGTCGAGGGCGCGCCCGGCCGCGGCCGTCGCCTGAAAGATCGACGCGGCGCCGAGCAGGCCCGGATTGAGAAACTCAAACAAGCTCCACAGCTCGCCAAGGTGGTTCTCGACCGGCGTTCCGCTCAGCGCCAGCCGATGGCGGCAGTTCAGCAGGCGAGCGGCTTTCGCCGATTCGCTGCGCGCGTTCTTGATGGCCTGGGCTTCGTCCAAAATGACGTAATCGAAGGCGATCTCCCTGAGCAGCGCGGCGTCGCGGCGCAGCGTGCCGTAGGTGGTCAAAATCAGGTCGCAGTCGGCAAACGCCTCCGGCGACCGCGCGCGCGTCACGCCGGCATGCTCCGCCACGCGCATCTGCGGCGTGAACTTTTCCGCCTCCTGCCGCCAGTTGAAAATCAGCGAGCGCGGCGCGACGACCAGCGACGGGGGCAAGCCCGCCGCGGCCCGCTCCGCGCGCCGCATCTCCAGCAACGCCAGCGTCTGCGCCGTTTTGCCCAGCCCCATGGCGTCCGCCAGGCAACCGCCAAAGCCAAACCGCTGGAGAAATAGCAGCCAGCCTAGGCCCTCGCGCTGATATGGGCGCAGCTCGCCGACGAAGCCCGGCGGCTCCGCGACGGGCTCGATGCCGCCAAAGCTGCGGACGCTATCGCGCAGGGCCTGAAAGCGCTCGTCCAACTTAACCTCAGGTCGCGCCGCCAGCAGCGCGTCCAGCAAGCTGACCTGCGCGTTGGCAAAGCGCACGTGACCATCCTCGACCTGGCCCAGCGTCGCCAGCAGCCCGTACTGTTCGCGCCAGTCCTCGGACAACAAGCCAAGCGAGCCATCCGAAAGCGTCACGAATTGCTCGCCCCGCCGCAACGCCGCCAGCAGTTCCGGCAGGCGGGCGGTCGCCGTTCCAAAATCGCATGCGCCATGCAGCTCGAACCAGTCCACGCCCGACTGAACCTTTAGGGAAAAGTTGCCCATGGGGCGGAACAAGCGCCCGTCCGATTCCACGCGCCAGCCCCGGGCTATCAACTCGCGCGCGATGGAGGGGAGGCGCTTGGCTTGGAGGCGAAGCTCAGCCCCAGGCAGGTGCGGCGCGCCGGCGCGCAGGCCCAAGTCGCGGAGGAGGCTGGCGGCGGCGCGCTCGCTCGCCGCGTCGCGGCGAATGAAGCATCGCCGCTCAGCGTCGAAGATACCGGGCTGAGCCGCCCCAGCGTCCACCCACTGACCTCCGTAATCAAAGCTCAGCGTCGCCTGCAGCCACCCATCGCCGGGCGCTTCGTCGCTCGGCCGCAGGCGCAGCGCCGGCGTCGGGCTGCCTTCCACGGTCTCAAAGCGCAGTGGCTCCGGCAACGTCAGCGGCGGCAGGTTAGGCAGCCGCAGCAGCTTGTCCACCAGGTCAAGCCCGTCGGCGAGCGGAATGCGAATCGCCCCCGCCTGCCGCAGCAACCCAATCCAGTAGAACGCGCCATCATCCTTCAGCGGGGCGACCGCCTCATCCGAAAACACGAGGCCGCCAGCCAGCAGCAGCCGCGGCAGCGCCACCGGCTGGCGCTCCGCGCCGCGACGCAACTCGCCGGTCAGCGCATAGTGCGGCGGCTCAGCTTGCGAGCTGACTTCTAGATGCAAGCGCCAGGGCTCTGGCTCCCAGCGCAGCGCCGCCCCCTGCATGACCTCTGGCAGGGCGGACGGCTCGTCGGCGAGTTGCAGCCAGCAGCGTCCAGTTCCGCACAGTAGCGGCATCACGATGGCGAGCGCCGTCGCGGGAATCTGCACGCAGGACGGCAGCGGCGACCACTCCCCCGCCTCGCCCCAGGCGACGTGCTCCTGAATGCCGCTCAGGAGCGCGAGCGCTTGGCGATCACGCTCGTCGGGCAGCGCCGCGATTTGGCCGACGCTCAAGCTAATCGGACGCAGGCGGCCCCACGCGCCGTCGAGCTTGCGCGTCCGCGACAGCATGTCCACGACCAGCGCGCCGCGCGCCCGCGTGCGCGTCACACTGACAAAATAGAGAATTTCCTGCTCGGCCGCCTCGTCGGGCGCCGTCGCCCGGGCATACTGTCCGAGCTGGGCGAACCAGCGCCGCCAATCCGCCGCGGAAACCGCGGTCACCGCCGCGCTCGCAGCCGCGAGCGCGCTGCCGCCAGGCGCGTCCTCCAGCCCGTCGGACAGCCAATCCGTCTCGGCCATGAGCCGGAACGGACGCCCCGCCGACACCGGAGGCAGCAAGCCCTTTTGCTCGGCGACGCGGATGACCGCCCAGAGGTGCTTGCAGAAGTTACCCTCTTCAAAATGCGGACACGTGCAGGAGGCGACCAGCGCATCGCCATCGTGCAGCATCTCGACCCGGTACGTCATGCTGCCGCGCACGTTGGCGACGATGAGATTTTTGAGCGCCTCCAGATGGATCACGCGCCCGTCCGCCATCAGGGCTTCGCCTCGGTCGCGGACCTCCGGGGCAAACTCCGGCGCGACACACCGCGAGACGGGAAGCAGGGCAAGCTCTCCGCGCTTGGATGGAGCGGCGGGCGGCGGCGTGGCGGACGGCATGGAGCGGTTCATAGCGACATTGGAAGCCAGGGGCGGCCGGGGGCGGGCCAGCGCCCCGCCCGCCAAGGCCTCTGAGCATAGTCGGGCGTCTCTCAAACGACAACTAGTGCGCGAAGTCTCCCGCCGCCGCTGACTGGCGCGGACGCCGCCTGCCCCGCGCCGGCCGACTTGTGCTATAAAACGCCCGCTGAGACGATGCGCCAAGCCAAGCGCGACTGACTTTCAAGCTGAGGATAAGCCTACACGATGGGGAGTGAACTGCCCGTTACCGAACTCTTACGGTACCCGACACTGGACGCCCTGCTGCAATCGCCAAGCGAGCTGGCCGCGCTGCGGCGGCAACTGGACGCGACGCGCCATGCGCTCGATCGCGTCATCCGCCAGGGGACGCGGGAGGAAGCGGCCGCCGCGTCGCAGGCCGCCCAGGCCTGGCAGACGGTCGGCAAGCTGCTGGACGAAATGGAAGCGCTCCGGCAACGCGCCGCTCGCTAGAGCCGCTGGCCAGCGCCGTCGCGCCCGCGCGGATGCCTGTCCCAACCGCCTTCCAGCCCAGGGAAAGCCGAAAATCCTCTCCGGCCGGACGCAACAATCGCGGCGGCGAGACGATAACCTGGAATGAATGGGAAGCCTGAAAACAGACACTTTCGCTGAATACGCCTAGGAGGCCTAAACCATGCCGGATGCAATGATCAACGGACTTCAGCCTGCGCTTGCGCCATCGCAGTACGGCCAGCCAACGATGCCGGGACGCGAGCCGGGACGCTTTGGCCGCATTTTCGGCGGCATTCTCGGCGGGGCGCTCAACGTGGTCGCTCCGGGCGTCGGCTCGATTGTCGGAGGGCTGCTGCGCGGCGGGAATCTGCCGGGCCTCGCCGATGCCGAGACGATGCTTGCGCAGCAGTATCACCAGCAGATGCAGCTCTTTTCCATCCAGACGCGCGTCAATAGCCTGTCGCAGCAGTTCCAGATGATGAGCAATCTGATGAAAGCTCGGCACGACAGCGAAATGGCGGCCGTTCACAACCTCAAGTAACCCCTTGCCATCCGGCGCGCCCGGGCGGCGGCTCGCCCTGCCCGGCGCGCTTGCGGTCGCCTATGCCTGCGCTCCCTACGCCATCGGATGACGAGCTGCGCGCCGTTTTGGAAGCGGGCTATGTCCTGCGGGATGTCATGCGGCACGATGAGGCGGCGACGGTCTTCCAGGGCGTGGCCGCGCTGCGCCCCGACCTGGAGCTTCCGACCTTGGCGCTGGCAAGCGTGCTGATTCGGCAGGGCGAGCTGGCGCGGGCGCAGGAGCTATGCGAATCCGTCCTGGCGCATCGCCCGGACAGCCTCCATGCCCGGACGCAGCGGGGCGAGATTCTGCTTTACCGCGGCGCGCGCGCGGAAGGCGAGGAAGTCCTTCGCGCGGTTGTCGCCGATGGCGGGGACTCGCCCCACGCCGCGACTGCGCAGGCGTTGCTGGACGCGATGGCCGCCCTTGCGGACGCCGAGCCCTGAGCGATGCCCAGTCGCCTTTGACCTTTCGTCCCCGGTCGTCCGATGGAGCGCCGCCGGCGGCGCGCGGCGCAGCTTTCGCGCGGAAAGGAGCCGCATCATGAAAATTCGCCCGGGGTCCCCGTTCGGCTCAAGCCCGACATCATCCGATTCCGTCAAGCGCAAGAAGCGCGCCGGCGGCATTTTCGGCGCCCTCGTCGACGGCCTCCAGGAGGGCGCGGCCGCGGAAGCGTCCGCCGCGACTGGCGGCAGCCCGGCCCGCTCCGCGCTGGCCGCAATTGCGGCGCAATCCAACCTTGCCAACCCCGAAGAGGCCACTGCCGCCGTGCGCCAGTCGGCGGAATCGCTGCTGGCGCTGAGCTTCTCCGATGACCTCCAGGCCTCGCCGCTGAGCGAGCGGATGGCGAGCGACCTGGCTAACCTGGCCGCCGGCGACCCGCGCTTTCGCCGCAAAATGCTTTCCATCCTGTCGCGTCTGAAGACGGAAACGACGCCTCATGTCGCAAAGTAGCGGAGAAAAAACCGAACAGCCTACTCAAAAAAAGCTTGACGACGCGCGCAAGAAAGGGCAAGTCCCCAAAAGTCAGGACTTGGTCTCGGCGGCGCTGCTCGTCGGCTCGGTTGGGATTGTCTTTCTCTTGACCGGCAGCTTCATTGGGCAGCAAGTCGTCGGTCTCACGCAAAAGAGCATTTCGCAAGCGGCGACCTTCAAGGGCGAGCTAGACCTGGCGACCGCCGGCGACGCCCTGCTGGAGGGCGTGACGACGCTCGCGCTGACGCTCGCGCCGCTCTTCCTGGTGGCGTTCGCGCTGGCCGCGCTGGTCGGCTACGTCCAGGTCGGCTCGCTGTTTTCGACCGAGGCGATCAAGCCGGATATGAACCGGCTTAACCCCTTTTCGGCTTTTCAGCAGAAGTTTTTCAAGTCGCGCACCTACATCGAGTTCGCCAAGACGCTCCTCAAGCTGGCAATCGCCACCGGAATCGCCAGCTACGTCGTTTTAGGCTCGCGGCAGACGCTGCCAACGCTGGCCCGCGTCTCTCCGGCGGAGACCAGCGACTTCATGCTCGGACAAATCGTCCAGCTCAGCCTGGCCGTCGCGATTTGCTTCGTGGCGCTCGGCGCGCTGGATTTCTTCCTTCAGAAGTTCCTGCACTTGCAGGACCTGAAAATGACCAAGCAGGAAGTCAAGGAAGAGTGGAAAGAGCAGGAAGGCGATCCGCACATCAAGGCGGAGCGGCGGGCCATTCACATGGAGTTGCTCAATGAGGCGAGCGCCCATGCCGTCAAGGAGTCGGATGTCGTCCTAGTCAACCCGACGCACGTCGCGGTGGCGATCCGCTACGACCGCAAGGCGATGAACGCGCCGCAGATCGTCGCCAAGGGCGCGGATCTCATCGCGGCGCAAATCCGCGAGATCGCGCGCGAGGCGGGCGTCCCTATCAAGCGGGATATTCCGTTGGCGCGCGCGCTCTATGAGCTTGAAGTCAACAGCGAGATTCCAGAGCATCTCTACGAAGCCATCGCCATTGTCCTGCGGTGGGCCTACGCGCTGGCCGACGCCGATGGGCGCTCGGCATCCTAGTCATCCAGCCTATTTCATTTGGGGAGGAGAGGTCAGATGCCGGAGGTGGGAGGCGTCAATAACCGACAGCCGCTGCCGAGCGCCGGCGCGGCGGGCGGCGGCAATGAGCGAGTCGGCGGAACGCGGTTCAACCCCGTTTCGGGAACCATCGGGCAGCCGGGCGAGATTGGCCAGCCCCGCGGGCTGCCCGCCCCTGAAGTCCCCGGACAAAAAAACATCCTTCCCGACGCCCTGCTGGGACGCGATCCGTCGCAGGCGCTGGCCGCGGAGCAGCTCCGAGCCACCGGCGGCGCTTCCGCCACCGAGGAGCTGCTTGGACTCAACCAACAGCCAACCATGCCTGGCGCAATTCTCCCGCCATTGGGCAACGATGTCGCCCTGCGACATCTGACGCCCGCGATGCGGCGCGAGCTGCTGCGCCGACTGCTTGACCGCCAGCAGCGCAATGCGCGCCGACTGCTGGCCGTGTTGCCGCGCGACGAGGAGGAGACCTCCGAGCGCCGCCGCCGGGCGCTGCCCGAAGAAACGCCTGGGTCGGAAGCCCTTGCGCTGCCCGAGGCGCAGCGCGAGCGCGCCGCTCAGGAGCTGCATCAATCGCTGCGGCTGCTCGAGCTGATTGATCGCTTGATGCTGTTGCAGGATGAGACCCTGGCGCAAATGAGCGCCAGCGTCCAGCGGTGACTGGAACAGCGCGCGTCAAACGCCCTGCCAGACCTCCAGCCAGACGCCTCAGTGGCAGTGACCAAGCGAGACGACTGCCAGCGGCGAATGCCAAGCGCAAGCCATCGGCAGGCGCTGAGCGCCGCTGCCTGGCGAAACCAGTGAAACCGCAATGCCGCGGACATCGCTGGAACCCGCCGGTTGCGCCCGCTGCCGGTCGGCGATACGCGCGTCGCCAGGCAAACGGCCAAGCGTCGCGGCGATGAGGAAAAGCGCTGTTCGACTGATGTCATCAGCGAGCCGACCAGCGCGCAAGCCATAGACGCTACCTCCCGCGACCGCGCCAATCGCGCCGAGAATGAATGGATAGGGGCCTGGCGACAAAATAGGTCTCCAGCCATGACTTTCATGACTTTAAGGATAGACGGCGACCCCTGGGGAAAAGCGTCCGCTGACGCTCCGCGAGCGCCGCTTCAGTCAAGCGCCCGAGGAAGCCTTATCCTCGCCCAGCCAATCCGCCGGCTGACTATCGGCGGTCGCCAGGGCCGCTAAAACGACGAAATAGGCGGCATTGGATGGAATTTGCCAGTTGAAGTCAAAGAAAGCGTGCGCGAGCGAAGCGACGCAGCCGCTCAGCGCGCCAATCTGAATGAGCCGCCACTCTGGGGTCTGCCGGGCGGAAGCCCCAGCCCGCAGCGCCTGACGCGACCGCCGCAGGAACCAGCCCAGCCAAGCCAGCCCCAGCGCGAAGCCGATCAGCCCGGTCTCGGCCAAGAGTTGCAGGTAATCGTTGTGGGCTTGCTCGACGCGATTGACGCCATTGGACGTGTCAACGCGGGTATAGGCGATTTGAAACGTTCCGAGGCCGCTTCCGGCGATAGGGCGCTCGCGGACGAGCGTCAGCGTGTTTTTCCAGATTACGTTGCGAGCCACCTGATCGGCTGTCGCCGGAAGGTCTTCGGCGGATTGTAGCCGGCTGACCAACGGATCCACGCCCATCCACCAGATGCCAACGACAACGCCGAGCGGTATCAGCAACAGGCTTCCCGTCGCCGCCTGGCGCAGGCGGCGCTGCGAGCGGGCAGCCAGGGCCACCGCGCTCAGCGCGCCAGCGATGCCGGCAATCCAGCCTCCGCGCGATGCGCAAATCGCCAGCGAAAGCAGCATGACCACCGCCGCGACCACATAAAGCCACCGGGCGTCATCATCCGCGCCGCGCCGGCGCTGGGCGGCGAGCGCAATGGCCAGCGGAGCGAGCATCTCGATCATCCCGGCGTAATGGTTCCGGTTGACGAACGTGCCGAATGGCGTGGCGAGCAGCTTGCGAAAAGCGGCGTAACTCCCCTGCCCGATGAAGTGCTGCATGATGGCGTAAAGCGCGAAAATGGCTCCCCAGGCAACCAGCGCGCGGGCGACCAGGACGCCCGCGCCGCGGGCGCGAAACAAGGTGGCGCTCGCGATGAAAAGGCATATCAGCGCAGTCAGATGCAACGCTGCCTGGCGCGTGTAAAAGGCGTCCGCCGTCCGCAGAAAAGCCGGCGCGAATGGCAGGAGTTGCGCGAGCGCGAGCAAAGCCAAGCCAAAACCAATCAGGGCTCCGGCGTTGAGGGCAAGCTCCCGCCGCCCCAGCAGCGCCTCGGCGCCCAGCCAAGCCGCCAGCCCAAAAGCGCCAGCATGCACAATGATCCGCGCCCAGCCCTCCACCGAGCCGAAAGGGAGCGGAAGCCAGATCAGCCACAGGATAAACACGATTAAAACCGTCGTCTCCACCCGCCCTTCAGGGCGTCGCTCCGCTCGGCCACAGGCATCGGAGAAAAGCTGAACCGACATCAGGGTGACTTTGAAACGGATTCGAGCGCAAACCCGCCAAACCAGACGGCGCCCGAGATCGGACACGCGCCTGGCGTCAGGCATTCCGACGGGCGCAGAATGACCAACTCGACGGCGCCCACATCCGCCGGCACGGTAAAATCGTATTGGACGCGCTGCCACGCTTGCGTCTCGGGGAGCGGCGGCTGCGAGCGCGCCCGCCAGCGCCGATTCAAAACGCCCTGTAACTCAACCGCCGGCAGCGATGCCGCGACCAAATCGCGACTCTTGACGAAATAGGTCAGACGGTAACCGCCCGGCGGCAGGGCCAGAAGCTGCCGCGCATGGTAAAACGCCGGACCCGGCGAATCGTAGGTAATCTGCAAGGCGTTGCCCCCGGTGGGCAATGCCGCCGCTCGATCCAGCGCCAAGCGAGCGCCGGCTTCATTTTGCTGGAAGCGCCATTCAAAAATGGGAACCTTTGCCGCCGGCTGACGAAAATCGCCGTCATAGATGCCAAGGCGAGTCAAGCCACGCCCCTGCCGCTCAGGCAAGCCGGCCCATACGCGCCAGGCAGGCTCGTAAGCGCGCGCGCCGATGAGGTCTTGGATGAACGCCAGGGCCAGCTTGCGCTCCGGGTCGGGCTGCCGCGCCAGCGCCGCCTCCCACCGCCGAACGGCATCCTCGACGCGCTGCTGATCGATAAGCAGCCGCAGGTATTGATACTCCACCGCTGGCGCGCCCGGCGGGATGAGCGATTCGACAAAACGCTGGTCGCCGCTCGAGATACGCCAGCCCAAGTCAAGCATCAGGATGGCTTGGGTCGGGTTCGAGCGCAGCGCGCCGCGCGCGTAAGGGGCGGACTCGGCGAGCTTCCCGGCGCGAATCAGGGCGTTCGCCAATCGCCACTGGGAAATAAAGTGATGTGGCGCCAGCTCGCTCGCGCGCCGCAGAACCCGCTCGGCTTCCTCCACCTGACCGCTGATGGCGAGTGTGTCGCCGAGCAAGCCCCACAGGCGCGCGTCATTCGGCGCTAGCGCCAGAGCATGGCGCAGATGCCGCTCGGATTCCTGATAATCAAGGCGCAGCGGGTCGAGCAAGCAGGCCGCGCCAAAGGCGCCCCACAGCCGTGGGTTGGCGGGCGAGCGGGTTACGGCGGCGCGCAGCTCTTCATACGAGGCCGGCGGGCGGCGGCGCTGCCAAACGTCGTCGGCGGCTTCGGTCTGGAAAGACGCCCAGAAACCGAAGCCGCCGACAACGATCAGGAAAAAGCCAGCCAGAAGCTGCCGGCGCTCCTTCATGCGGGAAAGCGGTTTAGGGACGCACCGGACTCAAAGGCGCGTCATCCTGCCCAGTGGTGATGATCGGGATGATCCCCGCGATGACGCCAGCCGTGGCGACCGTCGCCAGAACCGCCGGATTGGCGCCGCTGAGCGGGATGACCGGCGGGATGACCGGCAGCGCGGGGGATGCCGATACCGCGCAGTCAAACACCGCTATCCGAAAGTCATCCATTGCGGTCGAATCAAAGCGAATATAGGCCCTTTCCGGGTAGTCCCTGGCCTGCGCCTCGCCAATGGTTTCCATTGCCGGCGCGGACGCTTCCGGTCCGCCAAACACCGGGATGCTTCCCTTGATGACATCAATGTGCGTGCAGCGCGTCGTGAATACCTGAACCAGCGCGCCGCTCGTCTTGATGCAGCGCACGATGCCGGCGGTGACTTCGATTCGCGTCCGGTCGGAGAGGAAGTTGACGATGATCTCGCTGTTGTCGCCCATATAGAACTGACCGACATCAGCCAAGCTCAGGATGGCATAACCTGTCTTGCCGGTCGTAATCCGGCTGCCGCTCGCCACCGCCATGCTGCCGGCCGCCGGGTTGCCATTGATTTTCACATCGCCGCGCGGCATCAACTGCGCCGCCTGCGCGCCCTGGGCGGCAACCCGCGACGGCGTCAGGGGCAGCCAAGCGGCCGCGGCGACGACCACTGCCAGCGCGAGAATAAGCGTGAACTTCAGACTGCGCGTCATAAGCGTCTAGGCTCCAGATAAAGCGTTGAAATAGAGAAAGCCTTGCCGTCGAAAGCCGATTCGAGCGGGACTGTAACTCACCTAGCCGACAACGAAAACGGGATTTCAGGGTTCATTGATTCCCAGGTTGCCTGATACAGCGCGCCCGCCGCGCTCAAGCGGCGCTTGAAGTATTCCCTAAAGTTCTTCCAGTCGGTGTAGTTCAGCGTCTCGCCGCCGGTCCGCCGCGCAATGAACCGGAGCGTTACATTGGGGAGCTCCATCGGTCGCGAGCCGCTGCCGTTGATGACGACCGCGTTTTCCTCATCCACGCGGGCGCTGAAGCTGCGATAACCCCAGTTCAAATAGGAAATCACCATGTTCTCATTGATGATCGAGGACAAATCCAAGCGGTTATTGAGGCTGTCATTACCATCCGTCACCACGATGAAATGCGTCAGCTTGCCTTGCGCCACTTCGGCGAGTTCGACCAGCGCCCCATAGATATTGGTCGTCGCCTTCATGGTGTCGTCCTTCGCCCCGCCGCCGGACCAGAGTTGCTGTTCCTTGGCCAAGGCGCTGTCGAGCGCGGCCCGCGAGGCGGTGAAATCCTGGAGGAACGCCTTTTGCGCGCTAAAGCGAACTATGGCGGTCGGCGCTCCGATTTGAGCGGGCAGCGCTTTGCGCAGCTCTTCCACGATGCGGGGATAGATAGGCGCCATGCTGCCCGATCCGTCGAGCATAATCACCACCTGCTCGATGGGCTTGATCTGCGTCACCGTGGCGTTGACCCGCAGACCCCCTTCAAGAATGCCGTAGCTCCCCCCGGCGCGATCGCCAATGACCCGCTCCTCGCGCGTGACGGAGGGTATTTGCCCCCAAGCCGCATCCGCTAAACAACCCGTTAGCAAAATCACGCCAAGACCCAAGCCAAACTTGATATTGCGCGTCATAACAAAGCGTCTCCAGGAAGCTTGAAACTTATGGCGCCGCGGCAACGGCGGGATGACGGGTTGCCATTGCTTGCAGCGAAAAGCGTATCCAGACTTAAATCCTTACTTTGGTAACACTATCGGCAACCGGTCGTCAAGGCGACCAATAGTCTTGGCGACTGACGCTCAGCTTTGTCGGCCGTGGCGCGACGCGCTGAATTCATCGTTGTCCTTGCTTTCGCGCCGCTCTTCATCCGCCTTGCGCGCCAAGCGCCAGTTCTCCCGATGCTTTTCAATGGCCTGCGCCTCCTTGGAGGCCTCGATGAGGGCCTGCAGCGCCGCCTCGACCGCCTCCTCGGCGCGCTGGACGGCGGCGCGCTGCTGCTCGACGGCCGCCCGCAAGCGCCCTTCCTCTTCCTTGAGGTCCGCCAGGAACGTTCGGTGCGCCAGCAGCGCATGGGCGGCCGAGCCAGCTTGCAACGCGGTGAACAGCTTCGCGTCAGCCTCGGCCTGCCGCTGCCGGCAGGCGTCCACGGCCGCCAGGCGCCGGGCAAGCTCGGCTTCCGCATCGGTCAGCGCCTGGCGGGCGTCGGCCAGCCGCTGCGCGGCGTCCTTCTTGGCTTGCTCCCGCGCGTCCAGGACTGGCTGTAAGCGATAACGCGTCTTTTTCATAAGTCTGTCTCGGTTACCTGGGGCTATCTCGCGGCGGCGGAACTCAGGGGGGGGGACCGGAGCGCATTCGGATGTGATGCTCCGCGTCAGGGCAACGCCCGACCGCCGCGCCCAAGCGGCGACGCCCCCAGCGACTCGTTCGGCCAGCGGCCAAAGCTTAGCCTAGCTTTCTTTAGACTGGCGACAAAAGCCGGATGACGCTCATCAAACAGGCTTCATCAAGCAGGCTCGTCAAGAAGAAACGGCAGCGCTCGCCGCCAGCGCTCTGTGATACCATCCGCCGAGGGGCTTAATCACTGAGCGCAGGCTCGCTAAGCTTTCTCATCCCCGGCAACGTCAGATAGGCTCGCGCCGCGCGCCAGAGGCTACGCTCAGCTTGGCGCAAGCCTCGCCTGGGCAACGCGCACAGTTCCCGCAACAAGCTTTAAGGACACTCATTCACGCGCTATGACATCGCCAGCCTTCACCATTGGTCTCGTCCAAATGCGGTGCGCCGCCGACCGGACGGAAAACCTCGACCGCGCCGCCCGCCTTATCCGTGAGGCGGCCCGGCAGGGCGCGCAAGTGATTTGTCTGCCCGAACTCTTTCAATCG
>CALCKX010000096.1 GCA_937966115.1 uncultured Chloracidobacterium sp. | reverse complement strand
GCCGCCGACCGCTTCTGGCAGCTTGTAGCTCGCGTCTGCCAAACAGCAGCGGGCTTTGCGGACGGACGCGGGCGCGGGTCGCCGGAAGTCTTTCGCCTGCCGCCGGATGAAGCGGCAATGCCGGAAGGAGCATCGGATGCAGGCGAAACGATGCCGGCGGAAGCCTCCGGCGCAGCGTTCCTGGCGGATGCCCTTGAGCGGCTTGCCGCCGCCTTGCAGTCGGCGGCGCTCGCCTCCGCTGCCGAACCCGGCATTCAACGCCTTGCCGAGCGCGCGCAGGGCCTGCGGCGCGACCTGCTGCACATTGTCGGCAACGAGGATGACAACTACGTGTACTGGTGGGAAAGACGCGGGCGCGGGCTGTTTCTGCAAGCGACGCCGATTGACGTCGCCGAGCTGCTGCGGGAGCGGCTTTTTCAGCAAGCGGGAACGGTTGTGCTGACTTCGGCGACGCTGACCAGTCAGGGGTCATTTGATTTCATCCGGTCGCGGCTCGGACTGGAAGCCAACTGCGATGAATTGCTCATTGATTCGCCCTTCGACTACAGCCGCCAAGCCAGGCTCTATTTGCCGCCGGGACTGCCCGAACCCGACAGGAGCAGTTTTACAGAGGCGGCCATCGCCGAAATTGTCGCCTTACTCGACATTACCCAGGGACGGGCATTTGTCCTCTGCACGAGCCTGAGCCACATGCGGCGGCTCTACGAAGGCGTGGCGCGTCAGACTAGCTTTCCCTGCTTCCTCCAGGGTCAGGCGCCGAAGTCGCGCCTAACCGAGCAGTTTCGCCAAACGCCCGGCGCGGTGTTGTTCGGCGCGGCCAGCTTTTGGCAGGGCGTAGATGTCGTCGGCGAGGCGCTCTCCTGCGTCATCGTGGATCGGCTTCCCTTTCCCGTCCCGTCCGATCCGATTGTTGCAGCCCGTTGTCAGCGGATTGAGGCGGAAGGCGGCAACGCCTTCCGCGCCTACAGCCTGCCGCACGCCATTCTCGCCCTCAAGCAGGGGCTGGGACGCCTAATTCGGAGCGGCGCGGATCGCGGCGTGATGTGCCTGCTCGACTCGCGCGTGCGGAGAAACTACGGACAGGTCATTCTGGGCAGCCTGCCTTCGCGGCTGCCCATCACGAATAACCGCCGCGATCTGGAGCGATGGTTCACGCAGATGCCAGAAGACTGATTGTTCAGAAGGCTGATTGTTCAAAAGCGGCGGGCGCGGACCGAAGAGCGGGTTGAGGCGCGCGCCCCGGCTTGCCCAGCCGGCTCAGGACTGCATAAGCAGCCGCTTGCTCAGGTAGGTCTGCCGGTAGTCGTCCCCAAACATCTGGACGGTCTTGCACATCTCGTAGAGCCGCGACCGAAGCCGCACGCCAATGCGGTCTTCCAGCGTTTCGTCATAGCGCTCGGTCGGCTGGTCAAGGTAGTTCGACGTGATGATAGTGGCCTTCTGCTCGTTGTAGCGCGTATTGAGAATGTGCGTGATGGTGTCGCGCACCCACTCGGTCGCCTTGCCGGCGCCCAGCTCGTCGAGAACGAGCACGTCGGCGTCATAAACCGGGCGCAAGACCGCCAGCTCCGTCGTTTGCGTCTGCGGGTTGTAAGTTTCCTGCACCGTCTTGAGCAGGTCGCGGAAGTCGTAAAACAAGCACGGCACGCGCTTTGTTCGCATCAGCGCATTGGCGGTGGCGACCGCCAAGTGCGTCTTGCCGACGCCGCACGGTCCAAGGAAAAGCAGCCCCAGCCCGCGCTCAACCGGGTAATCCTTGACATACCGCCGACACATGAGATGAGCGTTCACCAGCGATTGCTGCGGCTCCCCGCTCGGATTGACGCGAAAGGTGTCAAAGCTGCTGTCGCGGTAGCGAGCCGGAATGCGCGCCCGCTCAATCAGATTCTCCGCGCCCCCGCGACACTTGACGCAGCGCCGCGAGCGGCGCCCAACCGGGTCATACTCAAACCCGGTCCCGTGGCAAACCGGACAAACGTCCAGCGATGGGTCGGCAATCAACGGCGGGCGAGGTAGCGGATCGGGAAGCGACATGGTCGCGAGCGGGCGCGTCCGTTTGAGTTCACAAGACGCCTTGCACAGGGTGAACCGGGCCAGGATGCTTCCGATGAGTTTCCACGAGGCGCCAAAAAAATCAAGCCGTCGCTTGTGGAGCAGCCTTTACCCATTGCCCCACTTGAGCTTATCGCGCAGAAGCTTGAAATAGTCCTTGCCGGCTGGCTCGATGAGTTTCAGCGTGGAGACGCTTTTCCGAATCAAAACGCGGTCCTGCGGCTCGACGGCACAGCCGGTTTGCCCATCGAAGGTCAGAAAAACGTCCTCGACGTTGAAAGGGCCGCGCTCGGTTGTCAGACGCAACTCGATTTCACTGGCGTCGGGGACGACCAGCGGGCGATTCGTCAGGGTATGCGGGCAGATTGGCGTAATAACGATCGCCTGCATGGCCGGATGCACGATGGGGCCGCCAGCTGAAAGCGAATAGGCCGTCGAGCCAGTCGGCGTGGCGATGATGAGGCCGTCGGCGTGGAAAATCGAAACGAACTGTCCGCCAATGCGGCACTCGATGGGGACGAGTCGCGCCAGCATGCTCTTGGTGATCACGCAGTCATTGACGGCTTGCGCGGTCAGCAGGGGCTCGCCGGCGCGCTCGACCGTCGCCTCCAGCTTCATCCGCACATCGGCCCGGAAGCTGCCGGCGAAAATGCGTTCCAGGGCCTCATAGGTCGTTTCCGGGGTGTATTCAGTCAAATAGCCAAGGTAGCCATAGTTGACGCCGAGCACCGGCACATCGCGCTTGCCTAGCAGCCGGGCGGCATAGATCATCGTTCCATCGCCGCCAATCACGATGACGAGATTGACCTGCGCGGCCAGCTCATCCGAAGGCAGAACGCTGACTTCTGGCGGCAACAGCCAGGCGACCGTAGCCTCGCCAACCACGCGGCAGCCGCGCGCCGCGAGCCAGCGGGTCAACTCGGTCAGATACGGCGTGATGTCGGCGAGGCGCGGCTTGACGATCAAGCCCACCGTCTCGAAGGGAGCCATGCGGCGGTCCTGCCCTGTAAGGTCAGCCCGCGCGCGATGCGCCGCGGGACAAGGGCCGCCTAGGCGGGCGGCGGAAAGGTGGTCAGCGCGCCCTCGGTAGGCGTCGCCAGAACATCCGACAAATCCGTGACCCTAGCCGAAGCGTCCGCCGGCAGAGCCGGCGGGGCGGCCGGCTGACCATCCGGCGGCGGCGCAAGCGGCAGCACCAGGGAAAAGGCCGTCCCCACGCCAACCTGGCTGCGCACGGCCACATTGCCGCCATGCGCCGCCGCGATCCGCTTGACGATGGCCAGCCCAAGCCCCGTTCCAAGGCCCTTGCTGCGGCTCGCCGCTTGGTAATAGGCGTCAAAGACGTAGGGCAGGTCCTGCGCCGGAATCCCCTCGCCGGAATCCACGACGCTAAACGCAATGTACGGCACGCCAGCGTCCACTTGCGTGCCTTCCATCAGCCGCGCTTCCAGCCAAATTTGCCCGCCATCCGGCGTAAACTTGATGGCATTCGACATCAGGTTTGAAAGCGCCCGGTGCAGCTTGCCAGCATCGCCGATGAGGGACGGCAGATGCTTCTCGCATCCATAGCTAAACTTGATCGACTTGCGCCGGATGGCCGGCTCAAACTCTTCGCCCACCTGCTCAATGATCTTCGAGGCTTCGAGCCTGTCGAGCGTCAGATTCATCTTGCCCGCTTCGAGCTTGGAAAAATCCAGCAGCTCGGAAACCAGCGCGATGAGCTTCGCCGCGACGGACTGCGCGCCCGTCACCAGCGGGAGGATGTCGGATTTCTTCGGGCGGTGGCCTTTCAGCTCCTGCTCAATCAACTCCATCGTGGACACGATCGTGCCGAGCGGCGACCGAATGTCATGCACGATGGCATTGGTGAACTCGGAGCGCAGCCGCTCCAGCTCGCGCAGCTTTTCGTTGGCGTCGCGCAGCGACTGGGCTTGCGTGCGCGCCCGGACATACTGCCCGGCGCGCTTCAGCGCGGCTGAAATTTGCTCCAGCGCCCGCCGCAGGATTTGCGTTTCCGCGCTGTTCGAAGCGTCCTGGAGCGACTGAATGGCCGCGCCCAGGGACTTCATCAGCTCCTGCCACTTGGCCTGCTCTTCCAAGTCATCCGCTTCCGAGAAGTTCGGCAAGGCCTGCTCGCCAGTCGGGCGAATCAAGCGCTCGATGCCGTCCGCCACCGCCGAGAGGTTCGCCACCATTCGCTGCCGCTCGATGGCCCAGCGCTGCCGCTCGAGCATGCGCCGCAGCTTGAGGATCAACTCCTGATGGCGAAACGGCACGGCCAGCGCCTCGTCCGCGCCCGCCTGCAGGGCTGATGTCACGTCATCGTCGCGCGTCGCCGCCGGGCTGAGGATAATCACCGGCAAATTACGCAGGCTCGCTTGGCCGCGCACCCACTGCGTCAATTCGAGGCAGTCCTGGTCGCGGAGCGCGATGTCGAGAATAAGCGCGTCAAACGCCTGCGCTTCCAAGCGCGCTCGCGCGGCATTGCCGGCGGTCGCCAACTCAACCTCATAGCCGCTGCTGGTCAGCAACGCGCCGACCATCGCGCCAAGCAGGCTGTCATCCGCCGCAATCAAGACTCGATCGGGCATAAGCTTTTGACAGGAGGCGCTGCCGCTGCCTCAGGCCACAGAAACCGAAAGCGCTTGCGCGCTTCCTGGGCAAGTAGCGCAACGCTACTCAACGACAAGAGACCCCAAGCGCTTCATAGGCTAGGAAGCGCTCTTGTCCCTTGTCAAGGGCGCGCCTTGCCGCTCAGACTTGCAATTTGACCGCGTTTGGGACAAGCTAGGTCGGCTTTTCACGCTATCTCCAAAGCTTACGAGCGCCTAGCGCCAGCAAGCAACCGAAATGTGAAAGTTATGTGGCGGCGTAGCTCAGATGGTTAGAGCGACGGATTCATAACCCGTAGGTCTCCGGTTCGATCCCGGACGCCGCTACCAAGCCTTCGCCCGCGCCGCCCGCCAGCCAACGGCGGGCTTTTCAGCTTTGGGGGTCTGTTTAGGAGAGTCCTGAGCCGAGACCAGCCGCCGCCGACAACCGCATTGAAAGCCGCCGCCGCCGCCGCGCATACTCTAGACTCTGTGCGCTGGATAACTTTTTAGCAAGGAGTCTTACCGTGACCGACGAGCAGTTCCGTATCGAACGCGACAGCATGGGCGAGGTGCGCGTCCCGGCGGCGGCCCGCTACGGCGCGCAAACGCAGCGCGCCGTCGAAAACTTTCCCATCAGCGGCCTC
>CALCKX010000095.1 GCA_937966115.1 uncultured Chloracidobacterium sp. | reverse complement strand
GGGGGCGGCGCCGGCGCTGGCCCCGCGGCGCCCGACGGCGGCCGGCTGGTCGGCATCCGTGGAGGCGGGGGCGCGCCGGAGGGCGGCGCGTTCGGCTTGCCGCACCTCATGCAAAACTTGGCCGACTCCGCCAGCGGGGCGCCGCAGGCGATGCAAAATCGGCTCGCGGCCGGACGCATCGGGGGCGCGCCGCTGGACGGCGGCGCGGGCGGCGTCAGCGGCAGCGCCGCGGGCAGCTGGATGACCGTGGCGTCAAGCTCGTCCGTCGCGCCGCGAATCGCTCGGAAAGCCGCCTTGAGCTGGCGGCGCATTTCCTTGGCGGAAGGCAGGCGCTCCTCCCGCGAAACCGTCATGGACTGCCGCACGATTTCAGCCACCGCTGCCGGAACGCGCGGATTGATCTGGTTGGCTGGCGCGAGCGGGTCGGGCTTGCCGCACAAGAGCGCGTCCGCCCGCGCCAGCGCGTCCGCTGGCGGCTGCCCCGTGAGCAAGCTGTAAATCGTCGCCGCCGCGGAATAGAGATCGCTGCGCGGGTCGGTGGCGAGTCCGCGCATTTGCTCCAGCGAGGCGAAAATCGGCGTGTAGCCGACCAGGCTGCGCTGTTGCTGGGCGACGTCGCCCGACAAATCTCCCTTGGCCAGGCCGAAGTCAAGCAGCACCAGCCCGCCCTCCGGCGTCAGCTTGATGTTCTGCGGCTTGATGTCGCGGTGGATGATGGGCGGCGTGCGCCCGTGCAGATATTCCAGGGCATCCAGCAGTTGGTCGGCCCACTTCGCCACCTGTTCCGGCGGAAAGGGCCCGCCCTGCGCCGTCAGCATTTCGGCCAAGTCGCGGCCGGGGATGAACTGCATCACCAGAAAATGGCCGTCGCCCTCCGCGAAGTGGTCGAACACGACCGGCAGCGCCGCATGCCGAAGGCCATTGAGGAGAATGGCCTCGCGCTCGAAAGCCGCCACCAGCGCCTCGCCGGACACGATCATTTGCTTGAGGGCGACCGTGCTGCCGAATTTCTTGTCCGTCGCCTGATAAACGGCCCCCATGCCGCCCTTGCCGAGCAGCTTCACAACCGTGTAACGCTGTTGCAGAACCGTGCCGGGGCTAAGCGGGGTCATGGCTGGGGCTGAGCGCCTGACGGAGAAGGCGACTGGGCTGACGGGAGCGGCGTTGGCAGGGGCGGAATTTCGGAAAAAGGCGTGTCCTGCACGCGGTACTGGCGCCAGTCCTTATGGTCGAAGTGCCACCACTCATAGCGATAGACCTTGAAACCAAACCGCTCCATGGCTGAGCGGAGCAAATCGCGCCGGCGCCGTTGCTCCGCCTCGCCGCCGGCATAGTCCGGGTGGGCGCGCTCGCTCATCTCGTCATATTCGCTGGGCATAGTCACGAGCTCGCCGGTTTTCAAATCAAAGAGCGACACGTCCACGGCGCACCCGCGATTATGCAGCGAGCCTTTGGCCGGGTCAGCCACGTAGTCGCGCTTGTCGGGCGGCGTCAAGTCCCAAAACAGCTTGGTCACGCGCCAGGGCCGGTAGCCGTCGAAAACCACGATGCCATAGCCCTGCGCCTTCAGCCACTGGTGCGCCCTCGTCAGCGCCTCGGCGGCGGGACGCTGCAGGAAAGCCCGCGCCTCGGCATACACCGGCCGCCCTACGAAGTTATTCGGCGTCGCGTAGCGAATATCCAGCTTGATGCTGGGGTCGAGCTGGATGATCTCGACCAGCTCGCTTGGACGAAACTCGCCGGTCTCGACCGGCATGGCGACATCCGGCGGCGGAGTCGCCTCCTGGGCGGCCGCGGCTAGCCATCCGCCGCTCAGCCAGGCCAGCGCCCATAGCGCCAGCCAACGCGCTCCGCGCCATGGCGCGCGCCCCGATTTCCGCCTGCGCGATTGCCCCATCGTCATGCCTAACGCCTCCCGGAAAGCTTTCGGCCGCCATGGCTTGAGCGGACGGCCGGGAAAATGAAAGATAGATCGCGCGCCTGCCGCCCGATCATCAGTCGCGGTTGAGCGACGGCGCGCCGCCCGTTTTGGAGGCCAACCTAGATGAAACAGTTCCCCATCCAAAAAGACGATGCCGAGTGGCAAGCCGAGCTGACGCCGGAACAATACTATGTCGCGCGCCTGAAGGGTACGGAGCGCGCCTTCACCGGCAAGCTGTACCGCGAGAAGAGGGATGGCGCCTATCACTGCGTCGCCTGCGGCGCGCCGCTGTTTAGCTCGGCCACGAAATACGAGTCCGGGTCGGGCTGGCCAAGCTTTTGGGATCCAATCTCGCCCGACGCGATCCTCACCGAGCTGGACCTGAGCCACGGCATGCGGCGGATTGAGGTCATGTGCGCGCAGTGCGGCTCGCATCTGGGCCATGTCTTCGAGGATGGCCCCCGCGAGACGACGGGGCTGCGCTACTGCATCAACTCCGTCGCGATGGACTTCAAGCCTTCCGAAAGCGCATGACCGATCCACAGGTCGCCGCGACGGTTTCAGCCGTTGACATTCTGGCGATTGGCGCCCACCCCGATGACGTGGAGCTGGCGATGGCCGGCACGCTTCTGAAGCTGGCGGCGCAGGGCTATCGGATCGGCATCGCCGACGCCAGCCGGGCTGAGCTGGCGACCCGCGGGACGCCGGAGCGGCGGGCGGCCGAGGCGCGGGAGGCCGCCGTCCGCCTCGCCGCGACGTTTCGCGTCAACCTGGGCTGGCCCGACGGCCATTTCACGCTCGACGACGACGCGCGCCGGTCGCTGACGCGGGTGATCCGACAGGCGCGGCCAACGCTGGTCTTCACGCATCACCCGCGCGAGGAGCATCCCGACCACCAGCGGCTGGCGCAGCTTGCGGCGGAAGCCGTTCACCATGCGCGCCTTGTCAACTATGACGCCGAAAGCGGCCTGGACCCCTGGCGAACGCGGGCCCTGATTCGCTTCCTGCCGCCGCTCGATCCAAGCGTCGCGCCAACCTTTCTCGTGGACATCAGCGCCCACTTCGCGGCGAAGTATGAGGTCATCGGCGCCTACGCCTCGCAACTTCGCCAGTCGCGCGACGGCGAGCCGCAAACCTATCTTTCCGCCCCTGGTTTCCTGCGCCAGCGCCGCGCCGCCGACATCTATCGCGGCAGCCTGATCGGGACGTCCGCGGCTGAGGGCTTTGTCGCCGCCGCCCCGCTTCCCGTCGCCGATCCGGTTCAGCTTTTCGGAGCGGCGTAGCGCTGGCAGGCTAGGGCGACCTCTCGCCGGCTGCGCGCGTCGCCGTCACTCATCGTCATCGTCCGCGAGCTTCAAGTCCTCGGCTCGAATGGCGACGCGCAGGCCCGTGCCGCCGACGCAGGTGGGGCACGCGCCGGCGCGCTCCGGCTCGGCTCGCCCGCGCATCGCCGAGCGGCACAGCTCGGCTTTGAAGTTCGCCGCGCCGCCGCGCCGCACGCGGTAAACCGGGTTGAGCACATCGTAAGCGCTGCCGTCAGTCGGCGTATTGTCATAATCCTCGACAAAGGCGTCCTGGCACCATTCCCAGACGTTGCCGTGCATGTCAAACAGGCCAAAGGCATTGGCGATGCCGAGCGAGCCGACCGGCAGCGCCCGCCCGGCGGTCGGGGTCGGCTTGCCGTCGCCATAGGGGAACTCGCCGTTGATGTTGGCGACGCGCGTCGTGAGCGTGTCGCCAAAGGCGAAGGGCTTCGACGAGCCGGCGCGACAGGCGTATTCCCACTCGGCTTCCGTAGGTAGCCGGAAACGCTTGCCGGTAAGCTTCTCGAGCCGCCGGCAGAACTCGACCGCCTGCGACCAGGTAACGTTCTCGACCGGGAGGGCGTCGTCCTCCAGCTGGCTCGGCGCGTCGCGCGACGGTCGGCGCCGACGCGATGTTTCCGGCTGCGACGGGTTGGGCGGCAGGTCGTCCTTGACTTTGGGCAGCGAAGCCACCAGCGCCCACTGCTGGCGAGTCACTTCATAGCGACCGAGGTAAAACTCCGGGATGGCGACATCGTGCAGCTTCTCGTTGGGCAGGCGTCCGGCTTCCCGTTCGGGCGACCCCATGCGGAACTCCCCTTCTGGCACGCGAACCAGCTCCAGGGCGATGCCTTTCGCGCGGTCGAGCTCGATGGCGACCACTTCGGACTTCAGAACGCGCGGATTGACAATGTTGCCCTCCGGCGTCAGGTCGGCGGTTTGAAACTCATCGAAGGCGAGCTCGCGCATGATGAGCGCGGCATCGGCGGATCGCTTTTCCAGGCTGCGCAGCCGCTCGATTTCGGCGTTTTCAGCCAGTTGCTTGGCGAGCCGGCCATACTTGCCATCGGGGCCATACTTGCTCAGGAACGCCTTGAAATCCCCTGGATCGCCGCTGTTGCGGATGGCATTCCAGGCGCGGTCCTCATCCGAGAGACGGATGACCGTCGCCGCCCGCTTCGGGGTGACGCGCACGACGCGCGCCGGTTGCGTCGCGCCGACGCGCGTGCCAATCTCCTGCGGTCGCGCCGTGATCGCGGATGCCGCCATCAAGCTCGCCGGCAAAGCCAGCCCGGCGATGACGACTGGGAGCGTCCGGCGGGCGGCGCGCGCCGGCGCTGGGCGGAAAAGTGGATTTTGAAGCGCTTTCATAAGCCAGGCTCTCCGGGGCTAGTCAGGGAAGGCGGTTGGAGCGATTGCTGACGCAAGAGCGTTCTTCACGCGAGCCTGCTCGCTGACGAAGGGTTTGCTCAATCGGGCTGCCGGGTCGGCGGCTTGGGCGGTCCGCCCGCTCAAGCCGCCCGAATGTCGGCGATCCGCGCCGATCGGCTGTAAACGGCGGCGACTTTATCGTAGATTAGAGATAATTTTATTTCACGAGCGCGTTGCCGCGGCTTCATCTCTCCGAAGGGAAAGCGTAGTATGCAGGGTATCCCCGTTCTTTGGGCTTTATTCGCTTCGTTTTGCGTCGCCGCCGCCATCGTGTGGGCCGTGCGCTCGTTTTACCGGGGGGCGACGAAGTCGCGCCGGCGCCCATTGGCGGAAATCCTGAATAACCTGGACCACGTGCGCGCCACGCGCCGGATGCGCGCCGCCGGAGACTTGGCTGAGCGAACAGGCGGCGAGGCGAGGGAAGCCGTGGACGCGCTGCTGCGCCGGCTGTCCGACCCGGAGCCGGAAGTCCGCGCGGTCGTGGTGGACTCGCTCGGCAGGCTGGAGGACCCGCGCGCCAGCGAGCCGCTCCGCGAGCGGCTGCGCGACGATTCGACCGAGGTCCGGGGGCTCACGGTCTCGGCCCTGGTCAGCCTCAAGGATTTTGCCGCGCTTCCAGAGATCGTGCGCCTGCTCGATGATGAGGATTGGACGATGCGCGCCTGGACGGCCTCGGAGATGGTTCGGCTGGGCCGCGAGGAAGCCCTGGAAACCCTGCTTGCCGCGCGCAACCGCGAGGTGTGGCGGGCGCACCTGCGGCTGTGTGACGCCGCGCTCCGCGTGGTGGACGAGCGCGCGGTGTCGCCCCTGCTGGTTGACCTGCGCAAGGCGAAGGAGCTGGGCGTTCGGGTCGAGGCGATGCTGGCGCTGGCCAGCTTTGGCTATATCCCCGATGAGGAAGCCCGGCTGGTTGAAAATCTGGTCGCCTCGACGGAAGAGGAGCATCCGAACTTGCGCTTTCAGGCCGTGGCCATGCTCGGCGCGATGGAGATGCGGCGCATCGAGCCTTACCAGCAAGCGCAGCGCGTTCTCGAGCGGCTCGCCGTCCGTGACGAAAACGCCCTGGTGCGCGCCGCCGCTCGGCATGGGCTGAAAAACTTCACCATTGCCCGCGAGCAGACCGTCCGCGCCACGGCGGCGCCAGCCCCGCCGGCGAGCGTTTCGCCGGTGCGCGTGGAGATGCAGGACCTTGCCACGCTCGTCGCCAACCTCAGAAGCCTCGACTCGCCCATGCGCTGGCGCTACGTCCATGCGCTGGCGGCGACGCGCCATCCGAAGGCGGTCGCGCCCCTGGTTGACGCCACTCATGACAAGGAGTGGCGCGTTCGCGCCGCCGCCGCCCGCGGTCTGGGCTTCCTCGTCGGGATTGGCGGGGCGGATGTGCGCCCGACGCTGGAGCGCGCCGCCATCGAGGACGATCACTTCAGCGTTCGCGAAACGGCCGAGCTTTCGCTGGCGCGAATCGCGCCCAGCTCCACGTCGAGCCTGCGCTGAGGCCAGCCTCTCTCAGCGCGTCTCCTGCGCGAAGGGCGCGCTTGCCCGCTCCCCGCCTAGGCGGCCCGCCGCCGGGCTTTTCGAAGCGCTCCCGTTGAAGCTGCGCCGTCCGGCCGGTACAGTGCGCGGCATGCGCCGCCCCCTCGCCGAAGCTTCCGCCGCGACCCATTCCACGCGCGACAGGCTGTTGCGCGCCGCCATCCGCGTGGTGGCGACCGAGGGCTTGCCCAAGCTCACCCTCGAAGCCGTCGCTCGGGCGGCTGGCGTCAGCAAAGGCGGGCTGCTCTATCACTTCCCGACAAAAGACGCGCTCATCCAGGCTTTGATCGAGACCTTCATCGCCGAGTGGGAGCGCGCGATGACGCTTGAGCGCGCCCGCGATCCCGAGCCGGACAAGCCAGGGCGCTGGTTGCGGGCCTATGTCCGGGCTTCCTTCGCCGAGTTTGATCCCCATGAGACGCTGACGCTGGGGCTGGCGCAGGGCGACAGGGCCGGCCTGCTGGCGGCGCTGGCAGTCAGCCCGGAACTGCTAGGCTTGATTCGAGCGGCGTACGAGCGGTGGCACCGGCTGCTCGTTTCCGACGGGCTGGATGACGCGGTGGCGACGGCCATTCGGTTTGCCGCCGACGGATTTACTTTGCGGAAGGCTTCGGCCTGGCCCCTCCGACCGGCGAGACGCGCCGTGACTCCAGCGCCATTGAGGGGCTTATGACGGACAGGTCGCGCTCGCCTTCGAGAAAGGATGCGCTCGGCGCTCGCCCGGCCGTCTGGACGGCGCAGTCGCTCCTTTTGGCAAGCGCGCTCGGGCCGCTGGCAGCCTGCCAGCCCCCAGTCAAAACCAGCGAAGCGCCGGCGACTGCGCCGGCGCCGGTCAGCGTCGCCCCGGTCCAGGTTCAGCGGCGGCCGCGGTTTATCGCCGCGGCCGGAACCATAGCGACGCTGCGCCGCTCGGCTGTCGCGCCCGGCGCGCCGGGGCGCGTCATGGAAACGCCGGTTGCCGCCGGGGCCTTTGTGGAGGCCGGCGGCGTTCTGATGCGGCTTGACGACCGGGAAGCCCATCAGCGACTTGAGCAGGCGCGGGCCGCTCTGATGCAAGCCGAGACCGCTGAGGCCCAGCTGCGAGCGCGCTTGAGGCTCGGGCAGGACGCTTTCGATCCGCGGAAGGTTCCTGAAGCCGAGGCGGCGCAAGCCGAGCTGACGGCGGCGGAAGCCGACGCGCAACTCGCGGCGACGACTTTGAGCCGCTACGAGCGATTGGCCCGCAACGACAACATCACGCGCGCCGCGCTCGATGAAGCCCGCGCCAATGCCGAGAGAGCGCAGGCGGGCTTGCGCGCGGCGCGCCGCCGCTACGAAGCGGTCATCATTCATCTCCAGACGGAATACGCGGGCTTGCGCGCCGCCGCCTCGCGCGTGACCGAAGCTCGCGCCGCGGTCGCCCTGGCCGAGAAGGCGCTTGATGACACAACGCTTCGCTCGCCCTTCGCCGGCTATGTGGCCGAGCGCTTCGTCAATGTCGGCGAGTACGCCGCGCCAGACCGTCCCGCGGTGGAGCTGGTCGCCTTGGACCGACTCAAGCTGGAACTCCAGTTGCCAGAGACGGATGCCGCCAAGGTTCGTCGCGGGCAGGAAGTCGAGGCCGCAACCGACGCCTATCCGGAGCTGGTTATGCGCGGCAAGGTGACGACCGTCCGCCCGCTCGTGGACGCCGCCTCCCGCCGGCTAGCGGTCGAGGTCGCCGTGCCCAACCCGGAGCGGAAGCTGCGTCCAGGCATGTTCATCACGGCGCGCCTGCTGCTGGGCGAAACGGTCTCGCGCGTCATCGCGCCAAAAGCGGCCGTCCGGCGGCATCCCGCGCTGGACGCTTTCACGGTCTTTGTCGTCGAAGGCGATCGCGCGCGGCTGCGCGTCATTCAGGTCGGCGAGGCGACAGGCGGGGACATCGAAGTTGTCGCAGGGCTGCGCGAGGGCGAAAAAGTCATCCTGTCTAATCTGGAGAAGCTCAGCGACGGAATGCCCATTCTTTATCCAAAATAGCCGCTTGATTCTCAGGCGCGAGCCTGAATCCGCCAGCCACGCCTTTCGACTGGTCAATTAGCTTTATTCTTTCTATTGGGATTTCAAAGTGAAGCCTATAGTTTGTAACGCAAGGGAGCGGCGAATATCCGCATCCCTGAGAGTTTTCAGGCATATAATAAGTTATTCCGTTAATGCTTCTGGAAGTGAAAGTGTTTTCAAAGGAAGAGACGTTTGGAGTTAATAGAGGGTGATTAGAGGTTTCTGTAATAAAGCTAAAAGGCAAAAAGTAGAAAACTGAAGCGATAACCTTGACGCAACAGATGAAAACTAGAGAATGAGTCAGCCTAATTCCTGAATTGATGTAGCTAAGAATCAAGAGCAAGATGAAAAGCACAGCGTACATTAAGCCAATCTTGATATTAAGTAAAACAAGCTCAGATAAGGAAAAGGAAGCGATAATTGCGAATAAGGATTTATTGGCGCTACTGTAGAAAATCATTGTGATAAAGGTCGAGAATATAACTACAATGTATGGCGGCGCAAATCTTGAATTCGGGGCGACGAGTAGGATATAGAGCAATCCAATAAACTGTATGGCTATTAGTATTTTATATCTCAAGAGAAGTATGGATAAGCTTTTGCCCAACAAAAAGAATGATATTATGATAGAAAAAGCTGTCACGCACATCAAGTATATGACAGTCTGGCTGCCGTAGATTTTCGACCAAGCGATGAGTCCCTGGATAAAATTTTCTACAGGAGGAGCATATTCGCTTCCCCACTTGGCGTGAACGATAATATATTTTATGAGTTTTTCAGAAAACTCTTGCCCTGCAAACCAGGGTACTGGCAAATGAAATAGACTTGATGGGTAGAATGGACACCCAGACAGTATTGCGGAAGCCGTTGGTCGCGGTAGTATAAATGCTGAGAGTATCAAGAATAAATCAGCGCAAGCGCTCCATTTCAGAAAGCTCCTCGCTCTAATGAAGATTACGTAAGCGCAGAGCAGGAATGCAGGAAGCCCGGTAAGCTTCAGTGACAAGGCTGAAGCTGATAAGGTAATGACCATCCACGAGCGACCATCCTTGGTCAGGCTTTTCGGCGAGCCTGGGCTGGCTTCTGCATCGGCGGCTTTGTCGAGTAGCTTGATGGCATGAAAAAAGGCGAAGCCGATGAGGATATTGAGCGCATTCTCTACGGAAGTTGGCTGCACTTGTATGTTCAGGTACGGAATGCTAAGGGCGAAGTAGGAAAAAAGAAAAATCTCATATCTATCTCTCGCTATATGGAAGGCGCTTCTCATAAGCTGAAAAAAAGATATGAAGATCGTAAAGCTTCCGACAGCAAGGCTGGAGTAAATCTCAAGGATGCTTTCGAGCGCGGCTGGAAGCGCAAACCACGGGGATGCGTGACCTAGTTGGGCCGAAATGAGAGCGATTCCTTTTGTCGAGCCATACAAGTGAAGATACCTTGCCATCTGAGCGTGGTAGGTAATCATGTCGCAGCTTTTATCATAATCATGATTTATGAAAGAGAAAGATGCCACAATAGAGAAAAGCGCGAGAAAAGCATTTTTTCTTAGAAAGCTATAAAAAGCTTCTACGAAATTGTTTACGCTAAAAGCGTGTAAAATAACTGAAATGCACAAGACTTCTAAAAAAGTCAAGTGATAAAATCTTAGAGGAATTAGGAAAGATATGCATAGTAGTAAGTTGCACAATAAGATTATTCCAATGAATGAAACCGCTAGGGGGCTTTCTAGAAAAATATTTATCGTCTCTTCTTCGCTGCTTAGTAATCTAAGCGTCAATAGACCAAAGCTAATCCCGACGAATAGCAAAAATAACCAAATAGCCGCGCAAAGAGCCATAATCTGTTTCTTTTAGGAAAAGCAAGATGCAAAGACTTGCCGAAATTTGTATCCATCGCCCGGTTTTCGCCACGATGCTAGTCATGGCAATCACGGTGGCCGGCGCGTTTGGCTACGCGAGGCTGGGCGTTGATCAGTTCCCGAATGTCGACTTTCCGGTCATTACCGTCGCGATTGCCAACCCTGGCGCCTCGGCGGCGGAGATTGAGCGCGATATTACTGAGAAGATTGAATCGGCAGTCAATGCCATCAGCGGCGTCAAGGAGATTCGCTCGTCCTCGGTGGAGGGCGTTTCGCAGGTCAACATCCAGTTTTCGCTCAACAAGGATTTCGATGTCGCCGTCCAGGAAGTCAGAGACAAGGTGAATCTGGTCATCCCGGAGCTGCCCCGAGCTATCGAGCCGCCGACCGTTCAGAAGTTTGAAACCAACGCCTCGCCGGTCATCCGGCTAGCTGTCGCGTCGCCGCGGCCGCTGGTTGAAACGACGCGCCTAGCGCGCCGCGACATCAAGGAGCGGCTTGAAACGCTCGATGGCGTCGGGCGCGTCTCGCTGCTTGGCGGCGCGCAACGCGAAATTCGCGTTCTGCTCGATCCGCCGCGCCTGCGCGCCTATGCGCTGACGCCATCCGAGGTCGCGCTTGCCGTCCAGCGCCAGAATCAGGACGCCACCGCCGGAACGCTCGGGCAGGGCGCGCGCGAAACCGCCCTCCGAGCGCCTGGCCGGCTGAGCGACGCCGAGTCGCTGCGCCAAGCGCCAGTTGCCTATCGCGGCACCTATCCTATCCGCCTGGGCGACATCGCTCAAATTGAGGAAGCCGCGCAGCCGCCGCGGACCATCACCGCGCTGGACGGGCGCTCGGCGGTGGTCGTGCAGGTATCGAAGCGCGCTGGCGGCAATGCCGTGGCCCTGGCCGCGCTGGTCAAGGAAAAGCTGGCTGAAATCCGCGCGACGCTGCCGCCGGATGTGACCGTCACTGAAGTTGGCGACAAGTCGGTTTTCATTGAAGCCGCCGTCAACGATGTCAAGACGCACCTCATCGAGGGCAGCCTGCTGGCTTGCTTGGTCGTCTTGGCTTTCCTGCGGCGGGTCGGCCTGACGCTCATTGCGGCCCTGGCGATTCCCGCGTCGGTGATTGGCGCCTTTGGGGTGATGGCGGCGCTGGGCTATACGCTGGACACGATCACGCTGCTGGCGCTGACGCTCATGGTCGGCGTGGTGATTGACGACGCCATCGTGGCGCTTGAAAACATCGAGCGGTTTGTTCGCGAAAAAGGCTACGCGCCCTTCGAGGCCGCGGTCGAGGCGACGCGGGAAATTGGGCTGGCCATTCTGGCGACAACGCTCTCGTTGCTCGCCGTCTTTCTGCCGACGGCCTTTATGGGCGGTATCGTCGGGCGCTTCCTGTCGCCTTTTGGCGTCACGGCGGCGGCGGCGGTCGCCATCTCGATGTTGGTATCCTTCACGCTGACGCCCATGCTGTGCGCCCGGACGCTCTCCGCTCGCCACGCCGAGCCGGCGGTCGCCGACGGCTGGATGACGCGCGGCTATGCCCGCCTCGTCGCTTGGTCAACGCGGCGGCGCGGCTTGGTGGCGGTGGCCTGCGTCGGCGTCGCGGCGTCGGTTGTCCCGCTCTTCGCCATCAGCGGCAAGGATTTCATTCCCCAGGATGACGAATCGCAGTTTGAAGTGACGCTGCGCGCCGCTGAAGGCTCGTCCCTGGCGGCGACCGCGCTGCTCGCGGAGCGCCTGGCCGCCGAAATTCGCGCCTTGCCGGGCGTGGCCCACACGCTGACGACGGCCGGCAGCGGCGATCCGCCAGTGGCGTCGCGCGGCTACATCTACGTCAAGCTCGCGCCGCTCGCCGCCCGCGCCGCCACCCAGGCGCAGCTCATCGCGCAGACGCGCGAGGCGCTGCGCGGTTACGCCGACCAGGCTCGGTTAAGCGTCCAGCCCATTAGCCCGTTTCAGGGCGGCGGCTATGAGAACGCGACCATTCAGTACGTCCTGCGCGGACCTGATCTCGAGCAGCTCGCGGCTTACGCGGCCTCGCTCATGGAGGCGATGCGCTCGATGGCGGGCGTCGTGGATATCAACTCGACGCTCGCCCTAGGCGCGCCAGAGGCGCGCCTAGTCGTGGATCGCGCGCGCGCCGCCGACCTGGGCGTGGCCGTGGAAGACGTCGCGACGACGCTGAATATCCTCGTCGCCGGACTGGAGATCGGCGCGCTGGCGGAGGCGGCCGCCGCGGCTGCCGATCAGCCGCGCCTCCGCCTCCGCGCGCCGGACGCTTTTCGCAGCCTGCCCGAGCGATTGGGCGAGATAGCCATGCCCACGGCCAGGGGCGGCACCGTTCCGCTGGCCAGCGTCGCCCGCGTCGAGGAAGGGCGGGGCCCGGTCGCCATCGAGCGCCTCAACCGGCAGCGGTGTGTCACCGTGCTGGCCAATGTGGCCCCGGGCTCGTCGCTGTCCGAAGCGACCGAGCGGATTGACGCGGCGTTCAACGGGCTGGCGCTCGCCCCCGGCTACGAGCGCGTCTTTGCTGGCGACGCGAAAGACCTGGCGGAGTCGGCCTACTACTTCATGATCGCTTTCGCGCTGACGTTCATCTTCATGTATGTCGTCCTGGCGGCGCAGTTTGAGTCGTTCATTCATCCGGTGACAATTCTGCTGACGCTGCCGCTGGCGCTGCCCTTCGGATTGCTTTCGCTTCTCATCGCCGGGCAGTCGGTCAACTTGTTTGTTGGGCTGGGCGCGCTCGTGCTCTTCGCCGTCGTCAAGAAAAACGCCATTTTGCAGATTGACCGCATGAACAGCCTGCGTCGCGCCGGACGGGCGCGCGATGCGGCGATTGTGCAGGCAAACCGCGACCGGCTGCGCCCCATCCTGATGACGACGCTGGCGTTTGTCGCCGGGATGTGTCCGCTGGCGTTCTCCCAGGGGCCGGGAGCGAGCACGAACCGCTCCATTTCCGTGCTGGTCATTGGCGGACAGTCGTTGTGCCTGTTGCTGACGCTGCTGGCCGTGCCGGCATTCTACGCTTTGTTTGACGACGCGGGCGCCTGGCTGTCCCAGCGCTGGGCGCGGTGGCGGCTGGCGCTCGGCGCGCGGTCGCCGGCCAAGTCGCCCGACCGCGATTGATCGCTTTGTCGCGAGAAGAGGGAATGCCGCCATGGCTCATCGCTTGCCGTCCATTGTCGCGATTGTCGCCCTTCTGAGCGCGCTCGGCGCGGCCCAGCAAATCGCGCCGGCGCGGCGCTTGCCGCTTCCGGGGATTGTGTATCCCCAGACCGGCGCGCCCCGAACGCTGTCGCCGGCGCGGGCCGTCGAGCTGGCGCTGGCTGCCGAAACCGCTGTCCAGTTGGCGGCCGAGCGTCGGGAGGAAGCGCGCGGCCGCGCCCTCGCGGCGCGCGCGCCGCTGCTCCCCAACTTGAGCGCGACAGCGACGCGCGCCAGCAACGCCATTAACCTGGCCGCCCAGGGCCTGAGCGGCTTCGCGCCAGGGCTAAGCTCGGTCATTGTCTTTGACACCTTTGACGCGCGCTTGCAGCTCGCGCAACAGCTTTTCGACTGGTCGGCCGTGCAGCGTTACCGCGCCGGTCAGACCGCCTGCCGCGCCGCCGAGCTGGAAGCCCAGCTCGTGAGGCGGCAAATCACGGGCGAGGTCTTGCTGGCTTACACGGGCGCGCTGCGCGCCCAAGCCGTGGCGATGGCGGCCGAGCGTGAAATTGCCGCGGCGCGGGCGCTGGTCGCGCTGGCGCAGGAGCAGCGAGCGGCCGGGCTGGCTACGCAGCTCGATGTGGCGCGGGCCGGCGTCCGCCTGGCGGAAGAGGAGACGCGCCGGGCGCAGGCGCAGGCCGACTCGGAGCAAGCCCAGGCGCGCCTGCGCCGGCTGGTCGCTTTGCCGCCCGAAGCCGAGGTGACGCTCACGGGCGAGTTGCGGTTCGTGCCGGTCGTCGCGCCGGATTTGACAGCCGCTCTGGCCGACGCGCGCCGCAACCGGCTGGAGGCGGCGCTGGCGCAGGCGCAGCGCGAAGCCGTCCTGCAGGAACAATCCGCGGTCGCCGCCGAACAGTGGCCTTCGGTTGAAATCTTTGCCGACTACGGCGTGACCGGCGTTCGTCCGAATCGCTTCGCGCTGCCGACGCGGGCGTTTGGCGCGCGGGTCAATGTGCCGCTTTTCAACGGCGGCGCGACGTTTGGGCGGCTCGTCGCCGAGAAAAGCCGGGCGCGCCAGAGCGCCTTACAAGTCGCGGACGCGCAGCGTCAGATCGAGCAGGATGTCCGGCTATCGCTGGCGCTCCTGGCGGCGGCCGTTGAGCAGGTTTCGGCTGCCGAGCAGTCCGTGACATTGGCGCAACGCGAAACCGAGCTGGCCGAGGAGCGGCTTGCCGCCGGCGTCGCCGACAATCTGGAAGTCATTCGGGCGCAAGCGGCGCTGAGTCAGGCCCGGACGGCGCGGATACAGGCGTTGGCGCAGCATGTCGCGGCGCGCATTAATCTGGCGCTGGCGCTGGGCGCGATTGAGCGGTTTCAGTGGTGACGGCGCGCGATGGCTGTGTTAGCTTGCTCGCCTAGCGAACGTCCCTTCGGCCGTTTTAGCGCTCGCCACCCCAATCCTGAGGATTGCCAATCAATGAAGTGTCCTGCCTGCGGTTTTGAAAATCTGCCTGGCGCGGAAACCTGCGAAGCGTGCGGCTCAGACCTGACGGCCATCGAGGCTGGCGAGTCGGAACTCCCGATTCAGCAGGCGCTTGCCGAAGACACGATTGACCATTTGTTTCCTTATCCGCCAATCACGGTCGAAGTCGGCACATCCATCGCCGCGACGCTGCGCGCGATGCAAGACAGGCGATTCGGGTGCGCGATGGTGGTTCGCGGCGGGAAGCTGGTCGGCATCGTCACCGAGCGCGACATGCTCTACAAGGTCGCCAACCGCATTACAGAGCTGGAGTCCACGCCGGTGGACGCGATTATGACGCCGAATCCAGGCGTGGTGCGGCACGGCGATACGCTGGCCAAGGCGCTCAACCTGATGGCGATGCACAAATACCGACACGTGCCAATTGTGGATGACGAGGAAAAGCCCCTGGGCTTCCTCTCGTCGAAAGGCATTTTCAAATATCTCTGCCAACACGCGCTGCCTGCCGCCTAGGCGGGTCGGAAGGGCTTCCCCAAGCTATCCGGGCTGGCGCTCGTTGGCAGGCATTCTCGCCCCTTGCCCCCCCGCTTGTCACCCTGGGGCGCGCTCAGTCGCTGACGTCGCATCCTCTCGGAAATCGCGCCAAAGCCAGAAAAGAAGCCGGGGAAAGCTATGGGGGAAAGCCGTGGGAAAGATGCCGCGACCCGAGGCTCGGGCGGCGGTTGTGAAGCGCGCTCCCGGCGTCGCTCGGTGGCTGCAAGGTCGTTGTCAGTCTTGCAATTCGCGCGCATTGACGACAAAGCGCTTGGTCAATTGTCTGATGGCTCTATCTGCGCTTCCTGTGGGGGGAATAGACGCGCATGACCGACGCAAGCTCTTCAAGGCCTCGCTCCACAGCGCTGCTGATCGCTCTGGCTGCCGGGGGTCTCGGCTTCCTTCTGAACGGTTTGCCGGTGGCGCTGGGCAATGACTTGCACTTGATCTTTGGCGGCACCTTGCCGCTAGTCATCGCCGTTGCCTTCGGCCCGGTTTGGGGCCTCGTCGCCGGAACCCTGGCTGCGCTGAAGACGCTCGCCCTCTGGCAACACGGACTGGGGATCGCCGTTTTCGCGGCCGAAGCCTTTGCGGTGGGCTGGCTCGCGCGGCGCTGGCGGATGACGCTGCCGTTTGCCGACGCGCTGTTCTGGGCAGCTGTCTTCCCGGCGATCCAGTTCTCTTTTGTGAAGATGGCGTTGTATCCCGACAATTTTGGC
>CALCKX010000094.1 GCA_937966115.1 uncultured Chloracidobacterium sp. | reverse complement strand
ATCAAGGAGGACCGTCTGGGACTGGATATTGTTTATGTGCAGGCCAAACGATGGGCTGGCGTCGTGGGGCGTCCTGAGATCCAGAAATTTGCCGGCGCCTTGCAGGGACGGCGCGCCAAAAAAGGCATTTTCCTGACAACTCCTGACTTCTCGCAGGATGCCCTGGACTATGCCAAGCAAATTGACAGCAGAATCGTCCTCGTTGACGGTCATATGCTGGCGCAACTGATGATTGACCACAACGTTGGGGTTGCTGTGACGGCCACATACGAATTGAAGCGGGTGGATTTGGATTATTTTACGGAGGCAGTCTAGATTCGACGAATAGCGGATCAGTCTCCGGCGTTTTTGACGGCTGTTAGACTACCTCAATGGCGACAAACTCTCCGCCAACGCGCGCTGGCCAGGCTTCAAGGCCCGCGAAGCCGGCGACTTTCAGCCAAGATATTCCTGCCGCTGGAGGAGCGACGGACCGCCGCGGCGAGAGCCGGTCAGAGCCAAAAAGCGCCAGCGCGCCATCAGAGAACGCGTTAAAAGCGTCAGGGGCAGGGGCTAGCGCCCCTGCCCCTGGAAGGCGTTGCGCGGATAGCCCGGCCTAGAAGCTAAACTTCAACGCGAATTGAATCTGACGCGGCGGCGCGGCGAGCGTCGGCGCGCCGCTAAGCTGGTAGTTCGGATTGATTTCCGTGACGTTGACGCGGTTGGCTACGTTGAACATCTCAAAAATGAACTCCAGGTTGCGCCCCGTCACGTCGGCGTCGCGCGAGAAGTAGAACTTCCGTGCCAGACGAAAGTCCACAGCGATAAAGTTCGGTCCCGTGAAGGCGTTGCGTCCGACGTTGCCCAGGAAGGCTGAGAGCGGCCGCCCGAAGTTTTCCGGCAACCGGCTGTCGGGCGGCAAAGTCAGGAAGCCATTGCCGCGCGGCGACGGGAAACAGACCAGTCCGGCCGTGCCCGGCGGGCAGGACTGCACGAAGTTCGGCCGCGCTGTCGAGGAGCTGTTGACCTGGGTTTGATCCACGCCGATGAGCAGCGTGTAGGGCCGCCCCGCGCCCGCCTCGACAATGGGCGCGAAGGTCCAATCCGCCAGCAGATAGCGGCCCGCCCCCTCGTTGCGCTTAAAGGGGCTGGCAAAGACGGCGCTGAAGATGAGGCGGTGACGCTGGTCAAAGTTGGAGTTCGACCGATCAAGCCGGGCGTTGCTGTTGTCCTGCGGCTCCTGAAGCGTTTGCACGTCGGTCGAGTCGTCAATGGCCTTCGACCACGTGTAGGACGCCAGGAACTGGAAGTTGTTGGAGAACCGCTTGTTTACGCTGAGCGTCAGCGCGTGGTAGATCGAGCTGCCGGAGGACTCATAGTTTTTCACGCTGCCGAACGGCACGAATGGCTCGCCCTGCAAGCGCGGCAAGTTGAACCGATTGGTCAGAGCCGCCAGGAGCTGCTGCGCGGTCGCGACCGGAAGGTTGAGCGTCGCCGCGGTGTAAAGCAGATTCGGCCCAGTGCGGCGGAAGTCGTTGAAAAGGAAGCGCCCTATAGGCGCCACCTGCGCCGGCAGCCCCGACAGCCCGGGTCCAAGGCTATTTGGCAACGGGTTATAGAGACCAGCCAGCGGGCCAGCGCCAAAGAAACCGACCGTTTGCCCGCCAATCACGATTGGGTTGGTCTGCGCCTGCGCATTGGCCTGAAGCAGCGCCAGATTTTGCTGATTGACATTGCGCGGGCGAACGAGTTGCAAGCCGCGGATGTAGCTGTAAGTCGCGTTGACCGTGACCGTGCGCCCAAGCTGCCGCTCGATGGAGAGATTGCCCTGCTGCGTGTAGTCAAATTCGAAGCCGCTGTTGACGTGGAGCGTCTGGGAGGTGATGGGCGAGAAGAGGAGCGACCGAATGGGTCCGCCATTCAAGACCTGAAAGCCCGGATCGAGCGGGTTGTAGCGTTGCTGGCCGACCTGGTACCCCGGCAGCGCCGGGACGGGGATGTTGACGCGCTCGTTGCGGAAAATCGCCGCGCCGCCCAGCAAGCCCGGAAAGACAAGGAAAGGCGATTGCGCGCCGTCCACTACGTCGGAGAGAAAGATCAAGCCGGCGATGGGCGTGCCGTAAAACAAGCCGTAGGCGGCGCGCACCACGGTTTTGCCGTTGTTGAATGGGTCCCAGGCAAAGGCCAGCCGCGGCGCGATGTTGTTGTAATCGCGCGGGATGCCCTGCTGAATCCCGATGATGCGCTCGCCGGCAGCGAAAACGTTCGGCATGTTGATTGCCCCAACGTTGCCCGGCCCGACGAATGGCTCCGGCTGCACCGCGCGAATCTGCTTAGTGTACTGCACGTCGTAGCGCACGCCGTAGTTGAGCGTGAAGTTTGGGCGAATCTTCCAGCTATCCTGGGCGAAAACGCCCAGCACCGGATTGTTGAAGTTACTGATCGGATCGCCGACGTTCTGCACATAGGATTCCGGCAAGCCCAGCCCATACGCCTGCACGCCGCTGAATGCCGGGAAGCCCTGCGCCGCCGGGAAGAGCTGGTTGGGCGGAAAGGCGTACACGCCGCCAAAGTTGACTTCAAACAGCGCGTTGTAAAGCAACAGGTTGAAATCCGCGCCGAACTTCAGCGTGTGATTGCCGGCAATTTTGGTGAGGTTGTTCGTGACCTGCCAGCGCTTTTCGACGCGCTGCGTGGGCGAGAACGGCTCGCGCCCGAACGAGGCGATGCCGGGCACTTCCACGCCCACGATCTGGCTTTGCGGCCCGTAATCCACGCCGCGCCGCGAGAACTGGAAGCGCGACTCATTGATGAGCGTCGGGCTGATGGTGGCCACATTCTGCGCCACGAAGGCGATGTCGCGCGTTCCCTGAAAGCCTGTGCGCGTGAAGTTGTTGAGCGCCGTCGGCTGGTTTTGCCCGTTTGAAGGAATCCCGCGGATAGTCGAGGGGGATACGCTGAAGCGGGCGAAAAACTGGTGAATGTCGTTGAACCGGTGGTCAATGCGCAGCGCGGGCAGGAAGGTTCGCTCGCGCACGGTGTAGTTGCCGAGCAGCGCGTTCATCGGACGGAAGCTGCCGGCCAGCGGCACCGGCGAGCTAAAGCCCGGATTGGTCACGCCCAGCGCGGCAAGCGTCGGGAAGACCGCCTGCCCGTTGGTTTGGCGCCCGGTCAGCCCGACGCTAGAGCCCTCGCGCGCGAGGAAATAGAAGGTGTTGAGCGCCTGGAAAGTCGGGTTGGTCAGCAGCGCGGTCTGGACCGCCGCCGGAAGCGCCGTGAAGGGCGTGGTCAGCGGGATGCCCGTGGCTTGCGACAGCCCTCCCAGCGCCGCATTCAGGAAGGCGACCTGCTGGGGCGTGACTTGCGCCGCTTGACCGCCGATCGGCACGAAAACGCCGGCGGGCAGGTTTGACAGGCCCAGGTTGGGCGAGGTCGCCAGCAGCGCCGGCGGCGTGAAGGTCGTGAAGCCAAAGCCGTTGCGGCCAGTGATATTGAAGCCCGTGCCGTTAAGGTTCTGAGTCTCGAATGACAAGAAGAAAAACGTCTTGTCCTTGACAATCGGCCCGCCGAGCGTGAACCCGCCCTGGAAGCGAGTTTCCGGATACTCCCGAACGCCAGCGAAAGCGTTGTTGGCCGAGTAGGCCTGGTCGCGCAGAAACGCGAAGACGTTGCCGCGCAGCTCGTTACCGCCGCCCTTGGAGACGATGTTAATGACCGCCGAAGACGCCCGCCCGAACTCTGGCGCGAAGCTGTTGGTCAAAATCTGGAACTCCTGCACCGCCTCCTGCGAGACCGTCGCCCGGACGCCATTGACGGATGAGTCGGTCGCGTCTGCGCCGTCAATCGAGACGTTGTTGGCGCGCGCGCGCTGGCCGCCGAAGTTCAGTCCCGACGTGGGCGCGACGCCAAGCCTGGGCTGGTTGTCGCGAGTGGTCGTCGAGGTCAGCAGCGTAAAGCCTACATAGCTGCGGCTGCTCGTCGGCAAATTATTGATGGCCCGCTGGTTGATGGTTTCCGCCACCGACGTGCGCGAGCCTTCGATCACCTGCGTGTCAGCCGTGACGACGACTTCTTCGGTGGTATCGCCCACGCGCAAGGTGAAATCGAGCTGCGCCGCCGCGCCAATGGTCAGCGTGACATTGCGGTTGACGGCGCGGGCGAAACCGCTCGACTCGACGGAAATCTCATATGATCCCGGCGGGAGCGCGATGAGCTGATAAAGACCGACGTCATTGGTCGTTGCCTCGCGGGTAAAGCCAGTGCGCTCCTCGCGCGCCGTAACCTTCGCTCCAGCAATAACTTTACCGCTATCATCGCTGACCGTGCCGCGCAGGTCGGCCGCGTTGACTTGCGACTGGGCGAACGCCGGCGCAGGCATAAGCAACGAAGGCGTTATCAGCGAACACGCGCCAAGGCATAAGCCAAACAGCCCGCGGCGCAGGTGATTCAGCAGCATGGAAGTCACTCCTTTTTTCCATAGATTGCTTCATGGCATTCGAGTTGATGGCGGCCAATGGCGACTGTACAAGTCATGACTCAACACTCGCGGGGCGTGACCACACCCGTTGCCCGGCTGCGCTCGATGCCTGAGCCGCCCTTACGAAGGCGCTTTCCGAGGGAAATTAATGAACGACTGGGGTTTTAGCACGGCGGCGAGCGGCGGCGCAAGTGCGCGTCAAGCGCGTCAAACCATCGCCAGACAGCATTTTGCAACGCGTCATAGAAGTCGCGGGATTAACCTTGGGCGGATGCTGATCGGCGCTTTCGCCCTAGCCTTCATCGGACCGCTTCCGGCGACCCGCGGGGCGCTCCCTCCGCCGCAAGCCCTGGAAGCTGATCCGGCGTCCAGGAGCTTTTCGGCGACTGAGCCGCCCATGCGCGCCGCCGAGATTGAGGGGCGCGTGCGCGAGGCGTATCAGCGTAACCGCGAAGTGGACGACGTGGCGGCGGACATTGACCGGCGCGGCATCAGCTTCGAAATGGCGGAAGCCTTTGGGCGCAAAATGCGCTTTCTGCGGGCCGCTCAGGTCGAAAGCGCGCTGTGGCGGGCGGATGAGCGCCGCCGGGCGGTGACCGCCTCCCCGCAACGTCCGGTGGCCCCGTTGACGGACTATTCCGATACGCCGATTTACCGCGCGGAGCAACCGTTCATCGAGCAGGTCCGAGCCGTCGCTCGCGCCTATGTGGCCGGACTGCCCGATTTCACCGCCCGGCAGCGCGTGCAGCGTTATTACCGGCTTGGCGGCCGCCCCTGGCAACTGGGCGATTACCTTGAAATTGCAATTGCCTATTCAGCGGAAAAAGGCGAGAAGCTGGAGCTTAAGCTTCAGAACGGCGTCGCGACCTCGCTTGGGCTGGATGAAGTCGGCGGGCTGACCTCGACCGGACAGTTCGCCGGACTGCTCAAGTCGCTTTTCGACGACGAATCGCAAGCCGCGTTCCGCGACGCCGGGATGACCGTCTTCTACGGTCGCCCCTGCCGCGCGTTTGAATACGTCGTTGAAACGGCTTACTCCCGCCAGACCCTGCAAATTGGCAAGGCGCGGACAATTGCCGGCTATCGTGGGCGCATCCTGGTTGATCCGGAAACCCGGCGCGTCATCCGCCTGGAATCCGAGTGCATGGACTTGCCCCGCGACTTTCCGGTTTCGGAAGCCGTCTCGATTGTGGAGTTTGGCTGGGTGACAGTGGGGGAAAGCGACTACCTCATGCCGGTCGCCGCGCGCGTGGCGCTGACCGACCGCAAGGACCGAATGACCTCGCTCAACTGCATCGCCTTCCAGAAATACGGCAAGTTCGAGACCACGGTCATCGTGGAGTGAGCGCGGACGAGCGGCCGCCCAAACCCGCGGGACGCGCCGGGGGCTTTGCTAAGGCTTTAGGACGGGCTTGCGGGCGGGCCTCTGTCGGCAGGGAACGGTGTCATTGGCGGCGCGAAGCCCGCGGATTTTTCCAATGGAGTCATTGACGCGCTTGCGGAAGGCGCCTATGCTCCGCGCCAAGCATTATCAAGCTGTCCTCGCTTACCCCATGATGCGCCATGACGCGCGGCGGTCGGGGCAAGTGCGACTTGTGCAAGCTTTCAAATCGAACAACCAGGATTGAACGACCAGATCGGAAAGCAAGGAGCGGGCATCTGCCATGAACTCTGCGTCATGTAACCGCAGCCGCCATCGCGGCTGGACGGCGGGACCAGCATCGCGTCCCCCTCAGCGACTTCATCAGCGGCGAGGCCTGGCCGCGCTGGTCTTGAGTCAGGCGCGCGTCCGCGCGGCAATGATCGCCTGCGGGATCCTGGCCTGCGTGGCAGTCGCCGGCGGCGCGGCGACTGGCTGGGCCCAATCGGCCAGCACCGGTCAGTTGCGCGGCGTCATCCGCGATCCGCAGGGCGCGGTGGTCGGCGGCGCTTCCGTCACGCTCGTCGAGCAAGCGACGGGCAGCAAGCGCGAGGCGACCGCGGGCAGCGGCGGCGACTTCGCGTTCACCCTGCTGACGCCGGGGAAATACCGGCTCGAAGCCCGCGCCGCTGGGTTCAAAACAAGCGTGACGGAAAACATCACGGTCACCATCACGGGCGTCACGACCAGCGATGTCGCGCTCGAGATTGGCGAGGCGGACTCGGAAGTCATCAACGTTTCCGGCGAGGCGCCGCTGATTCAAGCTGACTCGGCCGCGCATGGCCGCGTCGTGGACGAGCGCAATATCCGCCAACTGCCGCTCCCGACGCGCAACTTCCAGCAACTCCTCGCGCTGTCGGCCGGAGCGGCGTCTAACATTTTCAACACCTCGGAAGTTGGGCGCGGCGATACAGCCATCAACGTCAACGGGCAGCGCACAACCAGCAACTCAATCCTCATCAATGGGATTGATGTCAACTCCATCGGAACGGGCTCATTCGCCAACCTAGCGGTGCCGGCGACCGACACCCTGCAGGAGTTCATCGTGCAAACCAGCCAGTATGACGCCTCGGCCGGGCGGAATGTCGGCGGCATCGTGGCCGCCATCACCAAGAGCGGCACGAACGAGTTTCACGGCAACGCCTATTTCTTCCTGCGCGACCAGGCGCTCAACGCCAACAACTTCTTTCTGAAACGCGCTGGCATTCCGCGCCAAGCGAACAACCGCAAGCAATACGGCGCGACGATTGGCGGCCCGATTGTCAAGAATCGGCTGTTTTTCTTCGGCTCTTATCAGGGCACGCGGGAAACCAACGGCACCTCGACCAACAACAGCATCGCGCCGTTCAATCCGCCCCCGGATCTCGGCGACGACCGATCGCTGGCCTCGATTCGCGCCATTGCGCTGAGCCGTGCGCCGGGGTTCGCGCCGTTCATCAACTCGGCGACCTTTGCCGCCTCGCCCCAAGTCCGGCTGCTCCAGGCGCGTTACCCGAGCGGGCAGTTCGTCATTCCGAGCGGCAGCGGGCGGACGACCGGCGTACAGGTGGCGGAGTCAACCTTCCGCGAAGAGCAGTTCAACGCGAACGGCGACTGGCAGATCAACGACAACAACCGCGTGTCGGGCAAGTTTTTCTTCGCCAACAACACGGTCCGGCAAGGGCTGTTTCGGCAATTCGGCGGCGGCAACGCGCTCCAGTTGCCGGGCTATCCGGTGGACGCCATCACGAACAACCGCGTCGCGACCGCTTCCTGGACAAGCATTCTGCGCTCAACGCTCATCAACGAGTTTCGCTTTGGCTACAACCGCCTGATCACCCAGGGCAAGCCGACCGAGCCGCTGCGCGCATCCGACTTCGGCATCAACTCGCCAAGCGCCGCGCTGTTTCCGGGTCTGCCGGGCTTCACCTTCTCGAATATGTTTTCGTTTGGGCCGGCGACGACTTCCGATAGTTTCAACACCACCGAGGGCTTCACCTTCAGCGAAACGCTTTCGCTCACGGTTGGCGCGCACTCAGTGAAGTTCGGCGGCGAGCTTCGCCCCTACCGGCAGCGGGTATTTTTCAATGTCGGCGCGCGCGGGCTGATTCAATTCACCGGCGGCTTCGCCAACGCCGCCGGACTTGGGGCGTTCGCGGCGCTGGGCATCTTGCCCGGCTCGGTCAGCCGCGCTCCGCAGTTTCTGCCGACCCTGCCTTTCACCGAGTTCCTGATTACCGGCGTCAATCCGGGCTTGTCATCCACGGCCGGCGGGCTGACTTCGCCGTTTCTGTCGGTCATTTCGCCGGGCGGCGCCAAGCGCGACTTCCGCGCCAACGACTTCACGCTGTTCTTTCAGGACGACTGGAAGATCAGCGACCGGCTGACGGTCAACCTCGGCCTGCGCTACGACTACTTCGGGCCGTTTTATGAAGTGGACGGTCTCATGGCGACCTTCGACGAAGGCGTGGCGCGCGCGACGGTCGGAACCGGGCCGAACGGCGTTTCCAACTTAGCTGGCACCTTTGCCGGCTTTTTCGTGCCGTCCAACAACCGCGCCGGATTGCCAGGCATTACGCGCGACAGTCGGCGGGGCTTCACCGAGCCGGACTGGAATAATTTCGCGCCGCGCATCGGTCTGGCCTTCAAGCCCCTGCCGACGGATCGCTTCGTCGCTCGCGCCGGCTATGGGCTTTATTACGACCGCTTCAACGCCCGGACGGTCATCAACTCCAGCTTCAGCTTCCCGGTCTTCCCGCTCATTCCGTTCTTTCCGGCGGTCGCGGGCGGCGGCTTCGCCAATCCATTCGCTCCCATCCCCGCGGCGCAGGGGCCGATCGACACGGGCAACCCTTCGTTCTTTCCCGGCACGAGCTGTACTGGAGCAGCCGGCCCGAGCCGCGGCCTGCCGTTCTGCCTCGGCGGGCGACAAGTCGCCGTCCAGGGCATCTACCCAGGGCGCAATCTGCGCTCGCCCTACGTGCAGCAATACTCGCTGGGCTTCCAGTGGGAGTTCATCAAGGACACGCAACTTGAAGTGAGCTATGTCGGCTCGCAGACGCGCAAGCTGCAACGCTTCAAGAACGTCAACCAGCCGTTCGCGCCCAACGGCACCCTCAGCCCGTTTGGCACGCTCCTGTCGCAGATCACGCAGCCGGGCCTGAATTCATTCTCGGTCACGGTGCAGGAGTCGTCGGCTGTCGCCAGCTACAACTCCCTTCAGGCGACAGTGACGCGCCGCCTCTCCAAAGGACTCCAGGCGCTGGCGAGCTATACTTGGGCGCATGCCATCGATGAATACTCCGGGCAGCTCACCTCGCTGGGCACCAGCGACGTGTCGCCGGACTTCGGCGACCAAGCGACCTTCCGGGGCAATCGCGCCACGGCGGATTTTGACCGGCGGCAGCGACTCGTCGTGAGCTTCGTCTATGACCTGCCGAAGCTGTATGACGGCGACCGCTTCGCCCTCAAGGCGCTGGTCAACAACTGGCAGGTGTCGGGCGTCGCGATCTTCCAGACCGGGCTTCCCTTCACTGTCGTCAGCAGTACCGGGTTGAGCGACGGCGCGCGCGCGTCATACGCGGCGGGCGGGCAGGGCGACGGCCGCCTCTCCGGCGACGTTCGGCAGCGGCTGGACCGCTACTTCGACACGAGCCGATTTATCCCCTCGACGGGCGTCGGGAACTTCGGCACGGTCGGGCGCAACACCCTGCGCGGGCCAGCGCAATCGAACACGGACTTCTCAATCGTGAAGTTTCTGACGTTCCAGGAGCGATACCGGGCGGAGTTCCGCGCCGAATTCTTCAACATCTTCAACCAAACGAACTTCGCCAATCCCGGCAACGTCGTCGGCACGCCGAACTTCGGACGGATTCTGGAAGCGACGACCGGGCCGCGGATCGTACAGTTCGCCTTCAAGCTCGCCTTCTAGGGCGCTTCCCGAGGCGCTATGGCGTCGCGGCCAGGGGGCTTAGCCTGCGCCTGCCCGCTTTTTTCCAAGAGCGGAGCGTTCACCTGCCGCCCTTACCTCCAGCGGTCGCGCGGGGCGGGCGACGCCTTGGGCTGGGCTTTCGCTCGCGTATCAGCGCCTCCCGCTCGGACGGAATGCCTAGGCGGGTCGGGATATCCGCCGGCTCGCGGGCGACCGGCTCGCCCGGATATTCCACGCGCTCCAAAAACAGCCCCGCCGCGGGCGCGGTCAACTGGGCGATGGTCTCGCTCGGCCGCTTGTCGCGCAGGGCTTGCCGGAGGTCGTCAATGGTCAGCTTCCCCGCCCCGACCGCGACCAGCGCCCCAACGACTCGCCTTGCCATGCGCCATAGAAAATGCGACGCGCCGATGCGCGTCACAATCATCCCCGGACGCAAGCTCACGGTCAGCTCATGAACATCCACCAGCTTTGATTCCATGCGCGCCGCTTCGTCGCGGGTCAGGCTATGGTCCGCCGGCCCTTTTTGCGAAAAGGCCGTGAAGTCGTGAAAGCCGCGCAGAACATCCGCCCCCGCCCGCATCTTCTCCACATCAAGCGGGTCGCGCACCCACCAGACATACTTTTTGGCAAACGCCATGCGGCGCAGCGCGATTTGGTAGAGGTAATAGCGCGCAAGCGCGTCATGACGGGCATGAAAGCTCGGCGCGGCCAGCGCCGCGTCGAGCACGCAGATATCGCTGGGCAACAAGTCATTGACGCGCTGGCGGAGCGTTTCGCCATCCAAGCGCGCGCTCGTCCGCAGATGGGCGACTTGCCCCAGCGCATGAACGCCGGCATCGGTGCGCCCGGCGCCGCCCAGGTCCAGCTCCGGGTCGGCAAGCGCCTCGCTCAGCGCCCGGCGCAGCTCGCCGGCCACGGTGCGCGCCTCGCGCTGCTCCTGCCAGCCGGCGTAACGCGAGCCGTCATACTCGACGACGAGCCGGTAGCAGAGTCGCGGGCCAGGGCGCCCTGCGTGGCGGCCGTCAACCGGTCGCCCGTGAGAAGAAATCGGCATGACACATCCTCTCGGGCTGGGCCCAAGCCTGGCCCAAGCCCGTCCGAAAAAGCTTTCCGTCGCTCGCGCGCAAGCGTCAACCGCGCCGCGCGGCGATATTTTACTGGACAGCCAAGGTCAAACGCTCGACACTAGCCGATACGGCGACGCCTGCCTACTCTTTCCGTGTCCAACCATTGTCCGAGCTTATGTCCTACGCAATTCCCCTCGAAGCTTTTGTGGCGGCGCGCGCGCGCATCGCGCCGTATATCCGCCATACGCCGATGCTCCCGCCGCCGCTCGTCCACCGCGACGTGCCGCCGCGCATCCATTTCAAGCTGGAAAACATGCAGGTGAGCGGCTCATTCAAGGCGCGCGGCGTCTTCAACACGCTGTTGCAACTCGACCCGGCGCAGCGCCGCCGGGGCGTGATCACGGCTTCCGGCGGCAACCACGGCCTGGCTTTGGCCTATGCGGCGAATCGCCTCGACGTGCCGGCCATCGTCTATCTGCCGGAGCGCGCCAGCGAGGATCGCGTCATGCGCATCGCCCGCTATGGCGCCAAGGTCATCAAGCACGGCGAAGCCTGGGATGACGCGAATGCCAAGGCGCTAGAGCACGCCGAGGCGGACGGCCTGGCCTATGTCCCGGCGTTTGACGGCGTCTCGGTCGTCGAGGGACAGGGAACGGTCGGGCTCGAAATGCTCGACGACCTGCCGAATCTGGATTGCCTGCTGGTCGCGGTCGGCGGCGGCGGCCTGATCGCCGGGGTTTCGGCGGCCATTCGCCAGAAAAAGCCCGAGGTCACGATCATTGGCGTCGAGCCGGTTGGCGCGCCTTCGATGAGCAAGAGCCTTGCCGCCGGCCGCCGGGTGGGCGTTCAGCAGGTGCGAACCATCGCCGACACGCTAGCGCCGCGCAGCGTCAGCGACCTGACCTATGGTGTGACCTGCCAGTATGTGGATACCGTTCACCTGATTGACGACCGCCAGATGGTGCAGGCGATGCGCTGGCTCTGGGCCGAATGCAACCAGATTGTCGAGCCGGCCGGCGCGGCGGTCGTGGCGGCGCTGCTGGACGGCGGCGTGCCGCTGGGCAGGTACGAGTGTCCGGTCGCGCTCATCTGCGGCGGCAACGCGGCGGCGGACAGCGTGTTCGCCTCGTACCAGCAGGCGGCCGACATGCTCATGGGCATCAGCTAGCCGCAGGGCTGGCATCCCTGGCGACGCCGGCCGATGTCGGCGAGGAGCCACCCCCATGCTTCGCGTTGGATTGACGGGCAGCATCGCCGTCGGCAAGTCATTTGTGTCATCGGCGCTGGCCGAGCTTGGCTGCCAGGTCTTCGACGCCGACCAATTGGCGCGGGATGTCGTTCGGCCCGGCGCGCCCGCGCTGGCGGAGATCGTCGCGGCGTTTGGGACGGGCGTGCTCGCGCCCGATGGCGCGCTCGACCGGGCCAAGCTGGGCAGCCTCGTGTTCGCCGACGCGGAGGCGCGGGCGCGGCTCAACGCGATTGTCCATCCGCGCGTCCACGCCGAGCAGGATCGGCTGCTGCGCGAAGCCGAGGCGCGCGACCCGCGCGGCATCGCCGTCGTGGACGCGGCGCTCCTCATCGAGTCCGGCGGCTACCGGCGCTTCGACGCGGTGGCGGTCGTGTGGTGCCGCCCCGAAATCCAGCTCGCGCGCCTCATGGCTCGCGACCGCCTGTCCCGCGCAGAGGCGGAGCGGCGCATTGCCGCGCAAATGTCCTCGGCTGAAAAGCGGCGCTACGCCGACTTCGAGATTGACACGTCCGAGGGCTTTGAGCCAACCCGTCGGCAAGTGGTCGCCCTTTACGCCCGGCTGCGCGAGCGAGCCGCCGAGACGCCGCCTTCGCATTGCGAAGAAACGGGATGACTGACGACGGATGGTGGATTTCAACGATGTTTCGCACAACATCTTGTGCTGAAGCCTTGACAATCAGCCGCCGCCCAGCCACAATCGCGCCCGCTTGAGCAAACAAGCGAATCCCAACGTCGAGGGCAGCCGCCCGCGACAGGCGCTCCTTCCTCCGTTTTAGGCAAGGGTAAAAAGACGACGAATGCGATTCGGCGAGGGGCGCAGCCTGTCTCGTCGCCCGGCCCGCAGCTTTCTTGTTGGCAAGCGATTGCCGGACCGCCGCCGCCATCGCCGATGTAGAGACAAGCGCTATGAGCGAATCCGCCGCCCGCCAAGCCGAGTCTGCGCCGTCTTCCATGCGCGTCCGCAAGCGCAATGGAACGCTGGAACCAGTCAACCTGGACAAGATCGTCCGCGCCGTGAGCCGCTGCTGCGCGGGGCTGCCCAATGTGGACGCCATTCGCGTCGCCACCAAAACCATTGGCGGGCTTTACGATGGCGCGACCACCGCGGAGCTTGACCAGCTTTCGATCAACACGGCGGCCGCGCTCATCGTTGAAGAGCCGGAGTATTCGCGCCTTGCGGCGCGCTTGCTG
>CALCKX010000093.1 GCA_937966115.1 uncultured Chloracidobacterium sp. | reverse complement strand
TCCTTGATGGAAAAGCCCTCCTGCACGGCCCGCTCAACCTCTTCCTTGAAGGCCGCTTCGAGCCGCGCCAGGTTCTGCGGCGCATAGATGGCAAAGGCGATGAAAAGCCCGTTGCGGTCCTGCGAGCTGGCTTGCACCTGTGCGCCGACGCCGTAACTAATACCTTCTTTCTGACGGATGCGCGTCGCCAAGCGTGAGTTGAGGAAGCCGCCGCCAAAGATGTAACCGGCCAACGCCAGCGCCGGGTAGTCCGGGTCATCATCGCGGATTTCGAGCGGCTGTCCGGCGACGAAGAAAGCGTTCGCCTTGTCGGGCGTTTCAAGCGTCTCATCCGCCGCGGGGATGGCCCGAAATGGACTTTCAAGGCGCGCGAATGGCGTCTTGGCTTCCCAGCCGGCGAACAGTTCGTTGCCGAGCCTTTCAATCTCCGCCGCGTCAAAGTCGCCGACAACCGCGACCTGGGCGTTGGAAATGCCGTAGAACGTCTCGTAGAACCGCTTTACATCCGCCAGCGTCACCGCTTTGATGCGGTCAATCTCTTCGTCGGGCAAGGGCGCGTAGCGCGGGTCTTCCTTAGGATAAGGTGCGATGTGTCGCCGGAACGCGGTAATCGCCACCGTTTGCGGTTCGCGGCGGTTTTGCTCCAGGCTGGCGATGGCTTCCTGCTTGAGTTGCTCAAACTCGCTTTCAGGGAAAGACGGCTCGCGCAGCACCTCCGCGCCCAGGCGCATGGCGCCGGGCAGGTTTTCCCGCGTCGTCGTGACACTGAAGCTGACGCCGGTGGCGCTGCCGGACACGCCGCCCTGCGCCTTCAGACGGTCGAGCTCATCCGCGATCTGCTGCCGCGTTTTCCGCTTCGTTCCGCGCGACAACATCCGCGCCGTCAGATTCCCAACCACCGCCTGGTTGCGAAGGGCTGCCGCATTGCCGAGCCGGATCGTCATTGCGAGCGTGACGGTGTTGCCGCGCGTTTTTTTCGGTAGCAACACCATCTCTAGCCCTCCCTGCGCCGGCGGGTAAAGCGAACGCACTTCGATGTTTTCCGGGGTCGGGTCGAAGGCTTCGCCCGCGGCGGCGGCGACGTTGCCCCGGTAGTCTTTCACCAGCGCCATGACGTCGGGCGTTGGCGGAATCTCTGCTCGGTCGGGCTTTTCGGTCGGAATGAACATGCCCACCGTCCGGTTGTCCGGTTTCAGATAGGCTTTGGCCACGCGCTGTACGTCCTCAACCTTGACTTGCTTGAGGCGGTCGCGGTTGAGGAAAAACAGCCGCCAGTCGCCGGCGCCAATCCACTCGCTCAACTCCAGCCCCAAGCGCTCGGAGTTGTTGAGTGTCTGTTCGATGTCAGTCAGATGCTGCTGCCGGATGCGTTCGGCTTCCTCCGCCGTCGGCGGTTTGTTGTCGGCCGTTTCTTCAATGGTGGTTAGAAATATCTGGCGCACGGCATCAATATCGGCCGCGGCCGGCAAAATAGCGGCAAAGTTGACCAGCCCGGGCTCTTTGTTATTAAAGCTAAAGCCCTGAACGAACGCCGCTTTCTTGGTTTCCACCAGCGCCTTGTGCAACCGCCCGGAAGGCGTGCCTCCGATGACGCCGGCTAGAATCTGGACCGCCGGCTTGTCGGGATGCGCCGCCGCCGGCACGTGGTAGCAGGCCATGACGACTTTGGTATCTCCGACGCGCCGAATAATGACCTGCCGCTCGCCGTCCTGCGTTGGGTCAAGCGTGTACGTCGGCTCCAAAACCCGCGTTGGCTTTGGGATGGGGCCAAAGTACTCGTGGATCATCCTGAGCGTTTTTTCTTCGTCGAACTTGCCCGCCACCAGCAAGACCGCGTTATCCGGCTGGTAGTATTTCCGGTAAAAGGCCTGGAGGCGCTCAATCGGCACGTTCTCAATGTCGGCGCGCGCGCCAATGGTGGACTTGCCATAGTTGTGCCAGTCGTAGGCTACGGCGTGCGTCCGCTGGAGCAAGACGCGGTACGGGCTGTTTTCGCCCGACTCAAACTCATTGCGCACGACGGTCATTTCGGAGTCGAGGTCTTTTTTGGCGATGAAGCTGTTCACCATGCGGTCAGCTTCCAGGTCGAGCGCCCACCGGAGGTTGTCTTCCGTCGCCTGAAAGGTCTCGAAGTAGTTGGTGCGGTCGAACCAGGTCGTGCCGTTCGGCCGCGCGCCGCGCTCGGAAAGCTCCTTGGGAATATCCGGGTGGCGCGGCGTGCCCTTGAACACGAGGTGTTCCAGCAGGTGCGCCATGCCGGTCTCGCCGTAGTTTTCATGCCGCGAGCCAACCAAGTAGGTGATGTTGACGGTAATGGTTTGCTTTGACTGATCGGGGAAGAGCAATACGCGGAGACCGTTTTCGAGCCGATACTCCGTGATGCCCTCCACGCTGGCGACCCGCGCGACGCCAGGCGGCAACGCCACGTCGGTTGCTGGCGTTTCCGCTCTTGCCATAACGATGAGGAGTGGGCTGGGCAAACACAGCGCCGCAGCGAGAACAACGCTCGTCAGTCCACGCAGGAACGCAAGCTTCATTGGGCAGACACCTCGAAAGGAAAGGATGATGACATGCGCATGAACGCGCTCGATAAGGCGAAGTTTCGTCAGGCTGAAACGGACCGGTCGGCAGGCAATCAACGCCTCAGATAATCAACATGGCGTCGCCGTAGCTGTAGAAGCGATACCCGGCCGCGACAGCGTGCCGGTAAGCTCCCATAACCGGCGCGTGGCCTGCAAACGCGACAACGAGCGCCAACAGCGACGACCGCGGCAAATGGAAGTTGGTCATCAGGCCGTCCAGCACCTGAAATCTAAAGCCGGGGACAATGGTCAAGTCGGTCGTGCCTTGCCCGGCGGTGATCTCGACGCCGTTTTCCGTCCTCCGGGCGACGGTTTCGAGCGTCCGGGTCGAAGTCGTGCCGACGGCGATGACGCGCCGTCCGGCGCGCTTGGCCGCCGTGACGCGCTGCGCGGTATCCGCCGGCACGACGTACACTTCCGGCTCGACGCGGTGTTCGGCCAGGCTCTCCGCGCGGATGGGCTGAAACGTGCCGTAGCCGACATGGAGGGTCAGCTTGACGATTTCGACGCCCTGCGCGGTCAGCGTCGCCAGCAACTCCGGCGTGAAATGCAGCCCGGCGGTCGGCGCGGCAATCGAGCCAGCCGCGGCGGCATAGACCGTCTGGTAGCGCTCGCGATCAGCGGGGCTATCCTGTTCGCGCGTAATGTAGGGCGGCAAGGGCGTCCGTCCGATGTGATCGAGGATGGCAAAAAAATCGCCTGCGCCGTCAAACACGATGGTTCGGCGGCCGTCTTCCGTTCGCGCGACGACTGTCCCCCGCAGCGCGCCCTCGCCAAACGCGAGCTGGTCGCCGACGCGGACGCGGCGACCTGGCTTGACAAGCGCCGTCCAGCGGCGCGGCGCTTGCTCCCGAATGAGAAAAGCCTCAACCATCGCGCCGCCCGGCTCGCGTCGCCCGATGAGCCGCGCCGGGAACACGCGCGTGTCGTTGAGCACCAGAACGTCGCCGCGATGCAAAAACTGCGGCAGCTCATAGACGCAAGCGTCGCGCCGCGTCCCCATCCGACGGTCCAGGACAAGCAAGCGGGCCTGATCCCGCTGGGCGCTCGGCTCTTGGGCGATGAGCTGCGGCGGCAGGTCGTAGTGAAGCTCGGAGAGGCGCATGGTCAAAGAGGATTGAGAAAGGGCAGCCTTTCGTGGAAAGCTTGCGCCCGGAAAGCCGGCGCTGCTCGTTCATCGCTGAAATCTCGGCGGCGCGCAACTCGCCATGCCCAAGGAAAAGACCATCTACGGCTGCCAGCAGTGCGGCTATCAGAGCCGCAAATGGCTTGGGCGCTGCCCTGACTGTGGCGCCTGGAACTCGTTTGTCGAGGAGCGCGAGGAAAAGGTCGTGTCGGCGGCGGCGCTGGCCCGCGGGCTAGGCGGCGCGCAGGCGGGCGCGAAGTCGGCGGGAAAAATTGCGCCGACGCGCTACGCGCAGGTGCCGAGTCAGGACGACGCCCGCGTTTCCTCGGGGATGGCCGAACTCGACCGCGTCCTCGGCGGCGGCATCGTGCCGGGCAGCCTGCTGCTCATCGGCGGCGACCCGGGCGTTGGGAAGTCAACCCTGCTGCTGCAAATGGCCGCCAAGCTGAGCGGCGCCGGCGAGCGGGTTCTCTATGTCAGCGGCGAAGAATCCGAGCGCCAAATCAAGCTGCGGGGCGACCGGCTGGGCCTGCGTCCCGGCGATTTGCACCTTCTGCCGGAAACCTGTCTGGAACGGGTGCTGGAAGTCGTCGCCGATCTCAAGCCGACGCTCATCGTCGTGGATTCGGTGCAGACGGCCTATTCCGAGCGGCTGGACAGCGCGCCGGGCAGCGTCTCGCAGGTGCGCGAAACCGCCGGACAGTGCTTGCTGCTGGCTAAGCACCAGGGCGCGCCGGTGTTTCTCATCGGCCACGTCACCAAGGACGGCGCGCTGGCCGGGCCGAAAACGCTCGAACACATCGTGGACACGGTCATTTACTTCGAGGGCGAGCGGCATCACAACCACCGCGTCATACGCGCCGTCAAGAATCGCTTTGGGCCGACTAACGAGCTGGGGATGTTTGAGATGACCGGTGCCGGACTGGCGCCGGTTGCCAACCCGTCGGCGCTGTTCTTGCAGCAGCGACCGGTCGGCGTCGCCGGGTCGGCGGTCGTCGCCTGCCTGGAGGGCACGCGCCCGATACTGGTCGAGTTGCAAGCGCTCGTCAGCAGCGGCAAGTATGGCACGGGCCGCCGGACGGTCCAGGGCGTTGAGCCCAATCGGGTGGCGCTCCTGATCGCGATGCTCGAAAAGCGCGCCGGGCTCCAGATGCTGGGCGATGATGTGTTTGTCAACGTCGCCGGCGGGTTGACGCTGTCCGAGCCGGCCGCGGACTTGGGGATTGTCGCGGCGCTGGCGTCGAGCTTTCGCAACGCGGCCATCGATCCGGCGACGGTCGTCTTCGGGGAAGTCGGGCTGGCGGGCGAAGTGCGCGCCACCAGTCAGCCGGCGGCGCGCTTGCGCGAAGTCGCGGCGATGGGCTTCGAGCGGGTCGTGATGCCGGCGGGAAGCTTGCCAGGCGTGGACCTGCCCGAGAAACTGGAGGTCGTGGGCGTTCGGTCGGTGCTGGACGCTCTCGACGCGCTTTTTTGAGAGGCGGCGCGTGACGATATTCGACTGGCTGGCGGCGGCGGTCGTGGCTTTTTCAGCCATTGGCGGCGCGGTCAAGGGGCTTGCCAAAATGCTGGTTTCGCTCGGCGCGCTCTTGTGCGGGCTAGTCATCGCGCTGATTTTCTACGACGACCTCGGGCGCGGGCTGGCGGCGCTTGGGACGCCGTCGCCGGTCGCCTATGGCCTGGGGTTCTTGTTGCCAATCGGCGCGGCGGGCATCGGCGGCGCGGCGCTGACTCGTCGCTTGCGCCAGGCGTTTCGGAAGACGCCTCTCGCGACGCTTGACCGAGCGGGCGGCGCGGCGCTGGGCGTCGGCCGCGCCTGGCTGATTCTCTCGGCTGCCTATCTTATCTTGACCGCGTTTCCAGCGCAGCCGGCGTTCGTTCTCGATGCGCGCGCGACGCCGCTGATCAAGCCCGGCGCGCGGCTCCTGACCGAGCTGGGCCGCGCCGACTTGAAGCGCCGCTTCGAGCGGGGCGTCGCCGCGCTCCGGCGAATGAAGGAAACCGCCCTCAACCCCAAGCCCCCGGCCACCGGGCGCGACGCAGGCGCGACGCAGGCGCCGCGCCGCCTGGACGTCGCGACTTCCGGGCAAAAATCCGGGCAAAAATAGGCGTGCCTTCCCGCGCTCGCGGATGGCATCCGGTCGAGGGCGGGAAGGCGCGCTCAGGCGAGCGGCTTGTCGGTCAGCGACAGCGCGTGGGCGTCGTGCAGGCGCAGGATGCGCTCGGCGTCGGCGAGCGACGGCTGACGCCCCAAATCAGCGAGAAGCCGGCAGACGGCAAGCCGTCCAATGGCGGCTTCATACCGGCTTTCCCAAGCGCGCTGCCGCGCCTCTTCATCGGCGCTGCCCCAGGGGTAGGTCGCCGGCGGGCGCGGCAGGCCCAGGCGGCGCGGCTTGGGCGAGAGACGCGCCCGGAAGCAGTCCTGCGCCGCGCATAGCCGCCGATAGCGAGCGTCGGCGCCCAGCCGCGTCATGACCTGTTGCGCCTCTTTGGACGTCGGATCGAAAAGCGCGTGGGTAACGAGCAGCCGCAGGCCGGCGCGAGTCCGGTAAACCCTGACGCGCCAGTCGGAAGCCTCCCGCTGATGCCATTGCCGAACTTTTGCCAGCAGGCGCTCTTGCGGGTTGGCTTGCGCCTGCCTTGCGCCGCGAACTCTCGCCCACAGCGCCGCCGCCGCTTGCCGCCAGTCCCATCCCAGCGCCGAGGCGAAGTCAAGATCGATGAACATGACCCGGGCGGCGTTGAGCACCCGGAAGCCGGCGGCGTTACGGGTCACGACCGCGATGCGCTCGCCGTTCGGGGCGAAGAGCGTCTCGAGCGCCTGCTCGCGCAGCGGGCGAACGCCGCCTGGATAGTCGCGTAGCCGCTCGCCGCGGCGAAAGCGGGCGATGCGGTCTTCCAGCTCGCGTTGCGCCCGCGCCTGCGCGTCTTCGGCGGAAACGTCCGAGCCGCGCCACACGATCAAGCGGCGCTCGGTTTCCGGGGCGCCCATCCCGGCCTGAACCAGGCGCTCCGCCTTCGCCCAGTAGCGCGGGATATTCATCTTCGCTCTCTCCGCCTCGCGTTCTCTGGCGCTTTCCCTGGATCGGGCGCGCTGTAGCCGCGCCGCGCGCGCTCGGGCTTGGTCACGGCTGGTCAAACAATGCTAGCATGATCGCCGCTCAGCGGGCCTCGCCGCTAAAGCGCGAACTTTCTGAAAAAACGAGCTTCCTCAATCGAATGTCAAAGGAACTGTTCTCCGATGCCCGCTCCGATGCGCCGGCCGTTGCCGCGCTGAAGGGCGCGCCGCCTGATGGCGAAACGCGGCAGCGTCTGGAAAGGTATCTCTCCGAATGTATCGAGCGCCTGTTTGCCGAAATCGGGGCGCGTCTCGCGACCACGCTTCAACAAACGCTCGGGCGACTGGTGAATGTGCAATCCCGCTCAATTGACGTGCTGGAAAAAATGGAAGCGGAGCAGCGGTATATGCGCGCTCAACTGGAACGGCTAGCGGCTGAGCTGGCGCTTCTGCGCCGCGGCGGCGCGGCGAGCGCCCCGCGCAACCGGCGTCCTTGGACGCATCGCCGCCGTCGGCTGTTTGTCATTTCGCGCCCGCGGCTGCCAAAGGCGCAGGACTGAGCCGTTCGCTTGATGACTAGGGAAAACGCTACGGCTTTTGGGAGTACCTCGATGGTTGGCGAGATGGAAAAGGTTTTGGCCGTCATTCTCGGCGGCGGTAAGGGCACGCGGCTCTATCCCCTGACGCGCGAGCGCTCGAAGCCGGCCGTGCCCCTTGGCGGGAAGTACCGCTTGATTGATATTCCCGTGAGCAACTGCATCAACTCCGGCCTGGCGCGCATTCTCGTCTTGACGCAGTTCAACTCGGCTTCGCTCAATCGGCATATCGCCCGAACCTATCGGTTCAGTCAGTTCGCCAATGGCTTTGTCGAAATCCTGGCCGCCGAGCAAACCCCTGACAATCCCGACTGGTTTCAGGGCACGGCCGACGCCGTGCGGCAAAACTTTCGCCATCTGAAAAGCACCCACGCGACCACCATCCTGATTCTCTCCGGGGATCATCTCTACCGCATGGACTACGCCAAGTTCATCGCTTACCACGAGTCGCTGGGCAATGACATCACGGTTTCGGTAACCGCCATCCCGCCCGCCGACGCTTCGGAGTTCGGACTCCTCAAGGTGGATGAAGACGGTCGCGTGGTCGAGTTTCGAGAAAAGCCGACGGGCGCGGCGCTGGAAGGCATGCGGGTCGACACGGCGCGGTTCGGCCTTTCCAAGGAAGAGGCCGCCAAGCGGCCGTATCTCGCCTCGATGGGCATTTATGTCTTCAAAATGAGCGTCCTGGAGGCGCTTTTGCGGGAGTCCAGCTGCGTTGACTTCGGCAAGGAAGTCATCCCGTCCGCCCTCGAAACCCATCAAGTCGGCGCTTACCTTTTCAACGGCTACTGGGAGGACATCGGCACGATCAGCGCCTTTTTCCGAGCCAACATCGAGCTGACCGATGTCTTGCCGCGCTTCAACTTCTTCGATATGGCCGCGCCGATTTACACCCGCCCGCGGTTTCTGCCCGGCACCAAGGTGCGGAACGCGCAAATCATCAATTCGATTGTCAACGAAGGTTGCATCATCAACGAGGCGACGATTCGGCGCTCAATCGTGGGCATTCGCGGTCGGGTCGAAAGCGGCACCAACTTCGATCACGTGTTGATGATGGGCGCGGATGAGTATGAAACGCTCGACGACCTGCAGGAAAATCGCGCCGCGGGAAGGCCTGACATTGGCGTTGGGAAGTTCTGCGCCATTCGCAACGCGATTTTGGACAAGGGCGTTCGCATTGGCAACAACGTGCGCCTGCTGAATGAAAGCGGCGTCAAGGAAGCCGACGGCCCGAACTACTTTATCCGCGATGGGATCATCATTATCCCGAAGGATGCGGTCGTGCCGGATAACACCAGTCTCTAGGGTCGCTGCGGGAGCGAAGGAGGCATGTCGCCATGAGCCGGCTTGCGCAGCTCCGTCGTCTGCTCTGGAAAACCGCGCTCGACACCATCGAGTATGACTGCATCGGCTTCGCCAAGGAAGCCGCCTACTCGTTCGTTCTCACCTTCTTTCCCTTGCTGCTGTTCTTCGTGGCGGCCTTCGCGGCCCTGGGGAGCGAGCAAACCGGGGCGTTTTTGGAAGGGCTGCGGCGCATCATGCCGCCGGGAACGTTCAGCGTGGTCGAGTCCTACTTGCAGCAGCTCATGCAGGGGCGGCCGGGACAAGTCGCGCTGCTATCATTTTTCGCCACGCTCCTGCCGGCCATCGGGCTCATCGCCACGCTGTCGCGGGCGCTCGACCGCATCTACGCCATTTCGCCCCGGCGCTCGTTTTGGCGGGAGCAGCTATTGTGTCTGGAGCTGGTGTTCGTGGTCGGGCTGCCGCTGCTGCTAGTCTCGGTCGCTGGCGTGGTTGGCGCGCACTTGGAGCACCTCATCGCTCGCCTCAGCCGCGGCGCGATGACGTTTGGCTACCTGTGGGCGATCGCCCGCTGGTTCTTCATCGTGCTGAGCGTGTTTTTGATTCAAATGCTGCTGTACCGCTTGGCGCCCAGCCGCCCCCCGCGCTGGCGGCACATCCTGCCGGGCGCCCTGTTCGCGACGACGCTCTGGGGGCTGGCGACGCTCGGCTTTGGCTTCTATGTGTCGAATTTCAGCGCTTATGGCCGAGTTTACGGCAGCATCGGCGCCGTGATCGTGCTGCTGGTTTGGATGTACGTCATCGCCTTTGTGTTTTTGGTCGGGGCGGTATTCAATCGTCGGCTGGCGATTCTGGAGCTTGAGCAGCGGCTGGATCAGTTTTCTTCGTCAGACGCGCATCCCGCCTTGCTTTCCGCCATCACGGAGGAGGCGAGCGGCAATGAGGTCGCCCGCCTCTAAAGGCAAGGTAAGGCTAAAGGCAAGGTAAGGCCAAGGCGGATGGCCGGGAGGGCGGCGGCGCTTGCCCGCGCTACCGCTGGGGCGGCGGCGCGTCGGTTGGCGGCGGAAGCTGCGCCGGCGGGGCGGAGGTGTCGCCCGCCTCTGAGCTATGCTTGGTCAGCCCCAGTCGAAGCAGCGCCGGAGCGGTCGGCGTGCCGGTTTCCTTCAGGCCATTGGCGCGCTGAAAGCCGCGCATCGCTTCGCGGGTGCTTTCATCGTACTGGCCCGTGATTTCTCCCTGATAGAAGCCCGCTTCCTTGAGCTTTTCCTGGATTTCGCGGGCGCGCGATTCGGGGATGACCAGGCTGCGCGGGGCGCGATAGGGCGCGGAGCGCGAGGCCGCGGGCGCGGTCGGCCGATAGGCGTAGGCGGCCGCTCGGTTGCGGCGGGCGTAGCGTCCGCGTCGCGCATGCCGCCCGCCCCGGCGTCCTCGAGCGGCCCGCCCGCGCCGGTCGCGGTAGCCGCGCGCGCCCCTCAGGCGCGCGCCGCGCCCGCGCGTTCGGTAAGCCCGCCCGCGGCGCTGGGAGCGGGATAGACGCTCCCGGCGATTGCGCGCCGTTGCGCGCCGCCCCTGGGCCCCGCGCCCTCGTCCGCTCTGGGCGCGCTGGCGCTGCGCGCGACCCGAACGGCCGCGGCGACCGCTTGCCGCCCGTCGCTTTTGCGGGCGCTCGACGGCCTGGGCCGGGGCTTCAGGCGGGATGTTTCGATCCGGAAATCCGGCTCCAATGAGTAAACAGGCGACGACGAGCGCCATTCTGGCGCACAGCGTCCGACTCCATCGCTGCATGAATCATTCCTTTCACAGAAGAAGATGTATCGCCCGTCAGGCGGCGCGCTTGATGATGACCACCGTCATGTCGTCTTCTGGAACGGCGCCCGCCGCAAACGCCAAGGCGTTTTCAAAAATGGTCTCGCATAGCTCGCGGGCTGGCCGATGCGCGTGGCGGCGAATCACGGCTTCCAGCCCATCATAGCCAAAGTAGCGGCCGGCGCGATTTTTGAGTTCCGGGATGCCATCGCTGTAAAGAACGAGCGTGTCTCCGGGGGCAAGCTGGCAGGTTAGGATCGGCAGCGCGTCCAGCGTGGGCCGAACGCCCAGCGGATAATGGTCCAGCTCCAGGCTGTGCGCCGCTTGCGCGGCGGCGCGGTAGAGTAGCGGGTACGGATGTCCCGCGTTCGCCAGCGTCGCCGCGCCGGTCGGCAGGTCGAGCAAGACGTAGCAAAACGTCATCAGATCGCGGCGTGTCCCGTTTTCGCAGATGAGCCGGTTCATCACTTGCATGACGCTCAGCGGATCGCTGTCCGTCCCGAGCTGATTGAGCAGCGCGCCCTTCGCCAGCGCCATCAGCAGTCCCGACGAGACGCCGTGACCGGAAGCGTCCCCGATCACGACCGCCAGGCGATCCTCGCCCGCCTTGATATAGTCGTAATAGTCGCCGCCAATATCTTCCGCCGGGCGCGAGAGTCCGGCCACTTCGAAGCCTGGCGTTAGCGGCTCGCCCTGGGGCAGCATGGAGGCCTGGATCCGGGCAGCCAAGGCGATTTCCGCCTGGAGGCGCTGCCGCTCCATCCGTTCCTCGAGCAGGCGCGTGTTTTCAATCTTGACCGCCGCCACGCTCGCGATGGTCGTCAGCACTTCGAGGTCGTCCGGCGTAAAGCGGCGCTCATAGGGATTTTCGACATAAATCAGCCCGTGAAGCTGGTCGCGAAAGATAAGCGGCACGCTCATCACGGAGCGAATGTCGCCGAGCAAGATGGATTGGCTGCCGGCGAAGCGCGGGTCATGGCGGGCGTCGGAGGTCAGCACCGCCGACTGCGAAGCGAGAACGCGCTCGGTAATGCTCTGGCAAACGACGACTTCGTTCAGGGGAAGCGGCCCGCTTCGGGCGCGGGCGGCGCGGCATTCCAGGTCGCCGTCGGCGCTGCGGCAGATGAGCAAGAACCCGCGCTCAGCCGGCAGCGACTCGAAGACGAGCGTCAGGATTTCTTCCAGCGTTTCATCAAGGCCGGCATTGGAGAGCAGCGTCACCCCAACCCGGCTCACGAGCGCCAGCAAGTCGGGGCGCTGGCGTCCAGGCTTCATGTCGTCGGCGACCGCGGGCGGCCACGCCTTGCCCTCAGACGCCGCCAGCTTTGTCTCCGGCTGATGGGCTTCGGACGGCGCGACCTCGGCCAGCCCGCTCGCGCTGCGCTCGAAGGCGCGATTGATGATTTCATCCGCCGTGCGCACGTGCCCCAAGCCAATCTGCGCTTCCGGGAGCGCGCTGGAAGATAGGCTGGAGTAGGTGACGGGCGGGGCGGCCGCACGCGCGGGGCGGTCTTCCAAAGCCAGTTCCAGCTCGGTTTCCCCAATGCGAAAGCGGTCGCCCGGCTTGAGCTGAACCGGCTGCAGGACGCGCTGCCCGCAGTAGTACGTGCCATTGGCGCTCTTGAGGTCTTCCAGGACATAGGCCTGCCCATCGCGCCGGAGCAAGGCATGGATGCGCGACGCGAAAGAGTCCGCCACGAGGATGTCCGCTCGAACGCTTCGCCCAAGCGTGTAACGCGGCTTGACAAGGCGCGTCCGCTGCGGCGGCGCGCTATGCGAATGAATGACGAGCGAATACATCGGGGGCGACAAAATAGCTGGGGTGTCGGTCAAGGCGAGGCGCTGAAAAAGTAGTCGAAAAAACGCCTGGATGCTACCGCTGAGCAGTATTTGCCTAGGCGGGTTGCGCCTGGTCTGGCGGTTGCCCACAATGGGAAGCGTATGTTTTTTCTCGTTTCTGCTCTCCTGCTGGGCATATTGGATGGAATATGGGCGCCGCGCGACGAGGGCTGGTCGCGCAAGGTGGCTGCGGGGCAGGCGCTGGCCCGCGTCATCTGGCGCGCCGCCCTCGGCGCGCTGGCCGGGCAGCTTGGCGTTTGGATTGCCGAAGCCGCCTTCCTGCTTGGCTTTGGGCGGCGCGCGCTGTTCGGGCCGGCGGCGGCGCTGACGCTTTTGTCCGCGTGGTGGCTGGCTTGGCGCTGGCGTTGCAGCCGGGCGTCGCCCGCCGCGGCGCGTGTCCGGCATCCGTTCGCCGCCGTAACGCGGCTTTCCTCGCTGCTCATCGCGGCGCTGGCGCTGAGCGTGGCGACGTGGGAGGTCCGTCATGCGACGGCTACGCTGCTATGCTTCGCCTTCGGCGCGCTGCCGTTCGAGGTCGCCCGGTCGCTCTTCCCCGACGCGGCTTACCCGGCGCGGCTGCGCCCGCTCGCGGCATCCGGGGCGGCGGGCGCGACGCTGTTCGCGGCGCTGGTTCTGGCGGCGGCGGGGTGGGGCTATGACGTTTTCACCGGGCGCGCCTTGGGCGACGACCTCGACCACCTGGGCCATGTCGTGTCCAACGACGACTCGCTCATCGCCATCGGCGAGCGGCTGCCGGAGATCGCCTTCAAGGGGCTGGATGGACAGGCGGTCCGGCTGAGCGACTACCGCGGGAAAGTCGTGGTCTTGGTGGCGGTTGGGACGCGCTGCCCCTGCGTCGAGGCCTATCGCGCCCGACTCAACGCGCTGGCAGCGGAATACGCCGCCCGGCAGGTGGTCTTCATCGGCTTCAATCCAAACGCGAACGAGGCGCTGGCCGAAGTCATCGAGCGCCAGAAGGCCAAGCCGTTGGCCTTTCCAGTGGTCGTGGATGAGGGCTGCCAGGCGACGGACGCGCTGGGGGCGACATGCATGACGGAGTGCTTCCTGGCCGACGCGCAAGGTCGCTTGCAGTACCACGGGCGCATTGACGACAACACCTACCACCCGGAGCGCGTGACGACGCATCTTTTGCGCGAGGCGCTGGACGCTGTCCTGGACGGGCGGCCGGTCAACGTTCTGTGCCGTCCGGCCATCGGGTGCGCGATTGTCCGTCAGCCGCCTGACAGAAGCGCGCTAGCGCCGGTTGAGCGTTCCAGCCGGCGCTAGTCGGGCTGCGCCGCTGCGCGCTAGCGAAGCCAGTAGAGCGTCAGAACTACCGCCAGCCCGTAAAGCGCCAGGTTGATGAGCGACGCCGTGTCGTTGAGAAGCGCCTTTTCCGGGCTTCCGCCGAGTTGTCGGCGGTGGATGAGATATAGGTAACGAAAAATCCCGTAGAGGACGAACGGCACGGTGAAGACCAGCCGGGTTGTGCCGAACTTGGCTACCGTTTCCGGCGCGACCGTGTAGAACGTGTAGCAGACGACCGTCGCCGCCGTCACGATGGCGATCATCTGGTCGAGCAGCTCAATCGTGTATTCGCCCAGAATGCGCCGGTGCGCCGTCGCGCCGTCTTCGAGCAGGAGTAACTCGTGCCGCCGCTTGCCAAGCGCGAGAAAGAGCGACAAGAGCATGGCGCAGATGAGCAGCCAGGAGGAGATGGTTACGGCGATGACCTGCCCGCCGGCGACTGCGCGGAGCACGAATCCGGCGGCGATACAGCCGACGTCGAGGATGACGATGTGCTTGAGCCGGACGGCATAGGCCGCTTGCAAGAGGAAGTACGCCACGGCTGTCCAGGCGAAGGCGGTCGAAAGCCAAAAGGCTGCCATCAGCGACCCTAGCGACAACAGGGCGCAGGCGGCGCTCCCGACTGGGATCGGGAGCGCGCCCGAAGCCAGCGGACGGTGGCGCTTGGTCGGATGCGCCCGGTCGCTCTCGATGTCAAGCAGGTCATTGAGCAGATAGACGCTGCTACTGAGCAGGCAAAACACAGCGCAGGCGGCGCATACCAGCGAGGTCTCGCGCCAGTGAAAGAGGTTCTGCGAAAAAAGCAGCGCCGGGAAAAGCAGGACGTTTTTCGTCCACTGCTGCGGGCGCATGGCCTTGAGCAAGGCGACGGGAAGCGAGCTGGCGGGCGAGACAACGGCAGTTGGCATGGCTGGCGAATATAGCCGAATCCGCGAGCCGCGCAGTAGTCATCGTGGTCGCCAGGCTCGCTCGGTCGCTCGGGGCTGAGCGACTCCTCCCGGCGAGCTTGCGCTCGTCACGTTCGGCGGGCGTCACATTGGCGCGGCGAGCTGTAGCTCGTACAGCCGCCGGTACGCGCCCTGCGCGGCTGTCAGCGCGGCATGCGTTCCGGCTTCCACGATCCGCCCTCGTTCAAAAACCAGGATGCGATCAGCGCGCTGGACGGTGACTAGCCGATGCGCGATGACCAGCGTCGTCCGCCCCTGCATCAGCGTGGCGAGCGCCGCCTGCACGGCGCGTTCGGATTCGGCGTCAAGCGCCGAAGTCGCTTCGTCCAGCAAGAGAATCGGCGCGTCGCGCAGGATGGCGCGCGCAATGGCGATGCGCTGGCGCTGCCCGCCCGAAAGGCTGCGTCCCGCTTCGCCGATGCGGGCGTCATAGCCGCCGCGCTCCACAATGAAGTCGTGGGCGCGCGCCGCGCGCGCCGCGCGCTCAATGTCGGCGCGGGCGGCGCCCGGGCGCCCGTAGGCGATGTTTTCAGCGAAGCTGCCGTCAAAAAGCGCCGTCTCCTGCGGGACATACGCCACGAGCTGGCGAAGCGCCCGGCGCGTCAGGCGGCGAATATCCACGCCGTCAATCGTGATCGCGCCTGCATCTAGGTCATAGAAGCGCATCAGCAGGGCGAAGACGGTGCTTTTGCCGCCGCCGCTCGCGCCCACCAAGGCGATGGTCTCGCCCCGGCGGGCGGCGAAGGTCACGCCATCCAGCGCCGGGGTCGCGCCCTGCGGATAGGTGAAGCGCGCATTCGTAAAGGCCAGCGTTTCGCGGAACGCGGCGCTGGCGAGCGCATCCGGGGCGTCGGCAATGGCGGGCGGCTCATCGAGCAGGGCGAACAGTCGGCTGGCTGAGGCCAGCGCTTGCTGATAGGCGTGATAGGTCTGCGTGAGCTTGCGAATTGGGTCATACAGGCGGGCAAGCGCCAGGAGCGTCGCGGCGAACGCCCCAGCCGTCAGCTCTCCGGCGGCAATCAGCCGGCGCGTGTATAGGATGACGCCCGCCCCGGCCGCCATGCCCAGAATGTCGAGCAGCGGCGACGGCAGAAAAAGGGCGCGGGCCGTCCGCAAGTTGAACCGGCGGAGGCGCTGCGCTGCCGACTGGAAACGCTCGCGCTCGTAATCCTGCGCGCCATAGGCCTGGGCGACGCGGTATCCCGCCAGCGCTTCGCTCGCCACGGCTAAAACGTCTTCAATGGCGCGCTGCGTGGCCAGGCTCGATTGGCGCAAGCGCCGCCCGAGCGTCGCGGTCAGGAGCGCGATGAATGGCACCACCGCCAGGGTCAGCAGCGTCAGCTTCCAGGAAAGCGCCAGCGCCAGCGTCAGCAGACACAAGAGCGTGAAGCTTTCGCGCAGGGCGTCGGCCAAATACTGGGCTACCCCGGACTGCGCCTTCTCGACATCCGTAATCAGGCAGTTGGTTACTTCGGCCGTTCGATGGCGGTCAAAAAACGCCCCCGACTGGTCAAGCGCATGCGCGAAAAGCTCGGTTCGCAGCGCGATGATGACCGACTGCCCGACGGAGGTCAGCAGGAAATTAGCGGCGAATTCCGCGATGCCGCGCAGAAGGCTGAAGCCGATGAGGAGCCCAAGAATGGCCATCCAGTAGGCGCTGCCCGAAGGCAGCCAGTCGCTCAAGCGCGGAAGCGCCACGCCGCCCGCGGCGGTCGGCAGCGTGTTCGGGGCGACGCCCAGCCCGTCGAAGATCGGCTGGATGAGGGCCGTGCGCGCGGCCTCGAAAATCCCGACGCCAGCCGCCGCCATGATCGCGATGACGATGCGCCACAAGTGCGGGCGCGCGTAGCGGAGGAGTCGCAACAGGTCCTTCATAGGCGCTACTGTAGAGCAAATCGCCGCGCTGTCTATCCAGATGGCAATTCAAAATGTCTATCCAGGCGCCTATCCCGCCTGCCTATCCCGGAGTGGCGCGGCGGTTCCGCCCAAACGCCTGCCGGGCCCGCCCCGCGCGGCGGCTGGCGCCGTCCTCGGCGTTCTCCGGCCCGGATGACCGGCGCGCTCTGCGTCCGAAAAGCGTCGCCAATGAATCGGTTGCCCCCTCTTCGCGCCGATGCTAGAGTCGCCCCCCATGACGAGTGCAGCGAGCGGCAGCCGCCCGCAACGTACGATTTTGTCGCGACTCAAGCGCTTTCTGTGGTGGCTGACTTTCGCCGCCCTGCTCAGCTTGGCTTTCGTCGCGGGGGGCATCGCGACGTGCTACTTTACGCGCGGGGAACGGGTCGCCGTCCCTAATGTGGTTGGAAAGACTGAGCGCGAAGCGCGCGAGCTATTGGAGAAAAGCGGTCTGCGGGCGGTCGTGATTGAGGTGCCTGACGCCCCGGAGCCAGTTGGAACGGTCACGCGCCAGAACCCCAGGGCGGGAAGCGTGGTTCGCAAGCCCTTTCCGGTCAAGATCAATGTCAGTCGAGCGCAGTAGGCGCGCGCCGCGGAGGCTCTGCGCCGAATGCCTCGGGCAAGCAACGCCATGAACGCAGTCAAGATCGCGCCTTCCATTCTATCGGCTGACTTCGCCCGGCTGGGCGAGGAAATCCAGCGCGTCGAGGAGGCCGGCGCGGACCTGCTGCACGTGGATGTCATGGATGGCCACTACGTGCCCAATCTCACGATTGGCCCGCCGGTGGTCGCCGCCCTGCGCAAGGCGACGCGCCTGCCGCTCGACGTTCATTTGATGATGACTAACCCGGACGCCTTTCTAAGGGATTTTCGGGACGCCGGGGCGGATTTGATTTCGGTCCACGTGGAAGTCGTTCCTCATTTGCACCGGACGCTTGAAACGATTCGAGCGTTGGGCGCGCAGCCCGGCGTGGCGCTCAATCCCGGCACTTCGCTGACGCTGCTCGATGAAATCTTGCCGTTTACCGACTTCGTTCTGGTTATGACAGTCAATCCGGGATTTGGCGGGCAACGCTTCATCGAGGCTTGTTTGCCCAAGGTTGCCCGCTTGCAGCGCATGATCGCGTCGCGCGGCTTGGAAGTCGCCATCGAGACGGATGGCGGCATTGGGGAGCACAACGCGCGCGCGCTGGTCGAGCAGGGCGCGCGCTGGATCGTGGCCGGCTCTTCAATTTTTGGCGCGCCTGATTCGCGGCTGGCTGTCAAGCGCCTGCGGGAGGCGGCGACCGGCGCGACGCCAGCGGCGGCGCGCGAAGTCGGTGAAACCGTGGCGCGCTGACTGGCGACGCTTTCCTCGGGGAGGATTTTGAAATTGTCCACACCATGGGTTTTTGAACAAACGTTCAGGCGAGGCTGGGCGCTGCTTACGCTGACGGCATTGATTGCCGCGTCGCTGGCCTGCGGGAGTCCGAAAAAGAAAGTCGCGACGGAAGAGACCCGCGAAGGCCGCGACCGCGAGCTGTACGCCGAGGGGCTGCGGGCGATGCGCAAGCGGCGTTATGAGGAAGGGCGCTTGCTGTTGAGCACGCTCATTGGCAGCTATGACGGCAGCCCGCTGCTGCCCTTGGCGAAGCTGCTCATTGCCGATTCGTTCTACCGCGAGGGCGGCTCGTCGAGCTTGGCGCAGGCCGATGTGGAATACCGCGAGTGGTTGCAGTTCTTCCCGCAGCATCCGCTGGCCGACGACGTGCTGCTCAAAATCGCTCAAATCCACGTCCGTCAGATTGGGCCGGCCAACCTCGACAACTCCGAAGCCCGCCGCGCGGAGCGCGAGTTGCTCCGGCTAACGCGCGAGTATCCGCAGTCGAAGCTCCAGCCGCAGGTGCAGGAGTATCTGAAATTCACCCGCGAGCAGCTTGGCATGCATAGCCTGGGCGTGGCGCGGCTCTACTTCAAGCAGCAAAAGTACGTCGCCGTGAAAGGGCGCTGCGAAGGCATTATTCGGAGCTATCCAGACTTCACCTACCTGGACGAAACCCTGTTCTTGCATGGCGTGTCGCTGACGCAACTGGAAGACACGCCGGAGGCGGCGAAGTCATTCGCCCGCTTGGTCCGGGAGTATCCGAACAGCGAGTGGCGCGACAAGGCGGCGGAATACCTTGAGCGCTTCGGCGTCGAGGTGCCAGCCCCGGCGGAAGACGCGGAAGTTAGGCAGGTGGTGCGCAAAGGCTTCATCAAGCGCAAGTTCGAGGAAATTTTCGGCCCGACCGCCAGCGTGACGAAAGAAGGCATCATTCTCAAGAAAGACGACACCATTGACCCGGAGGTCGAGGAGTTGCTCGTCAGCCTCGGCGTGCGAACCGATGTGGTCACGCCGGAGTCCACTCTGACCGGACAGGGCAAGCAAATGCAGACCTACGGGCCGCGCGAGACGAACGGTTCCGCCGCTCGCCCGACGGCGGCGCAGACCGAGCCGGCGCCCAAGCCGCCCGCCGATCCGACGCCCAAGGTCGCCGACCCCAAGAAGAGCAAAAAGTCAAAGGCTCAGCCGCCTCGCTAATCGCCGCTTTTCAAAGCCGCTCGACTCGAAGCCTCTCGGCCCTTTGAGCGCCTTTGCCCTTGCCGCGCAAGGGCTTCTCCCTGTGCCCGTTCTTGTCCAATGAAAAATCTCATCGCGCTGCTGTGCCTTTTTCCGCTCATGCCATTGCCGCCCTCGTTCGCCCAGATTCCGGCTGCGCCGCCGACCGCCGCCATCAGCTTCGATTTTCGGCAGTTTGGCCCCTATGCGCCCGACTTCGTCTCGCCCTGGACGACCTTCGGCTATGAGATTGGCGACTTTCACACCAACTACGCCAGCTTCGAGCGCGTTCTTCGCGAGTATGCGGCAAAGTCGGATCGGCTTCGCGTTTTTGAGCGGGGGCGCACGCCGGAACACCGGACGCTCTACACGCTCGTGGTCAGCTCGCCCAAAAACATCGCTCGTCTGGACGCCATCAAAGCCGACGGGGCGAAGCTATCCGACCCGCGCCAGTTGTCGGATGCCGCGGCCGAGGGGCTGATTCAGGACCTGCCAATCGTGGTTTGGCTCGCTTACAGCATCCATGGAAATGAGTCGGCCGGCTTCGAGGCCATGATCGAGACGCTCTATGGCTTAGTGGCGAGCCAGAGCGCGGCGATTGCCGAGCTGCTCGACCAAGCGGTGGTGGTGATCAATCCGTGCCAAAACCCCGATGGCCACGAGCGGTTCGTGACTTGGTACAACGCCGTGGGCATCGGTCGCCCCGAACCCTTCGCCATCGAGCACCGCGAGCCATGGAGCATTTACGGTCGCTTGAATCACTACCTGTTCGACCTCAACCGCGATCTGCTCGCGGCGTCGCAAATTGAATCGCAGTCGGCGATGCAATCGTTTCTCGAATGGCATCCGCAGGTGTGCGCCGACTTCCACGGGCAGACCGTCAACTATTTCTTTCCGCCAGCGGCCCTGCCGATCAATCCCAACATCAACCGGGGGCAAGCCGACAAGTGGCTGGATGTCTTCGGACGGGGCAACGCGGCGGCTTTCGACCGCTATGGCTGGCAGTATTATGTGCGCGACGTGTTCGACCTGTTTTATCCGGGCTATTGGGATAGCTGGTCATCGCTCAACGGCGCGACCGGCATGACGTACGAGACTGACGGCGGCGGCTGGAAGGGTCTCAACTGGCGGCGCGACGACGAAAGCATTCTCACGCTGCGCGACGGCATCGCCCGCCATGTGACGACCGCTTTCGCCACCATCCAAACGGCGGTCGCCCATCGCGTGGCCCGTTTGCGCGACTACCGCGCCTTTTTCGTCCAATCGATTGCCGAAGGGCGGGACGGGCCGCTGCAAATGATTGTCTTTCCGCCCGAAGGCGATCCAGGGCGGCGCAACCAACTGGTTCAGACGCTCCTTTACCATGGCGTCGAGGTGCAAACCGCCACGGCGTCCTTCACGCTCAAGGCGGTCCGCGACTACTTTGGCGGCGTCCACCCGACGAAGGAGTTTCCGGCTGGGACGCTCCTGGTCAGCCTCGACCAGCCGCGCGGCCGCCTTGCCAAAGCCTTGCTCGAGCCAGACACTAAGCAGGACGCCGCCTTCATCGAGCGGCAGCTAGAGAAAGCGAGGCGTAACGCGACCCGCGGCGCGAACGCCCCCAAGGAAGAAACCGAGTTCTATGACATCACAGCCTGGTCGCTGCCGCTAGCGCTAGATGTACCCGCGTACTGGGCGGGCGCGCGGGCGACGGTCAGCGCGACGCCGCTCCGCTCGGTGATCGCCTCGCCGCCGCCGCCGCCGGCGCCGGCTAAGACGGCCTATGTGTTTGCCTACGACTCGGACGCGGCGGCCAAGCTGGCGCTGCAGCTGCTCCAGGAAGGCTACCGCCTGGCGACCGCCATCCGCCCGCTGCGGGCCGGAGACCGAACCTATCCGCGTGGCAGCTTTGTTTTGCGCGTCGAGCGCAATCCTGAAACGCTGTACAGCCGCTTATCCATTTTGGCCAACGAGTGCGGCGTCGAGGTGCAATCGGTCAACTCGGCCTACACGGACGCCGGCATCACTGGGGTTGGCTCGGAGGGGGTATATACGCTGCGGCCGCCCCGCATCGCGGTTATCGCCCAGGAAGGCGTCAGCCAGACTTCGTATGGCGCGCTGTGGTTCATGCTTGCCAACGATATTGGCGTCGAGTTCACGCCGATCACGATTGACACCTTCCTCGATTTGCGCCTCGGCGAGTTCAACGCGCTCATTTTGCCGGATGGCTCGCCGAGCGCGTACCGGCGGGCTTTCGGCAAGGAGGGCATCGAGCGGCTCAAGCTGTGGTGCCGCGAGGGCGGCACGCTGATTTGCTTGGGCGGCGCGGCGGCTTTCGCCGCCCAAAAGGACGTTGACTTGACGAGCGCGCGCCTGCTCGACGCCGCCGAGGAAGAAACGGGCGAGGAAGAAACGGGCGAGCAAGGGAAGTCCGCCGCCGCGCCAGCGGCAGCCGACAGGGCGGCGGACCCGGCGGAGGAAGCGAGCGCGGCCAGCGAGCCATCGCGCTACCGCGAGGCGAGCCGTAAAAAATCGAAGGCGAAGGACGCGAAGCCCGCCGCGCCGCCGGTTCCCGACCGGCGCTCGCCGGCCGATGCTGCCTTCGCCAAGTCGCCGCTGCCGCTGCCAGGCGCCATCTTCCGGGCAGTCGTCAACCGCGAGCATTTTCTTACGTTCAGCCACGAGCAGCCGGAAATGCCGGCGCTGCTCAGTCAGCGTTTCTTCCGCCCTTCAAAAACCGGCGCCAATGTGCTGACTATCCAAAACTCGACGCCGCTGGCCGGCTTTGCCTGGAAAGAGAATACGGAGCGCTTTGCGCGCGACACGGCGCAGGTGATCGAGGAGCAGCTTGGCGCGGGCCACGTCATTCTGTTCGCCGACGACCCGCACTACCGGGCGATTTGGCGGGCGCAGCGGCGCATCTTCCTGAACGGGCTGATTTTTGGTCCGACGATTACGTTTAGCACGGGCCTGCGCTAACCAGCGCCCCTACACGAAATCGTGCGCTTCGCGCGCCGGCGGCTCTCGCCGCGCGGTCGGCGACGGGCCGCTTGCTTTTTCCAAATCCTTGAAAAGAAGGGCTTGGCGTTTTTTCGGCGCATCTTCCGGGAACTTTGGCACGCGGGTTGTCTTGATATGGAGCTAGCGATTGCCGATTCCACTATAACAGGGGGCTTCTCAAGATGTGCCGCTTATCAGCCGAAGACGCTTTATTCTCAGTCGCATTGAATCAACCCTCCGCCCTGACCGCCGCTCCTTCCGGCTTTGAGGAAGCTTTGCATTCGCCTGGCGAGCTTGATTCCGAGCCGGACCTGTCTGGATTGGATGCGGACCTGGGCTTTGAAGGCGTCCTGCTAGATGGCGCGCCGGTTCCAGCCGCGGCCACGCTGTCGCCCGCGGAAGACGCTGCGACGACGGAAACCTTCGAGGAGCTGTATCGCCGCCACTACCGGCGGGTCTATGCGGTTTGTCTGCGCATGACCGGTAATCCCAACGACGCCGAAGACCTGACGCATGAGGTATTCATACAGGTGCTTCGCAAGCTCGGCAGCTTTCGCGGCGAAGCCGCTTTCACGACTTGGCTGCACCGAATCGCTGTCAACCAGGTCCTGATGCACTTCCGCAAGAAGTCGAACCGGGTTGAAAGCGTCACGGAAGAAGGCGATATGCCCGAGGAAGTGACGCCAGCCCTGATTCGGCAATCGCAGACGCCGCTGGTGGACAAGCTAACCCTCCTG
>CALCKX010000092.1 GCA_937966115.1 uncultured Chloracidobacterium sp. | reverse complement strand
GATCGTTTCCGTCACATAGGCGAGCTGCTCCGCTGGCGCGCTTGGATCGACCATTTCCAGCTCGTACAGCTTGGCGACGACTTCATCGTATTGGTTCGCATTCGCCGCCAGAATCAGCCCCAGGAAGCGGTCGCGCGTCATCGGGTCTAGCTCATCCACCATGCCGTAGTCGAGCAGGATGATGTCGCCGCGCCGGTTGATCAGGATGTTGCCCGGATGCGGGTCGGCGTGAAAAAAGCCGTGCACCAGCAGTTGCGAGAAGACGATTTCTAGCAATGCCTCGACGAGTTCGCCCAGGTCAAGCCCATAGCTGCGAATGGTCTCCACCGCGTCAATGCGCACGCCTTCGCAGAATTCCATCACCAGCAGGTCTTCGTGAGTTAGCTCGTGGGCAATTTCCGGGATGACAAGGCGCGGGTGCCGCGGCTGCTGAGCGCGCAGGCGCTCGGCGTTCTGCGCCTCCTCGCGAAAGTCCAGCTCGCCGACGACGATGCGCTTGTATTCGGTGAAAAGCGTTTCAAAGCCGCGATACAGATAATGCTCGCCGAAGAACGGGCGCAGCCACTCCAGCAGCGCCCCCAGAATCGCGTTGTCGAGCGTAATCGTTTCCACCACGTTGGGGCGCCGAATCTTGACGACCACATCCACCCCTTTGTAGCGCGCCCGATGCACCTGTCCGACCGAAGCCGAAGCAATGGCGTTGGGGTCGAAGTCGCTGAACAGCTCGTCCGGGGATTTCCCCGTGCGGCGACGAATGACCGCGCTAACGTAATCCATCCCTGCCGCCGGCGTTTGGTCGAGCAGCCGGGCGAATTCGCGCGCGTAAATTTTGGGCACCAGGTCCTCGCGCACGGCCAGGATCTGCGACAGCTTGATGTAGGAAGTGCCAAGCCGGGCAAAAGCGTCCACTAGCTTTTTGGCCCGGCGGGCATGTTGCGCATCGGTCAGCGCGCGCGGCGGGCCCCACTTGATCCAGCGCCGCCGGTCGCGCAGAAAGCTCGCCAAAAAGGGCAACAGCGTCAGGGAAACGGTGATGAAGCGGCGCAAGTGCCGCAAGTTTTCCCCGAACGGCAGCGCGCGCGAAAGAACGGGAGCGTCAATGGCTAAGGCGGGCATGGGCATCGTGGGCGGAGCGAAACCTCCTGGCTCGCAGGGCCTGGTTTCGCCAAGTTGAACGTGACATTCAAGCCAGCACGTTAGCAAACGCGTCTGACCAATGCATCACGTTCGCGCATCAGCGCCACGGGGGATGAAAGCGGAAAAGCGCTACGCAATTTGAATATATCCGGCCAAAGCCAGCGCGTCGGTCTGTCTGCGCACTGTATCTGCCCGCTGTGGCGCGTCCGACGCGAGTTGTTGCGATAGGCGCCGCGCCGCGCGCTAATATGAAGCGCGGCGAGCCGAGGAGCTTGAGATGCAATATGAGATGCAAGACTGGATTGCCCTGGCGGTCGTGAGCTTGGCGGCGGGCTTCTTGCTGGGTCGCTGGCGGCGCGCGGCGCGCGGGCTGGCAGCGTCCGCCAGGGGCTGCGCCGGCGCCTGCGGCTGCGCGCGATCAGGCGCAGCCGCGTCCCCAAGGTCGAGCGTCAAGTCAACTCATTGCGGGTGATTGCGTATGCCGAACCCCATGCCAGAGCGGGATGAAGGGCTGCTGGTCGAAGAGCGAGCGACAACTAAGGAGCCCCCCCTGTTTCGCGTCCTGTTACACAATGACGACTACACGACCATGCCATTCGTCGTGTATGTCTTGCAGCATATCTTTCATCACTCGGAAGCCGAAGCGATGCGCATCATGCTCAATGTGCATCGGCGCGGGCTGGGCGTGGCCGGCGTCTATCCGCATGAGGTCGCCGAAACCAAGATGATGCAAACCATCCAGCTCGCCCGCGCCAACGAGTTCCCGCTTTTGTGCACCATCGAGCCAACCGACTAGTCAGCCGAGCTGCGCTCAACCGTCTCCGCCGCTTGGGCTTGGCGCTAATTGCGGCTTGGCTGGTTGCGGTCCTTCCGCTGCTCGGCGCGGGGATTGACTGCGTCAAAACCGACGGAAGCCGCGGGGGCAAGGCGTCGAGGGGGGGCTGTCCGGGCTTTTTGGCGCGCTCCCGCTCATTGCCGGGACGCCGTTGCTCGGCGCCGGCCTGTGGGTCGGCTGGAAGCTGCGCCGGGGCGACTGGCGAGAGAACCCCGTCGCCTTTGCGCTAGCGCTTTGCTGCCGCTGGGCGGCGTTGCCGCTCTGATGGTTGGCATCTGGGTGGCCACGCTGCCGCCCCCTTGCCCTGGCGCCCGTGGCTCGGCGTCGCAGTCGCGTCGAGGACGATCTGGCGCGCAGGGCTTTTGCCCCTGCCGGTCGCCGTTCTATGCTGAGAGACAACGGCCTCCAGCCGTCTGACTCGCTTCGCCCATCCCCTGGGGATTGCTTTTGATTCGCTATGCCAATGCCTGCCATCTTCACGAAAGACCTTCAGACCGCGCTCACCGCTGCCGTCAATGAAGCCCTTGCGCGCGGTCATGAGTATCTCACGCTGGAACACGTGCTGTTCGCCCTGCTGGACGACCCGACCTCGGCTGACGTGCTGCGCGCCTGCGGCGGCGACCTCGACGCGCTGCGCCGCGACCTGGAGCGGTTTTTCGCCGAGCGTCTCAAGCCGGTGAAGCGGCCCGCTGGACAGCCGCCCAGCCCGCCCGAGCAGACGGCGGCCTTCCAGCGCGTCCTGGAGCGCGCCTATGCCCAGGCGCAGGCGGCGGAGCAGCGAAAAATAGACGGCGGCAACATCCTGGCCGCGATGTATGCCGAGGAGCACTCCCACGCCGTCTATTTGCTCAAGCGGCAAGGCATCGGTCGCCTGGACGTGCTCAACTACATCTCGCATGGCATCAGCAAAGTCGCCGAGGAAGACGCCGGCGAGGCGGAAGTCGAGGACGCGCCCGCCTCGCGCGACCCGCTCGCGGCCTACACAGTCAATCTCGTCAAGCGCGCCGCCCAGGGTCTCATTGATCCGCTCATCGGGCGCCGAACCGAGCTGGAGCGGACGATTCAGGTGCTGTGCCGGCGCCGCAAGAACAATCCCATTTACATCGGCGATCCGGGCGTCGGCAAAACGGCGATTGCCGAGGGGCTGGCGATGAAAATCCATAGCGGCGCCGTTCCCGACTGGCTCAAGGACGCCGAAGTGTATGCGCTCGACATGGGCGCGTTGCTGGCCGGAACGCGGTATCGCGGCGACTTCGAGCAGCGCCTCAAGCAGGTGCTCGCAGCCCTCAAGAAACGCCCGAACGCGATTTTGTTCATTGACGAAATTCACACCATCGTCGGGGCCGGCGCGGTCAACGGCGGCACAATGGACGCGGCCAACATCCTCAAGCCGGCGCTGGCGGCGGGCGAGTTGCGCTGCATCGGCTCGACGACCCACCAGGAGTACAAGCAGTCGTTCGAGCGCGACCGGGCTTTGGCGCGACGCTTTCAAAAGATCGAAGTCGGCGAGCCGACCGTGGAGGAAGCCGAGCAAATCCTGACCGGGCTCAAGCCGGCTTATGAGCAGCACCACGGGGTGACGTATACCGCGGAGGCGCTGCGGGCGGCGGCGGAGCTGTCGGCAAAGCACATCACGGATCGCTTCCTGCCGGACAAGGCCATTGACGTCATGGATGAAGCTGGCGCCGCGCTGCGCCTGCTGCCGCCGGAACGGCGGCCCAAGACGGTTGAAACTCAAGACATCGAGACGATTGTCGCCAAGATCGCCCGCGTTCCGGCCAAGTCGGTGTCCGCCGCCGAGCGCGACCGGATGCAGACGCTCGAAGCCGACCTCAAGGCGGTTATCTACGGTCAGGACAAAGCTATCGCGCAAGTCGTCAACGCCATCAAGATTTCCCGCGCCGGCTTGGGCAATCCGACCAAGCCGGTCGGCTGCTTCCTGTTTTCCGGGCCAACCGGCGTTGGCAAGACCGAGCTGGCGAAACAGTTGGCGAGCGTGTTGGGCGTGACGTTCCTGCGCTTCGACATGAGCGAGTACATGGAAAAGCACACCGTCTCGCGGCTCATCGGCGCGCCGCCCGGCTATGTCGGCTTCGATCAGGGCGGCTTGCTCACCGACGCCGTCAGCAAGCACCCGTACTCGGTTGTGGTCCTGGACGAGATTGAGAAAGCGCACCCGGATATTTTCAACATCCTGCTTCAGGTCATGGACAACGCCACGCTGACCGATAACAACGGCAAGAAAGCTGATTTCCGCAACGTCATCCTCATTATGACGACCAATGCCGGCGCGAAGGAGATGAGCGCCGCCGCGATTGGCTTCAAGAAGGAGACTGGCGGCGGGCGAACCAAGCAAGCCGTTGAGCGAGCGTTCGCCCCGGAGTTTCGGAATCGCCTCGACGCTTGGATTGTGTTCGAGCCGCTCTCGATGGAAAACATTCGCCGGGTGGTGACGAAATTCCTCGACGAGGCGCGCGCGCAACTGGCCGATAAGCGGGTGACGCTCGAAGCGCGCGATGCCGCCGTCGAGTGGCTGGCCAGGAAGGGCTTTGACGCGAAATACGGGGCGCGTCCGATGGGCCGGCTCATTCACGAGAAAATCAAGCAGCCGCTCGCCAACGAGATTCTCTTCGGGGCTTTGACCAGGGGCGGCCAAGCGGAGGTTGACCTCGACGGGGACGACATCGCCATTCGCTGCCATCCAGCCGAGGCCGAGCTGTGAAGAACGGCGCGGTTCTCATCATTGGGAGCGGCATTGCGGGAACGACCTTCGCTCACCGTTGCGCCCGCGCCGGCTTGTCGGCGACTGTCCTGGAGCAGGACTCGGAGCCAGGCGGCGCCTTGCGCTCGCACCGCTTCGCCAAGGGCGACGGGTTTTGGGCCGAGCTGGGCGCGCACACCTGCTACAACAGCTACGGCACGCTGCTCTCGGTCATCGAGGAATGCGGCCTGCTCCCGGAGCTGCGCCCGCGCGCCAAGGTCGGCTTCAAGTTCCTGGTGGCGAACCGCGTCAAGTCCATCGCCTCGCAACTCCATATCTTGGAGGCGGCGTGGCATCTCCCGTTCGGGCTGCGGACGAGCAAGGCCGGCTTGAGCGTCGCCGATTACTACACGCGCCTGCTGGGCGCGAAAAATTACGCCGACGCGCTATCGCCGGCCTTCAACGCCGTGATGTGCCAGGCGGCGGACGCCTTTCCGGCCGACATGCTGTTCAAAAAGCGTCCGCGGCGTGCCGACGTGCGGCGCGCCTACACGCTGCCCCAGGGGTTGCAGGGCATCGTCGCCGCCGCGCTGGCGCAGCCGGGCGTGACGCTGGCGACGGGGAGCGAGGCGGTTGGCGTCGAGCGCGCCGACGCCGGCTTCGAGGTGACCACCGCGACCGGAGAAAACTACCAGGCGCGGCTGCTGGTCGTGGCGACGCCAGCCAATGTCGCCGCGCAGTTGTTGCGCCATGCGTTTCCGTCGGTGTCGGAAAAGCTCTCGCGGATTCGCGTCGAGACCATCGAGACGGCGGGCGTTCTCGTGCCGCGGGCGGCCGTCAAGCTGCCGGAGGTCGCCGGCTTGATTGCGCGCGATGATTTGTTTTATTCAGCAGTGTCCCGCGATGTCGTGCCAGACGCCAATTGGCGCGGCTTCGCGTTCCATTTCAAGCCGGGCAAGCTCGACGCCGAAGGCAAGCTGCAACGCATCGCCGCCGCGCTTGGCATCGCGACGACGGACATCGTCGAGTCAGTTTTTCGGACAAACGCGCTTCCCTCGCCAAGGGTGGGTCATGCCGCGCTCGTCGAAAGCCTGGACGCCACGCTCGCCGGCATGCCGCTCTTTTTAGTCGGGAACTACTTTGACGGCGTCTCGATTGAAGATTGCGCCGCCCGGGCGGTAACGGAGTTTACTCGGCTGACCTCGCTGAGGTGAGTCGCTGTCATGCGCCTGCAAAACCTTGGAAAGGCCCTTGCCTTCGTCGCGGGCGGGGCGGGGGCGGGCGTCGGCGTCGCGGTTATCGCGGGCTACCTGCTCGTCAACTATATCAGCGAGGAAAACGCGCCGCTCGTTTGGCTGGTTGGCGGCATTGTCGGACTCGTCCTTGGAGCTTCGCAGGTCTCCTGGAGCAAGCGCCGCCGCCGCCGCCGCCGCCCGCGCATCGTGCTGCCGCCAATGAAAATGGCGGCCGAGCAGGCTTCCGCCGCCCGCGACGTGGCCAGCCTGGACGCGGATGGCGCGGCTTTGGGGGATGCCGGCGCGCTTTTCCGTCAGGCGACGGGCGCGACGCCCGCGGAGCTGCTGACCGTCCGCGTTTGCGATATTCGCCTGGACAGCGACGGCGAGCCGCTCAGCGTGCGATTGTCGCAAGATGGGCAGGAGCGGGAGGTCTTTCTTGTTCTGGACCACCACCGGGACGCGGTGGCGGCGGCGCTAGATGCGGCGCTCCAGCGCGAGCCGGGGAATCGGCGCGCCCGGCTCTTTACGTGAAAGGCTTTTGTCGCTCGCGCGCTTGGTGATAGCTTGCGCCCCCGCGCCGGCCGCGCGCCTTGCGAGAATCCTGCGCTAGAGGGCCATCGTCCATATGCCTACCGCTGAAGAGTTGCGGCTCGAGGAATCAGCCGCTCGCGTGAAACACTGGAAACGCTGGGGCCCTTACGTGAGCGAGCGCGCCTGGGGCACGGTGCGCGAGGATTACAGCCCCCACGGCGACGCCTGGAGCTACTTTCCCTATGAGCACAGCCGTTCCAAAGCCTATCGCTGGGGCGAGGACGGGCTGGCCGGCATCTGCGACCGGCGGCAAATCCTGTGCTTCGCGCTGGCGCTGTGGAATGAGCGCGATCCGCATCTGAAGGAGCGCCTGTTCGGCCTCGCCGGCCCGCAGGGCAACCATGGCGAGGATGTCAAGGAGTATTACTTCTACCTCGACTCGACGCCGACGCATAGCTACATGAAATGGCTATACAAGTACCCGCAGGCGCGCTTCCCCTATGAAACGCTGACGCGCTTCGGGCGCCTCCGCTCGCGCCGCGAGCCGGAATACGAGCTGCTGGACGCCGGGGTCTTTGATGACGACCGCTACTTTGACGCGTTCGTGGAGTATGCCAAGGCCGATGTGGATGACATCGTGGCGCGCATCACGATCGTCAATCGCGGCCCCGACCGCGCGCCGATTCACGTCCTGCCGACGCTCTGGTTTCGGAACACGTGGTCATGGGAGCCGATGCCGGGCGAAAAGCCCTACCTTCGCCAGATTGCCGACTTAGGGCGCGCGCGCGTCATGGCGTGCGACCACCCGACGCTGGGCAACCGCTGGCTCTACTGCGCTGACGGGCCGAGCTTGCTGTTTACGGAAAACGAAACCAACCTGGAGCGGCTCTACGGCGTGCCGAACCCGACGCCCTACGTTAAGGACGGCATCAACGACTTCGTCGTCAACGGTCGGGCGGAAGCCGTCAACCCCGCTCGCTCCGGGACGAAGGCCGCTGCGCACTATCGCTTTGAGCTGGACAGCGGCGAGGCGGCGACCATCTGGTTGCGGCTGTGTAACTATGACCCCGAAACGCTGCGCGGCGAGCCGTTTGGGCCGGCGATGCGCGTCCTGGCGGAGCGCCAGGCGGAAGCCGACGAGTTTTATGCCGCGCGCATTCCCGAAACGCTCTCCGCCGATGCGAGAAACGTGATGCGGCAGGCGTTCGCCGGCCTGCTCTGGACCAAGCAGTTTTACGCTTACGAAGTGGATCAGTGGCTGTCCGGCGATTCGCTCCAGCCGCCGCCGCCGGCGGCGCGCCGCCAGGGGCGCAACCGGAACTGGCTTCATCTGCACTGCGAAGACGTGATCTCGATGCCGGACAAATGGGAGTATCCCTGGTTCGCCGCCTGGGACCTCGCGTTTCACTGCGTGCCGCTGGCGCTCGTGGACAGCGAGTTCGCCAAGCAGCAGCTCATTCTCATGCTGCGCGAGTGGTACATGCATCCCAACGGGCAGCTCCCGGCGTATGAATGGACCTTTGACGACGTGAACCCGCCGGTGCACGCCTGGGCCGCCTGGCGCGTTTACAAAATCGAGAAAAAGCGCGCTGGCAAGGGCGATACGGCGTTTCTGGAGCGCGTCTTTCATAAGCTGCTCCTGAACTTCACCTGGTGGATCAACCGCAAGGACGCCGATGGCAGCAACATTTTCGAGGGCGGCTTTCTCGGGCTGGACAACATCGGCGTCTTTGACCGGAGCGCCAAGCTGCCCACTGGCGGCACGCTTCAGCAGTCGGACGCGACGAGCTGGATGGGCATGTATTGCCTCAACATGCTCGCCATCGCCCTCGAGCTGGCGCGCTCCGACATCGTCTATGAAGATGTCGCCAGCAAGTTTTATGAGCATTTTCTCTACATCGCCGATGCGTTGAGTCACCGGGGGGGCGCGGAGGGCGACTCGCTGTGGGACGAGCGGGACGGGTTTTACTACGATGCCGTGGCCTTCCCCGACGGTCGCCGCTTGCAGCTTCGGGTGCGGTCGCTGGTCGGGCTGATCCCGCTCTTCGCCGTGCAAATGATGGAAAGCTGGTGGCTGGAGCAGTTACCCGGTTTCCGGCGACGCATGGACTGGTTTGTGCGCAACCGTCCCGAACTCGTCAACAGCATCGTCTCGGTGGATGAGCGGGGGAACGTCGTGCAGCAGTTGCTCTCGCTGCCGAATACCTCGCAACTGCGCCGCATCCTGCGCGTCATGCTGGATGAGAGCGAGTTTCTCGCGCCGCACGGCATCCGGTCGGTGTCGCGTTATCACTTGGCCAATCCCTACGTCTTGCGCGTGGACGGGCAGGAATACCGCGTGGACTACGACCCAGCGGAGTCCACGATCCCGATGTTTGGCGGCAACTCGAACTGGCGCGGGCCGATTTGGTTTCCGGTGAATTTTCTCATCATCGAGTCGCTCCAGAAGTTTCATCATTTCTACGGCGACAGCTTCAAGGTGGAATGCCCGACCGGCTCGGGGCAGATGATGACCTTGTGGGAAGTGGCGGCGGAGCTCTCGCGCCGGCTGTCGCGGATTTTTCTGCGGGATGGCGCGGGGCGTCGCCCGGTGTATCGTCATCCCGGCATGGAGCGCTTCGACCACGATCCGCACTGGCGCGATCTGGTGTTGTTTTACGAATACTTTCACGGCGATACTGGCGCTGGTCTGGGCGCGAGCCATCAAACCGGATGGACGGGCCTTGTGGCGAAGCTCCTTGCGCAAAGCGGCGAAGGATAGGCATGGCGACACTCGATTATCTTGGAGACTGGCGGCGAACCCACCTCAACGGCGCGCTGGGCGACGCCGAAGTTGGTCAAACGGTGACGCTGATGGGCTGGGTCGGCCGGCGGCGCGACCACGCCACGGCCACGTTTGTGGACCTGCGCGATCACAGCGGCTTCGTGCAAGTGGTGTTTGACAGCGCGCGCGGCGATGGGGCGACGCACGCGAAGGCGCGCCCGCTGCGGGCCGAGTATGTCATCGCGGTGCGCGGCGTCGTGACGCGCCGCGCGCCGGAAGCCGTCAACCCCAAGATGGCGACCGGCGAAATCGAAATCCAGGCCGACGAGCTGCGGATTCTTAACGACGCCCAGACGCCGCCGTTGCCCCTCGACGAGGAAAAAACCTCGACCCTGGCGGGCGAGGACATCCGTTTGAAGTACCGCTACCTGGATTTGCGCCGGCCGACCATGCAGGCCAACCTGCGCTTGCGGGCGCGGGCGACCGCCGCCATTCGCCGCTGGATGGACGGCCATGGCTTTCTCGAAGTGGAAACGCCGTTTCTTATTCGCTCGACGCCGGAAGGGGCGCGGGATTTCATCGTCCCCAGCCGGACGCATCCGGGGAGCTGCTTCGCGCTGCCGCAGTCGCCCCAGCTTTTCAAGCAGTTGCTGATGATCGGCGGGTGCGACCGGTACTACCAAATCGCCCGCTGCTTTCGAGACGAAGACCTGCGCGCCGACCGCCAGCCGGAGTTCACGCAGCTCGATGTCGAGCTGGCGTTTCCCCAAGCCGAGGAACTCTTCGCCATCATCGAAGGCTTGATGGCGGAGCTCGCCAAGCTGCGCGGGGTTGACGTGTCGCTGCCGCTGCCGCGCCTGACCTACGACGAAGCCATGCGTCGCTTTGGCTCGGACAAGCCGGACATTCGTTTCGGCATGGAGCTACAGGACATCTCCGAGGTGGTCCGCGCGGCGAGCTTCCCTCCCTACCAGATGGCGCTCGAGGCCGGCGGCTGCGTCAAGGCGATTGTGGCGACAGGCAAGGCTGACTACAGCCGCAAGGCGCTCGACGACTTCGCCGACTGGCTGCGCAAGGACTACAAAGCGGGCGGGCTGGGTTATCTCAAGGTCTTGGCGGAGGGCGCGCCGTCGCCGCTGGCGAAGTCCCTGGGCGAGGAAACCGCCCGCGCCATCGCTTGCGCGACCGGGGCGCAGGTCGGCGACATGGTCTTTATCGTCGCGGGGTCGCAGGCCGTCGTGGCGGCCAGCTTGGGCGCGTTGCGGCTTGAGATTGCCAAGCGCGAGCGACTGTGCGACCCCAATCATTTCGCGTTTCTCTGGGTGACGGACTTCCCGATGTTCGAGTTCGACGCCGACGAGCGCCGCTGGCGCGCCATGCACCATCCCTTTACTTCTCCGCGCGAAGAGGATTTACCGTTGCTGGCGGCCGGCCCGGAGCAGTGGCGCTGGGTCCGCGCGCGGGCCTACGATCTCGTCCTCAACGGCGTGGAAATCGGCGGCGGCTCGATTCGTATTCACCGCGCCGATGTGCAACGCCAAGTCTTCAGCGCGCTAGGCTTCAGCGAGCAGGAGGCGCGTCAGCGCTTTGGCTTCTTCATTGACGCGCTGACTTACGGCACGCCCCCGCACGGCGGCATCGCGCTCGGCCTCGATCGGCTGGTGATGTTGTTGGCGGGCATGGACTCCATCCGGGACGTGATCGCGTTTCCGAAGACGGCGCACGCCACGGATTTGATGTGCGACGCGCCGAGCGTCGTCGAGCCGGCCCAGTTGCGCGAGCTGCATCTGCGGTTTGACCTGTGACAATCGACCGCTTGTCCGACCTCCCGGCGGATTTGCTGACGCTTCCAACGCCGGCGCTGCTCCTCGATCTCGAGCGCCTGACGCGCAACATCGAGCGGATGAGCGCGCATGTCGCGCGCCTCGGGGCGCGGTTGCGCCCGCACGTCAAGACGCACAAATGCGCGGCAATCGCCAAGCGGCAAGTCGCCGGGTGGTTTGGCGGCGTCACGATCTCGACCCTGGCGGAAGGCTTCGCCTTCGCTGAAGCCGGCTTTGACGATTTGCTCTACGCGGTGCCGCTCGAGCCGGGCAAGTTTGGGCGCGCTTGCGAGCTGGCGCGGCGCGTCCGGCGGCTGGCCGTCATCGCTGACGACCCCGAGCTTCCCCCGCCGCTGTCGGCGGCGGCGGCGGCGGCGGGCGTCACGCTGGATGCGTTGCTCGAAATTGACTGCGGCGACGGTCGGACGGGGCTGCCCTTTGACGACGCGGCGCGGATTGCGCGGACGGCGCGCGCCATCGCCTCCGCCAAGCGGCTGACGTTGGCCGGCATTCTGACGCATGCCGGGCAATCCTACGCCGCGCGCGCCGCGGAGGAGCGCCGCGCCGTGGCTGAGCTGGAGCGCGACCGCATGCGGCGCGTCGCCGCCGAGCTGGAGCGCCTGGGCTTTGAAGTCCCCGTCATCAGCATTGGCTCGACGCCGACCATCGCGGCGCTGGACGCGCCGCTGCCGCCCAACTTTGAAGTCCGTCCGGGCAATTACGTCTTCTTCGACGCCTTTCAGGCGCAGTGCGGCGTGTGCGCGCTCGACGACTGCGCGCTGACCGTGCTGACGGCGATTGTCCATCGCGGCGCGGGCAAAGTGGTGACGGATGCTGGCGCGATTGCGTTGTCCAAGGACATCGGCGCCGCGGATTTCTTTCCGCGCAGCGGTTACGGGCTGGTCAGCGATATGGAGGGGCGGCCGCTGGGGCTGCGGGTGGCCGCCGTATCGCAGGAGCACGGGCGCATTCCGGTGCCGGAGCAGGCGCTGCTCGACCGCTTGCCGGTCGGCGCGCGCCTGCGCATCGCGCCGAACCACTCATGTCTGACTGCCGCGCAGCACGAGCAGTACTGGGTCGTCGCCGAGGGGCGGGCGGTTGATCGGTGGCCCATTGCGCGCGGCTGGTAGGCAATTTTGTGTTTCAAAAAACAGTCGCGCTATGTGACCGGGGCTAAATTCTCGACCGCGTTCCCGGATTGAGTCGTTGTTCGCCGCGCCGGCTGGCTTGCCAGCCGCCGCTGAGGTCGTCATGAACTGGAAAGAAATTAGTTGGAGAATGGCCATCGCCTATGCCTTGGCGACCTACGTCCCGCTACTGGTCTTCTGGACGCTAACCGTCGCTTTTGCCGACGCTTTGGGCGGGGTGAGCCACTTCATTCTTATCATGGGCATGGTTTTCGCCATCATTCTTGACATCAAGCGCCGCTCGCCGGGCTATTCGGTGTAAATGGCTGGCTTCCGGGGCGTCGCTTTGCGCGTTCGCCAAGCCGCGCGCGCTGGCCGTCGCCGCCCTGAATGCGCGTTTTTGACGGCGCCGCTTGGGCGGGCCGCGTCCGCGGAAGGGGGCGATAGCCGCGTCCCCGCCGCGCCCGCCCAGGACCTACGCCGCGCCGTAGGGGTTGCCGAGCCGATCCGTAAAGACATTGAAGGACAGCGGCAGGCGCCCGGGGTCGCGGCGCGGCTCGGCGGCGTAACCAACCGGCATGAGACAAGCGATGGCGAGGTCAGGGGCATCCGCCGCGCCGATGACCGCCTTGACGCGCTCCTCAATCCAGCCATTCATAAAGCAGGTTGCAAAGCCAAGGCTTTCGGCGGCTAGGGCGAGGTGGGTCGCGGCAATCATCGCGTCCTTCACGGCGTACTCGCGGCGAAGCGGCCCAAGCTGCGTCTGAAAGCTGGGGATGACGTTGCGGAAATAGTCAACCGTGGCCTGGCTCCAGGCGCCGGTCGCGAGCGCCTGCTCGAAAATCGGCGTCAGGTCGGCGTTGCCGGCCAGGGCGTCGGCGGCAAAGACAAACGTCACGGGCGCCTGGGTCACCATCGGCTGATTGAACGCCGCCGCCTGCAACGCAGCCTTTTGCTCGGCGCTCTGGACAACCACGATGCGCCAGTCCTGGAGATTCCAACTGCTGGGCGCGGCGACGGTCAGCTCGATCAGCTGTTGCAAAGCGCCTTCCGGCAGCGGGTTCGGCTTGAAGATCTTGATCGAGCGCCGCTGACGAATGGCCGTCGGCACATCCAGCGGGTTGGCGAGGAAGTCGCGAATCGGTTTGGAACTCATGGCAAAGCCTTTCAGCAAGAGCGTTCGACGCGGATGCGCCGCGCCCGCGACATACCACGGAAGCGCCATCGGCTCCAAACCCGATCTGCCGGGACGCTTGGCGCCTATCCGCGGCGCGCGGTTGGCCGCGAGGGGCAAGCCGGTCGCGTAGCGCCTCTTGCCAAGCCGCGCGGGCGGCGCGGGCTTCGTCCCGCAAGGGGAAGCGGCCAGCAAGCGGCCAAGCGGGCGACTAGGCGAAAAACAAAAATTCGGGATTCCATTGACCCTGGGCTTTGAGAATCAGCTCGACGACTTCCCGAACCGCGCCGCGCCCGCCCGCTCGAGTCGTGATGTAATGGGCGGCCTGCTTGACTTCAGGAACGGCGTTGGCGACGGCCACAGCCAGCCCGACCCGCTCCATGACGGGCACATCCGGCAGGTCGTCGCCAATAAAAGCGATTGCCTCGGAAGCCAGCCCGTGCGCCGCCATCAGCTCCGCCAGATGCTGCGCCTTGTCGCCGGCCGCCTGGCAGAGAAACTCGATGCCGGTTTCGCGGGCCCGCTGCTCCAAGGCGGTTGAGCGGCGCCCGGTAATGACGCCCGTCCGAATGCCGGCCCGCTTGGCGAGCTTGAGGCCGTGACCGTCTTGCGAGTGGAAAGCCTTAAGCTCGGCGCCGTCCGGGAGCAGGAAAATAAAGCCTTCAGTGAGCACGCCGTCGCAATCCATGAGCAGGATTTCGACCCGCCGCGCGCGTTCGCTGACGAGATCGGTCATAGCAGGGCCTCTTCGGGGTAAGGTGGCCGCCTCGGCGCGGGCAAGCGCTACGGGGCGGCGCCGGCGGGGGAGCGGGGCGCGACCCCAACGAGCGTCCCGCGGCAGGCCGCCGCGCCGCAGCGGCAGGGATAATCGCGTCGCCAAGTTTCGGGATCGCCGTCGGCAACTTGCAAATGGTAGTCCATGGTCAGCTCGGCGCCCGGCGAAATGGCGGTCAGGGCTTGGATGAACACGCGCCCGTTGGCTTCCTGCACGCTCTCGCAGTTTGGCTCGCAGGCATGGTTGATATAGCGCGCCAGGTTGCCGAAGCGGCCGCCGTCAAGCACGGTTTGCTCGTCAATGATGAAAAGAAACGTATGCGTCGTCTGCTCCAGCTTGCGCGCATAGCGACGGTCGGCCTCGGCGCGGCTGATGCGCTCGCCCTTGTATTCGATGATGCGCGTTCCAGCTTCGATCCGCTGAAGCGCGAAAACGCCCCAGCCGTGAATCGTCGACCGGCGCAGCTCGCACAGGTGATGCCGTTGCATGAGCGGAATTCAATGAAGCGCGCCGCCTGGTCGTCAAAGCTGGGCGCGCGGAAGGCCTACATCGGCACGGTGGAGGAGTCGCCGGGGCGCCACGTGATTCTAAACCGGCATTCCGGCGCGCCTTCGCGGCGGCAGCTCGTGACGGCGACCTTTGGATCGATGCCGCCGCACAGTTCGGCGGCGCGCCTGAAGTAGCCGATGCCGGACTGACAGTACTGCGATGGCGGCGGCGTGTCGTAGGCCAGGCAGACCGTCCCGGCGCGCACGGCCCCGGTTGTGGCTTCAGGCTCATAGCGGGCGCTGCCAAAGGTCTGGAAGGTCGGCGACACCACGGCCGCAAGCTGGAAAAAGCCTTCGACATCGCGCTGGAGGAGGCTTTCATACGTGCCGCCGATGTTGAGCTCGGCCGAGAATGCGCCGAGCGCCTCCAGCAGGTTGGGCGTTGTCGCGCCAAGCTCCGCCAGGATGGCCGCGTCAAGTCGCGCCAGCAGGCCCAGCTCATACCATTCGCCGACAAAAACCGTCTTGGTGAGCGCGGCGCGGTCGCCTGCGCCGAGACTTTGCAGGAGGCGCTTGAGAGTTGCGATGCCGTGCTTCATTTGCACGTAAAGCAAGCGCGACTTGATCAGGCTGCCCTGAACCTTCCAGTGACTAATGGTCGAAAGCTGGGCGGCAAGCTCGTCGCCAGCGATGGGGCGACAGCAGATCGGGCGTGACGCGGTTTCCATAGGTCAACTCCGCTAAGTCGGCGCGGCAGGGAGGGCTTGCCAGCGTGAAACTCTGAAGCCTAGCGCGCGGGCGCTGGCTGACGCTTCATAGATGCTCTCCCCAGGCGTTGTCAAAGCGCGTGCAGGGCTTGATGAACGCTAGCTCGACCGTCCCCGTCGGCCCGTTGCGCTGCTTGGCGATGATAAGCTCGGCCCGTCCGGCGTTGTCTTCGGTCGGGTTATACATTTCTTCCCGAAAAATGAAGGCGACTACATCCGCATCCTGCTCGATACTGCCGCTTTCGCGTAAATCCGACAACAGCGGGCGGTGGTCGGCGCGGGCTTCCGAAGCGCGGCTCAACTGCGAGAGGGCGATGAGCGGCACGTTGAGCTCCTTGGCCAGCCCTTTCAGATCGCGCGAAATCTGCGAGACCTCGGTCTGCCGATTTTCAAGCCGCCCGCGTCCGCGAACGAGTTGCAGGTAATCCACGATCAGCAGGTCCAGCCCGCCCTGCTGGGCTTTGAGCCGCCGCGCCTTGGCGCGCATTTCAGCCACCGAAATCCCTGGCGTGTCGTCAATGAAAATCTGCGCCAGGGCGAGGGCTTCCAGGGCTTCGGCCAGTTTTTTCCACTCATCGCGAGTCAAATAGCCGCTGCGCATGCGCTGCGAGTCCACGCGGCTCTGGGCGCACAGCAGGCGCATGACGAGCGATTCCTTCGACATCTCGAGCGAGAAAATGCCGACCCGCCTGCCATCCTCGACCGCCGCGTTTTGCGCGATGTTGAGACAAAAGGCCGTCTTGCCGACCGAGGGGCGCGCCGCGACGATGATGAGGTCGGACGGCTGTAGCCCGTTCGTCAGTCGGTCGAAATCCGTGAAGCCCGTGCCCAGTCCGGTGAGCCGCCCGCTATTTTCCTGGGCGGTTTCAATGCGGTGAAGCTGGCTGCGGGCGACCTCGGCCACCGGCACGAAGCCCTGGCGGATGCGCGCCTCGCCCACCTCGAAAATTTCGCGCTCCAGCTCATCCAGAATGGCGTGGGCCTCTTTGTCGCCGCGCCGACAGGCCGCGATGCCCTGCTGGCAAACTTCCAGCGCCCGCCGGAGCATGGACTTGTCCTTGACCGTTTTGGCGTAGGCTTCAAGATTTGACGGCAGCGCATAGGCGTCCAGCAGCGATGAAAGCGCGGTGACGCCGCCGACGCTGTCAAGCTGTCCGCGCTGCCGCAGGGTGGCCGCCAGCGTCGTCAGGTCAATTGGCTGTCTGGTTTCCGACAGCTCCCGCATGCCGTCGAAAATCTGCTGATGGCTCGAGCGGAAAAAATCCTCTGGCTTGAGCAGCTCGAGCGCCTGGTGGCACATGTCATTGTCAAGCAGGATCGAGGCCAGAATGCTACGCTCCGCGTCCAAGTCATGCGGCAGCGGGTATTCCGGCGCGGCTGGGGCCTCGGTCTTGCTCGAGCGTGCTGACATGCGAGGAAAGAAGCGACGAGCGCCTTGCGACCGAGTCCGGCGGCCCGCCTTGCGCTCAGTGGGACTTAAACCTGGCTCTGTGGCGCCAATCTAGCGCGCTTTCGCCCGAACGATAAGCGCCGCTCGGTGGTCAGCGGGCGGGGATGGCCATTGGAAGCGGCGATTGGGGACGTCCATCACGGATACGCCGGCGGGTGAAACGCTTCTGGAAACAGCGGCGTGACGTTGACGCTCCAGTAGGTGTCAGAATGCTCGAGGCTGCCAACCGCCACGATGACGAGGTGGTTCATGCCGACCACCAGCGCCCCGACCGAGCCGATGATGAGAAAGCCGCGCTCTTCCAGCGCCTCGCGGGCGGGGAGCTTCCTGGTTTCGAGAAAGGGCAAGGCAAAGCCGTCCTCGACAGCCTGTTTCCAGCGTGACAACAAGGCAAAGGCGTAGGGTTCGAGTCCAGCTACCGCCAGGGCTTCGGCCTTGGGAAAGGTGGATTCCCAAAACTGCATGTTCATGGCCGTCACCTCGATGCCGCCACCCGTCCTGGGTGTCGCGTCAAATGGTGTGGGAAACGAGACGGAAGACCCGCCGCCCCGAGGTTGCTGGCTGAGAGGTTACGAGTCCGCCATGAGGAAGTCGAGCGCCAGCGCCGTCAGCGCCCGCGCGCCGGTCGCGATGCAGGTTTCATCCACGGCGAACTTGGGCGTGTGGATGTCGCCGCCAATGCCGGCCGCCGGATTCGAGACGCCCAGCGAGAAAAACATCGCCGGCGCTTCGCGGGCGAAATAGGCGAAGTCTTCGGCGCCCATCCGCGGGGCGTGCTCGATGACGCGCTCGCTGCCAAACGCCCGCTGCAGGGTCGGCGCCAGGCGCGCGACCAGCGACGCGTCGTTGACCAGCGGCGGCACCAGGCGCTCGTACTGAATATCGTAGCTGGCCCCGCTGCCCGCCGCGGCATTCGAGACAATTTGATGGATGAGAGCCTCTGTCTCAGCCCGCGCGGCTTCGTCAAAGGCGCGCACCGTGCCTTCCAGCGCGACTTCATCCGCGACGATGTTGTAGCGCCGCCCGCCCTGCATTTTTCCGATGGTCAAGACCATCGGCTGCTGGGCGTCAATCATCCGGCTGCGAATCGTCTGGAGCATCATGACCACGGTGGAGGCGACCACGATGGCGTCCACGCCCCGGTGCGGATAGGCTCCGTGCGCCATCTTGCCCCGAATCGCAATGGTGAAACGGTCGCAGCTCGACATCATCACGCCCGAGCTGTAGCCGAGCCGCCCGGCTTCGAGCGGCGGGTAACAGTGCAGGGCGAAGATGGCGTCGGGGCGCGGCGCGTCGAGCGCGCCTTCGGCAATCATGAGCTTGGCGCCGCCTTCCTCGCCCGGCGGCGGCCCTTCCTCAGCCGGCTGGAAGAAGAGCTTGACCGCGCCGGAGAAGCGCTGGCTCATCCGCGCCAGGACTTCGGCCGCGCCAAGCGCGACCGTCATGTGCACGTCATGGCCGCACGCATGCATCACCCCCGGCGTGGCCGAGGCGAAGGGCAGCCCGGGCGGCTCGTCAATCGGCAGCGCGTCCATGTCGGCCCGAATGCCGACAACCCGGCCGGGACGCCTGCCGCGGATCGTGGCGACGATGCCATGGTGGGCGACGTTGGCGCGGATATCCGTGATGCCAAGCTCCTGCAGGCGGTGGAGAAGAAAGCGCGCTGTCCGAACCTCGCGGTTTGACAGCTCCGGGTGTTGGTGTAGCTCGCGGCGGATGGCGATCAGGCGCGGCTCGATCTGGGCGATCAGCGTGGCCGCGAGCTGGTCGCGAGCCTGGGGCGAGTCGAGGGGGCGATATGGTGGCGAGCTGGTCTCCGCATCCGGCATGGGCTTTCAAAAGGTCATTCCTTAGAGAAATGCTTCAATGGTAATCTTGCCGACAACGATTGCAAATCCGGCTTTGCCGAGGCTGGCGCTGGGTCTTCTCCGCCGCCTCGCCGCCGCCGTCGCAACCTGCGGGCAGGCGCGCCTTGCGGTCGCCGGCATCGGGGACGCGGCGGGCTCGCCGATTTTTTCAAAACCGCTCGAGTTCCGACAAGCGACAAGCGCGCCGGTCTCCTGTATAAGTAACCGTGTAAATAACCGCCGCCAGGGGTAGCTCATGAGTAACTTCTGCAAGGACCCGCATCTCGCGAAGCGCTGGTCCGCCATTGACACGGCAGCCATGGCGCGGCAAAGGAGGCGTGCCTTGCCCATGACTAGGACCCATAACTAGGGAAAGTCAAAAAAGCGGCTTTCGCCGCCTTCGGCTCAGATAGGCCGCATTGGCGCTGATATGGCTGGCCAGCGCGCTATGCGCCAGCGCCGCCGACCGACGGCTTGCCAGCCAACTGCTCGCTGACATCAGCGCAAACGGCGACATCGCCCGCAGCAACCTCATTGGCTCGATGGGCGGCGCCAATGACTGGGAGGCTTACTGGGAGGTCGCCCGCGCCGGAAGTCGGCTGGGATGGTAGGAAACATCATGCATCGTTGGCGCTTTGTCACTCTGATCGTTCTGACCTTGGCTCTCCAGTCGCTCGGCGGCGGACAGCTCGCGCGGGCGCAAAAAGCCGCCGCGCCGCCGGCGGGCGCCAGTTTCGACAGCGCGGCCCTGCAGCGCGAGCTGCTTGTGCTGATCAATGAACAACGGGCGCGCGTCGGCGCCCCGCCGGTTGCCCTTGATGACCTTGCCAACCGGGTTGCCGAGGCGCATGCGCTCGATATGGCACAGTACAACTACATCAGCCACTGGAACCGCGACGGCTGGCTGCCCTACCTGCGGTACGGCCTGCGCGGCGGCACGGACTATGTCGCCGAGAACGTGTCCATGCTGTCGGGGCTGTCGCCGCGCGCGACCTTCGCCGAAGTCAAAGCGGCCGCGCTGCGCCTGCATCAGATGATGCACGATGAAACGCCGCCGAATGACGGTCACCGGCGGACAATCCTCAACCCAGAGCATACCCATGTCGGCCTGGGCGTGGCCGTTGTTGGCAGGGAGTTCCGCATGGCGCAGGAGTTTCTGAGTCGCTACGCGCGCTTTGACCCGCTCCCGACGAAGGCGCGCCCGACGGAGCGGCTGACCGTCACCGGACAGCTCCTCAATGCGGATGAGGTCAGCTTTTATGGCGCGTCGGTTTACCACGAGCCGCTGCCACAGCCCATGACGCTGGACCAGCTTCGCCAGCCGCGCGCCTACGCCCTGCCTGAAAAGTCACGTCTGCTCAAGCCCCGGCTCGCGGATGGCTCGCAATACCTGGATGGCACCACCGGCGAAATTGAAGTCGGCAGCCGCGGCCGCTTCAAGTTCGAGCTGACTTTTCCAAAGCATGAGCCGGGCGTTTACACGACCGTGATCTTCGTCCGGCGCGGGACGACGGACAGCCCGTTCCCAGCCGCGAGTCTCTCCGTGTGGGTCGAATAGGCGGCGGACCTTTAGCCGCCACGCGAAAAACCAATTTTTTGGATGCCCTGCCAAAAACTTGGCAGGGCGCGCGCCCGGGCTTCCTGACCGGATGTCGCCCCGGCGGCCGAGCCTTCGCCGCCCTCGCTGGCGCCCCCTTGCTTTTCAAGGCTTTATAGGTCTGGCGCGCCGTCGCCGCGCAGCGGCAGCGGGCCCGGACGCGGTTCCGTCCGCGCCTGACTCGCCGTCTGGAATGTAAAAAATCGTTGGCATCAAAGTTGCATCCGTGTGGCTTCACAAAAGCCGGCAACCTAACTGAAAAATCAAGCCGACTGCTTCCCCAAAGCCGAGAGGAGAATGCTCTATGAAGAAATGGATTGGTCGTCTGGTTGGCGCGCTTGCCCTGGCGCTTGGGCTGGCGACCGCAAGCCAGGCCCAGCTTGACACTGGAACGATTACTGGGACGGTCTCGGATGAGTCCAAAGCCGTGGTCAGCAATGCTGCGGTCACAGTCCGCAACCTGCGCACTGGGCTGACCCGGACGACGCAAACCGACGGCGAGGGGCGCTTTCGGTTCAGCAGCTTGCCAATTGGCAGCTATGAGCTGATCGTCGAGGCGACCGGGCAAGCCAAGTATGTCCAGCAGGGGATCGAGCTGCTGGTCAACCAAGTCGCCGTGGTGGATGTGGGCCTGAAGGTCGCCGCGACGCAGGAGATCGTCACCGTGACC
>CALCKX010000091.1 GCA_937966115.1 uncultured Chloracidobacterium sp. | reverse complement strand
GCGGCGTTACCACCTGCCCACCGGCCAGTTGCGCGCTGATGAGCTTAATCCACGGCGCGTCCGCGTTGCGCACCCGCGCCTCCCACGCGCAGCTCGGACTCGTCGTCACCGTCAGCGTCGCGCCCGGCACGATGTCGCCGGAAACGCTCACGCTCAGCGGCGCGACCGTGAAGTCGCACCCGATGGTCGCCGCCTGATTGACGACAAAGCCCTGCCCGGCAATCGTCAGCGTCCCGCTGCGCGCCGCGCCGGCATTGGCGGCGACGGCGTAACTGACCGTCCCGTTGCCGCTGCCGCTCGCCCCGCCAGTGATGGTCAGCCAAGGCGCATTGCTCATCGCCGTCCAGGGGCAGCCCTCGCCGGCGATGACGTTCACAGCCCCGGATGCGCCGCTTGCCGCGACATTGACTGACGCGGGCGCAATGCTGTAGTCGCACGCGCCGCCGCCGGAAGCCGCCTGGTTGACCGTAAAAGCCCGTCCGGCAATCGTCAGCGTCCCCGCGCGCGCCGCGCCCGGATTTGGAGCGACCGTGTAAGTAACGTTTCCATTGCCGCTGCCGCTCGCTCCGCCGGTAATGACGACCCACTCCACATTGCTCGCCGCCCCCCAGGGGCAACCCGCGTTGGTCGTCACCGCGACGGCGCCGCCGCCGCCGGTCGCCGGAATGCTCGCCGTCTGCGGCTCGATGGCGTAGGTGCACCCGCCAGCCTGGTTGATCGTAAAGGTCTGTCCAGCAACCGTCAGCGTCCCGACGCGCGGCGCGCCGGCATTGGCGGCGACAGCGTAGCTAACCGTCCCATTCCCGCTCCCGGTCGCCCCGCTGGTCACCGTCACCCAGTTCACATTACTGACCGCCGTCCACGCGCACCCGGCGCCGGTCGTGACGGCAATCGTCCCGGCGACGCTTCCAGCGGCAACCGTCGCCGAGGCGGGCGCGATGGCGAAAGCGCAAGCGCTGCCGCCATCGCCGCCGAAAAGCCGCGCCAGCGCGGCGCGGGCGACGCCATTGACGGTCGTAAAATCGCCGCCCAACAGCGCGCGCCCATTGGCTTGAAGCGCCACCGCCCGTACAAAGCCGCCGCTCGCGCCAGTTCCGGGATCAAATCCCGCATCCAAGCTGCCATTCGCAGCGAGCCGGGCGACGCTATTCCGACCGCTCCCGCCAACCGTTGTAAAATTCCCGCCAACGACCACTTTGCCGTCCGGTTGCAGCGCCAAGCCAAAGACGACGCCATCGTCGACGCCGCTTCCGGCGGCAAAGCCCGTGTCCAAGCTTCCATCCGCATTGAGTCGCGCCACGCGACCGCGCCCGGCGCCGCTGACGCTCGTGAAAAAGCCGGCTATCACGATCCTGCCATCCGGCTGCGCGAGAATGGCCTGGACAGTATCGCCGACATTAGGGCTGAAGCCCGCATCCAGGCTGCCGTCGCTGTTGAGGCGAGCGAGGTTGTTGCGCTCGATCCCGTTGAAGACGGCAAACTGCCCGCCCGCCAGAATGCGCCCATCCGCTTGTATCGCCACGGCCTGCACCGAGGGAGCGGCGCCGCCGATTCCCGTTCCCGGATTAAAGCTCGTGTCCACCGAGCCATTCGGGTTGAGTCGGGCGATGTTGTTGCGTGCAACCCCGTTGACGCTGGCAAACTCCCCCCCGACGATGATCCGTCCGTCGGATTGAACCGCCAGCGCATTGACGGTCGGAAAGATGCCGCCGCTGACGCCGCTGCCGGGGTTGAAGCTAGCATCGAGCGAGCCATCGGCGTTGAGGCGGGCGATGCCACGGCGCTCAATGCCGTTGACAGTTGAAAAGTCGCCGCCAATCACAATCTTGCCGTCCGACTGAAGCGCCACGGCAAGCACGACCGGAAAGAGATCGCCGCCGACGCCGCTGCCGGGGTTGAAGCTGGCATCGAGCGAGCCATCGGCGTTGAGGCGGGCAATGCGACTGCGCGCCGCGCCGTTGACCTGGGAAAAGCCGCCGCCAATGACGATTCGCCCATCGGATTGCACGGCAATGGCGTACACGGCGGTATCCCCGCCAGCAACCGATGGCGCGAAGGCCGCGTCGAGCGACCCTGGCGACTGCGCCAATGCAAGCTGTCCGGCAAGCAATCCCGCCCACAAGCAGGACATCAGCGACCAGGCGAAGGGGCGACCCAGCCAAGGCAAGGGACAGCGGATTCGGGAGGCGACCTGTTCAAAGCGACGCACGACAATCTCCTTGGCGGGCAAAAGGGACTTGGCCTGAGCTAACTCTATGCCTCGATAGGGCCGCGGCATTCTTTCACCATCTCGGCCCCAAAAGCTAGGGTGTGACAAAGGCTAGGGCGCGCCCGATGCCTCCCAAGGCTGGGCGGCGAGAAAGTCAGCCGCGATCTCGCGCGGCGCGCGACGCGCGCCATCGGCGGCGGCGTTCATCCGGCGCATGGCGTCGGTATCAATGGCGTTGTCAAGCGAGCGAATCGCCTCCGCCAATGGCGGCGCGGCGACTAACGCCGCCTGCCTGGCGACATAGACCGCCTGATAGGGCGGGAAATACTGGAGGTCGTCTTCGAGCGCCACCAAGTCGAGCGCGGCAATGAGGCCGTCGGTGGCGTTGCCGGCGATGATGTCCAGCTCGCCTGCCGCCAGCGCCCGGTAGGTCAGCGATAAGTCCATCTCGCGCGGCGATTCGAAGCGAAAGCCGTAAGCCGCGCAAAATCCGGCATAGCCGTCCGCTCGCGCCATGAAATCCTGCCCAAACCCAGCCCGCCACCGCAGCGGCGCGCGGGCGGCGTCGGAAATCGTCCGCAGGCGGCGCTCCGCGACGGTTTGACGACGAACCAGAATCGCAAAGTCGTTCCGAAAGCCGAGCGGCGGACCGATCGCCAGGCCGAAGCGCTCGGCGTAGGCGCGCTGCGCGCGCGCGTAAACCTCCCGTGGGTCGGTCAGCGGGCGCTCGCCAAGAATGGCGGTCCAGGCCGTGCCGGTGTATTCAGGGTAAACATCAATCGCGCCGGACAGCAGCGACTCATGCGCCAAGTTGCCGCCCAACTCGAAGCGCCGCTCGACGACGACGCCCTGCTCTTCGAGTCGCTGCGCCAAAATTTCCGCCAGGATGACCGACTCGGTGAAATCCTTCGAGCCAACCACGACTGGGCGCTGGCGGCGATCGACGACGGGCGGCGCGACGCGATAGCTCCAGACGACGGGAAGGAAAATCAGCGCCAGCCCGACGAAGGCCGCCAGGCGCCGCGGCATCGAGCGCGGCGCCGGCGGCGGTTGCCGCTCAAGCCCTGCGAAGACCGCGTCGGCCAGCAACGCCAGCGACGCCGTGAGGATGCCGCCCGCCAGGAGTAGCCGATTGTCGTTTTGGCGCAGTCCGCGGAAGATGAAGGCGCCCAAGCCCCCCGCCCCGATGGCGGCGGCAATCGTCGCCGTCCCGACCGCGAGCGTCACGGCGGTCCGAACGCCGGCGAGGATGACGTTTGCCGCCAGCGGCAGCTCGACGTGGCGCAACCGCTGCCAATTGGTCAGCCCCAGCGCCTCGGCCGCCTCCCGAACGCTCGGCTCAACGCCAAGCACGCCGGTCGCGACATTGCGCGTAATCGGCAGCAGCGCGTAGAGCGTCAGCGCGACAATCGCCGTCCGCGCCCCAATGCCGCCTAGCCAGGGCAGCGGTAGCAACAACCCGAAGAGCGCCAGACTCGGCACGGTCTGCACCATGTTGACGACCATGAAGACCGCGCCGCGCAGCTTCGGCAGCCGAGCGGCCGCAATCCCGAGAGGCAGGCCGACCGCCAGGGCAAGCCCAGTCGCCGCCAGGACAAGCCACACCTGCTCGCGCCAGGCGACCAGCAGAGCCGCTTGGTTTTCGATGAGAAATTCCCGCCACATCATCAGCCTTGGGGCGCAGCGCCAAGACCGGCCGCCCGCGCGTACGCCCGCGCTTCCGGCGCGTCCAGCCTGAGAAAGTCATCCGGCGCGGCGTCGGCGACCAGCTTGCCGTTCGCCAACAGGCAGATGCGCGTCCCGATGCGCAGCGCCTCCTGTAAGTCATGCGTGACCAGCAACGCGGTTTTGCCCAGCTCCCTCGCCAGCGCGGCGAACTCCTGTTGCAGCCGCGCCCGAACAACCGGATCGAGCGCGCTGAAAGGCTCGTCCAGCAGGAGCAGCCCCGGATCAAGCGCCAGCGCCCGCGCCACGCCGACCCGCTGCCGCTCGCCGCCCGATAGCTCCGCGGGAAAGCGATCCGCGTAAGTCGCCGGGGCAAGCCCGACCAGCTCCAGCAACCTGTCAACCCGCGCCCGCCGCTGGGCAGCCGGGCGGCCTTCCAGCTCGAGCAACAGCCCTATGTTGCGAGCAACGGTGTAGTGCGGAAACAAACCGGCGTCCTGAATCACATAGCCGATGCGCCGCCGCAGTCGAATCGGATCCCACTCGGTTGTCGGACGGCCTTCAACCGCGACCGCGCCAGCCGTCGGCTCCAGCATCCGATTGATCAGCTTGAGTAGCGAGGTCTTGCCGCTCCCCGATGCGCCCAGGAGCGCGACCAGCTCGCCCCGCCGGACGCTCAGGCTGACGCCATCGAGGACAACCGTCGCCCCCCGCGTCAGACAAACTTGGCGCAGCTCGACCTGAAGGTCTTCAGCTTGCGGCGCGGGCGGCGGCATAGGCGGCGGCAAGACGTTGGCGCGCCCGACAAGGCATCAGCCAGGCATCGCGGGCGCGCGGAGCGGGTCGGCGAGCGAGCGGGTCGCCTCGCGGTAGCTGACGAGCTGCTGGCGTTCCGCGTCCCAGAGGTTCAGTCGAAAGCACTTCACGATTTCGCGCGGATGGAGCGTAACCGCATGCGCCGCGGCTTGCAGCTCCGGCACCGCCCCCAGCGCCTCAGGAAGCCGGTAGAAGGGGATGCGGGCGTTCAGATGGTGAATGTGATGATAGCCAATGTTACCGGTGAACCATCGCATGACCGGGCCTAGCTTGAGGTAGCTCGATGACTGAAGCGCAGCTTGACTATATGACCAGCGATCTCCCGGCAAAACCTGCATCCCCTCGAACGTGTGCTGCACGTAGAACAAATACGCGCCCAAGGCGGCGGCCAGCGCGAAAGGCAGCACGAAAGCGAAGAGCGCGACGGACAACCCGGCGAACGCCCACAGAACGGCGATGACCCCGCTGTGCGCGAGCAGCGACAGGGCCGCATCCCAGTACTTGCGGGGACTCTTCATCAACGGCACGACGCAAAAGCTGAAGCCGAAAACCGTCACATAGGCCGCGAGGATCGTCGCCGGATGCCGCGTCACCCGATACTGAAGGCGTTGCCAAGCGGAGGCCGCGCGCCACTGCTCGGCGCTCATCAAAGGAAACGCGCCGACGTCGGCAGTCGCCAGCGGGATTGAGCCGCTCGGCTGCGAAACCGGCTTGCCGACCTGCGCATGGTGCGAGTTGTGCGTGTGCCGCCAATAGCGCGGCGGCGTCAGCGCCAGCAAGCCGAAGGCGTAGAAAATCCCCTTGCCGAAGCGCGAGCGATACAACAGCGCGTCGTGCATGAAGTCGTGGAATAAAATAAACGCCCGAACCATGACCAGTCCGCCCGTCATTGACAACAGCAGCCGAACCGGCCACCAGGGAAGCGCGGCGGCGCCCGCGAGCAGCGCGCCAAGCAGGAGAAAGGTCACGGCGACGTGCCGCCAGCTCTTGTAACGGGACTCTTCGGCAAAGGGCTTGACCGCAGCCAGCAATCTTTTGCCGGCAGGCGCGTCTGGGCTTATTTCGGGCATCGCAAAATCGAACTCCAAACGTTCAGAACGCGCTCTGTCACAAAGGCATCGGGGGGCTTTGATGCGCAGGGAAGCGCCAAGGCGCGCGGGCTATGGGAATCAAGCTCGCCAGCCCGGAGCGGGAAAATAGCTTGTCCTGTGGCGCTCACAGTAGTGGACGACCGAACCCTGGTCAAGCCGACCTCTCAGGTCGAGCGCGGGAACCGCCTTTGATGGCGGCGCGACGCAATTAGGACAAGATCATCGGCGGACAACCTTGAGCCAATGGGGTTCGTCCCCGCGCGCTCGTCATCAGCTTGGTCGCGCTTGCCAAGCTGGGGCATTCCAAAGATTTTCAGCTCAGCCTTCAATGGCCACCGGCCCCGAGCGCCAGCTCGAGGGGGAGGGGCTTTTTCTGGCCCCGACTTCACGAATCGGCGACTTGCCTCGGATAGCGATCGCTACCCCGCAGGAGCGACGCCGCGCTCCATGACCGTCTGGAGGTCCTTATCGCCGCGCCCGCACAGGTTGAGCAACGCGACCGTCCCCGGCGGCCAGTCCCGCGCCGCGCGCAACGCGTAGGCCACGGCATGCGCCGGCTCCAGCGCCGGGATGATGCCTTCGCGCCGCGACAAATAGTGAAAGGCGGCGATGGCTTCGTCGTCCGTGACGGCGTCGTACCGCGCTCGGCCAACGCTTTTCAGATAAGCATGCTCAGGGCCGACCGACGGGTAATCCAGCCCGGCCGAGACGCTGTGCGTCTCGTGAATTTGCCCGTCCTCGTCCTGCAGGACGTAACTCCGCATGCCGTGGAGCGTTCCGACCGTGCCGCGCGCCAGCACCGCGCCGTGCGCCGCCGTGTCAAGCCCCTTCCCGCCCGGCTCCACCCCGATCAGCTCCACGCTTTCATCGTCGAGAAACGCCGTGAACATGCCGATGGCGTTCGAGCCGCCGCCGACGCAGGCAATGACCTTGTCGGGCAGGCGGCCAAGCCGTTCGAGCATCTGCGCGCGCGCCTCGTCGCCGATGACGCGCTGGAAGTATTTGACCATCGTCGGGAATGGATGCGGACCGGCGGCCGTCCCCAGCACGTAGTGAGTCGCGCGAACGTTGGTCATCCAGTCGCGCAAGGCGTCGTTGATGGCGTCCTTGAGCGTTCGCCCCCCGGTTTTGACTGGCTTCACCGTCGCGCCCAGCAGTTTCATGCGGAAGACGTTGGGCTGCTGGCGGGCCATGTCCACTTCGCCCATGTACACTTCGACGCGCAGCCCCAGCAGCGCCCCAGCCATGGCGGTCGCCACGCCATGCTGCCCCGCGCCGGTTTCCGCAATGAGGCGCGCCTTGCCCATGCGCTTGGCCAGCAGCGCCTGCCCCAGCGCGTTGTTGGTCTTGTGCGCGCCCCCGTGGAGCAGGTCTTCGCGCTTGAAATACAGCTCGATGCCGAGTTCCCGCGAAAGGTTCCGGGCGTGAAACAGCGGCGTCGGGCGACCGGAAAACTCAGCCGACAGCCGCTGAAAGTCGGCTTGGAACTCGGCGTCCGTCTGCGCCTCGAGAAAAGCGGCCTCGAGTTCTTCGAGAGCCGGCATGAGCGTTTCCGGGGCGTAAACGCCGCCAAAGGGACCAAAGTAACCAAGCGAGCGCATAGCGTGGCTTATTTCGGGGAGCGCCGGCGCTGGCTAGCCGACGCCCCGCTTTTCCTCGGGATTGAAGTTTGGGTATCGTCCATCTCGCTCTTTGGCGCGCCGGCGCGGCGCGCGATTTCGCCATCTTTATCAGGAATCGATCTATGAAAACCATTCGCATCGCCTGCGGGCAAGGCTTTTGGGGCGACTGGCTGGAAGCGCCGGCGCGGCTCATCGAAGGCGGCCCAGTGGATTACCTCGTTCTGGACTACTTGGCTGAAGTCACGATGTCGATTATGCAAAAGCAAAAGTCGCGTAATCCGAAAGCTGGCTTCGCCACCGACTTCGTGGCGCTAATGGATCGCATTCTGCCTCGCATCCTGACGAAAAACATTCGGGTTATCGCCAATGCGGGCGGCGTCAATCCGCAGGCGTGCGCCGAGGCGGTGCGGATGGTCGCCGCCAAGCATGGCCTCGCTGATCGGCTGCGCATCGGGATTGTCGCCGGAGACGACCTTCTGCCTTGCCTGGACGACCTTCTCGCCGCCGGCCACCGGCTCGAAAACCTCGACACCGGCGAGCCGCTGGCGGCCGTCCGAGAGCGGATTCAAAGCGCCAATGCTTACTTTGGGGCGCAACCGATTGTCGAGGCGCTCCGCCGGGGCGCGCAGGTCATTATTACCGGACGCTGCACGGATACGGGCCTCGCCCTCGCGCCGTGCATGCATGAGCTTGACTGGCCCGCGGACGACTGGCATCGCCTCGCCGCCGGGACGGTCGCCGGACATATCATCGAGTGCGGCGCGCAGTGCACGGGCGGCAACTGTCTCGCGGATTGGGAAACCATGCCCGACTACGCCAACATTGGCTTTCCAGTCGTCGAAATGAGCGAAGACGGCAGCTTCCTTGTCACCAAGCACCCCGGCACGGGCGGGCGCGTCACCGTCGCCTCGGTCAAGGAACAGCTCGTGTACGAGATGGGCGACCCCAAGGCCTACATCACGCCGGACTGCATCGCTGACTTCACGACCATTCAGCTGACGCAGGAAGGGGATGACTGCGTGCGCGTGGGGGGCGTCCAGGGGCGTCCGGCAACTGAGCTTTATAAGGTTTCAGCCAGCTACTTTGCCGGTTACAAGGCGGTCGGCAGCCTGATTTATGCGTGGCCCGACGCCTACGCCAAGGCGCGACAGGCGGACGCCATGCTGCGGCAGCGCCTGGCTGACCTGGGGCTCGCATTCGATGAAATCTGGACGGAGTACGTCGGCGCCAACGCCTGCCACGGCCCGCGGCTTTCGGGCGAGCCGTCGCACGATATCCCTGAAGTCGTTTTGCGCGTAGCCGTCCGGTCGGCGGACCAAGCCGCCGTCGAGCGATTTACCAAAGAGCTTGCGCCGCTGGCCCTCAACGGCCCGCCAACCGTGACCGGGTTCGGGTCAGGGCGCCCCAAGGTAGAAGAGGTCGTCGCTTACTTCCCGGCGCTCATTCCCAAGTCGGTCGTGACGCCGGCAGTCGCCCTCCTGCCTTGAAACGGGTCGCCTGCGGCAAGGCCGGCAAAAGCTTCGGAATTTTTTTAAACTTTTAGCCGCTGAGCGGCGTTATAGGTAGCGTCGAAAGACAACGGTATGGAGTAGCGAGCTGGGAGAATGGGCCATACCGTAATCTTCGGAAGACTTTATGGGAGTTTTTATGCGTTCCTTCGGAAAGAATCTCTTTCTTGGTCTCACAATGACGGCTCTGCTCGGCGCTTCAGCTCTGGCGAGCGAAACCACCAAGACCCTGACCCTCAACCGCGATATTTCAGTCAACGGCACGGTTGTGAAGAAGGGGACCTACAAGGTTAAAATCAACAAGGAAACCGGCGAAATGACTATCCTGAACGGCAAGGAAGTCATTGCGAGGACGACGGTTACGCTCAATACGGATGAGCGCAAGGCCAATGGCGACGAACTTGCTCTCACCCAAAGCGGCGACGTCAATATCCTCAAGAGCGTCAAGTTCGACGGCTCTCGCGATCGTTTCACTGTCACCAGCGCCCAGGCTGCGCCAAATCAATAAGACGGCCTAGCTCTGCATCCTGGCAAGAAAAACTAAAAACGCCTGGTACCTTCCAGGCGTTTTTTTATTGATGAAGCGAATGCGTTACTCACTTGTAACACTGGGAGTCGCTTGGCTGACATGACGCCCGCGCAGCAATTTCGCAGGCAATGATCGCGGCCGTCAAAGCGTTATGCTTAAGCAAAGCGACATTGGCATCTAGACTTTTTCCATCGGTCAACTCGCCAACCTTGGCCAGCAAGTAAGGCGTGACCGCGGCTCCCTGAACGCCGGCCGCCGCCGCCGCCGCCAGCGCGGACTGAATCGCCGCCTCAACGCCGGGAACCTCCCCTGGCGGCGGCTGCACCGCCAGCAGTCCCGCGCCGCGCCAGGCCCGCTCGATTTCCCAAACGCGCGCCAAGTCGCCAGCGCTTTCCACCGAGCAAGCCAACCGACAGCCACTATCAGCGGCATAGAACGCCGGGAAGTCCTGACAGCGCCATCCAATGACCGGCACGCCGAGCGTTTCGAGCCATTCGAGCGTTGCCGGGATGTCGAGAATCGCCTTGACGCCGGCGCAAACAACCAAAACCGGGTAACGCGCCAGCGCCATCAGATCGCCGCTGATGTCCCAGGTTTGCGCCGCGCCGCGATGCACGCCGCCAATGCCGCCCGTTGCCATCACCTGAATTCCGGCCAATGCGGCCGCCCGCGCCGTTGCCCCAACCGTCGTCGCGCCATCCCGCCCCAGCGCCACGGCTGCCGCCAGGTCGCGCGCGCCCAGCTTCGCCACAGCCGGACCAGATTGCGGGGCGCGGCGCGCCGATTCGCCAAACTTCGTTATCAGTCGCTCGTCTAAACCAACCACCAGCGCCCCACCAACCACCCCCATCGTCGCCGGCACGGCGCCGCCCGCCCGCACCGCTCGCTCCATGGCCAGCGCCGTCTCGATATTCACCGGATACGGCGACCCATGCGCGATCACGGCGCTTTCCAGCGCCACGACCGGGCGCCCTGCTGCCAGCGCCTCGGCGACCTCCGGTGCGACTCGAACAAATGCCCTCATGGATGTCCTCCCGGCCCGGTCAGGCACAGCGCCTGACCGGGCCGCGCCCCGGTCAACTTGTTTTCCTCTAGCACAATGACGCCGTTGACGATGACCATCCGAATACCGACCGGGAACTGATGTGGCTGCTCATAGGTGGCTTTGTCCT
>CALCKX010000090.1 GCA_937966115.1 uncultured Chloracidobacterium sp. | reverse complement strand
AGGCAACGGTCGAGTTCTGGCGGACGGCCGCCCGCTTGCCGGACCGGCCGACTGTCGAGCGGCTTCCCGACCTGGCGCCGAATGATGGGTGTCGGGTTGAAGTTCGCCGGTGGAAAGCGTCCAACGCCGAGCCGGAAGTCGCCCTCTACGCCCTGCTGGGCGGCGGGCATCAGATACCCGGCGGGAACGCGCCCAAGGCTCCGCGCCTGGTCGGCAACCAGTGTCTGGATATTCAAGCCACGGAAGTCATTTGGTCGTTCTTGGCGCGACATCGCCGCGGTCGCTGAGCCGGCGCGAGACGCGCGGGAGCGCGACGCGACCAGGAGCGGCGGAGGGCGGCTGAGTGGATACGGCGCGGAACAAACGGATTCTTACGCGGAAAGACGCCCTCGAAGCCGCGCTTCCGGGATATTCGCTCGTGTCCGGGGCGACGGCGAAGCGCCGCTGAGGGGGGGCGACAAGCCAGGGGAGCGCCAGTAAGCTGGGCGGGCTGCCTGGCCGCAGGCAGGGGGCGCCCTGGCTTGCCCTGGCGCGGCTGCGCTATAAGCCGCCTCAGCCGCTTTGGCTCCGCCGGTTTCACTTCTTCCGCAAAGCCGACCGTCCGCCGTGGGTTCTCTCTGCAAGCTCGACCTGCACACGCACATTTTGCCGCCGCGCTGGGAGAGTCTGCGCGACAAGTATGGCTACCCTGGCTTTCCGCGGCTGGAGCCTGTCAACACCGCCTGCGCGCGCATCATGATTGACGACCGCTTCTTCCGCGAAGTGCAGGAAAACTGCTGGCATCCCGAAGCGCGCATTCGCGACTGTCAGGCGCAGGGCGTGACGATGCAGGCGCTCTCAACCGTGCCGGTGATGTTTAGCTACTGGGCCAAGCCGCAGGACGCCTACGACCTGGCGCGCTTCTTGAACGACCACATCGCGGAAGTCGTCGCTCGGCATCCGTCCTATTTTGTTGGGCTGGGAACGCTGCCGATGCAGTCGCCAGAGCTGGCCGCCCGCGAGCTGGAGCGGTGCGTCCGCGAGCTTGGCTTTGCCGGCGTCGAGATCGGCACGCACGTCAACGACTGGAACCTCGACGCGGCGGAGCTGTTGCCGTTTTTTCAACGGGCGGCCGAGCTGGGCGCGGCGCTGTTTGTCCATCCGTGGGAAATGGTTGGGCGGGAGCGGATGCCGAATTACTTTCTCCCGTGGCTGGTGGGGATGCCGGCGGAAACCTCGCTGGCGATTTGCTCGATGATTTTCGGCGGCGTTTTCGAGCGGTTTCCGCGCCTGCGCTGCTGCTTCGCGCATGGCGGCGGCGCCTTTCCCTTCACGCTCGGGCGCATCACGAAGGGCTGGGCGGCGCGCCCCGACCTGTGCCAGGTCAACATCAGCCAGCCGCCGCGCACGTACCTGCCGCAAATCTACGTGGATTCGCTTGTCCATGACGCTGACGCCCTGCGCTATGTCGTGAAGGTTTTCGGAATGACGCAGGTGATGCTTGGCAGCGATTATCCCTTTCCGCTGGGCGAGGATGAGCCAGGCAAGCTCATCTGCTCGGTTGACGAGTTTTCCGCCGCGGATCGGGCGCGCTTGCTCTGGAAAAACGCCGTCGAGTTTCTGGGCTTGAGCGAGCGCGAGGCGGTTCGCGGCTGGGAAGCCGCCTCGCCCGACGATGCGATCGGCGCGCCAGCCTAGCGCGGGCCGCCGCGGGGGCGCTGGCGCGGATTTTCTCCGGCTACGCCAGGCACGCCTGGAAGTTCGCCTCCAGCGCCGCCCGGTTGAGGTTGCGCCCGATGAAGACCAGGGCGTTGTGGCGCGGCTCGGCGCCCCATTCGCGGTCAGGGCGACCGTCGAAAATCATGTGGACGCCCTGAAACACAAACCGGCGCGGATCGCCCGCGATGCTCAAAACGCCCTTCATCCGAAAGATGTCCGCTCCCTTGCTTTGGAGCAAGTCGCCCAGCCACGCATTGAGCTTCCTCGGGTCGAGATCGCCCGGCGTCGTGATCCCGACCGATGACACTTCTTCATCGTGTTCGTGATCGGGCTTGTAGTCGCGGCAGGTCGTCGGCGCGACCTCGCCGCCGTCGCGGCGGAGCGCCGCCGCGAACTCGTCGGGGCGGTGTTGGGTAAACAGCGCGTACCGCCCATCCCGTTCAATCTCGACTGCGAAGGTCGTCGGGCCGGCGGCTTCCAGGCACAGCCGCTGCAATCGCTCGCCGGGCGCGATGATGCCGCCCTGCGTGACAAGGTCCGGGTCGTCCGAAAACGTCACAATCGCCCGGTTGACCGTCGCCGCCAAGCCATCCTCCGCGCCATCCGGCACGGGCAACAGCGCGGCGTCCAGGGTCGGGTCGGGTCCGGGCTGCAGGACCAGCTCGTGCCGCCCGGCCGTCAGCTCATAGACGCCGCCATACTCAAACGGGTACTCCGGCTCCAGAAACTGCGGGTCCACCGCCAGCGCCCGGCTCAGGTCAAACGCGCCAATGTCGAGCAGGGCATCCGCCGGGACGTTCGACTGCTGGGTGCGCAAAATCCTCGCCGTCGAGTTCATGGCGCGGATGCGTCGCTCCAGTTGGTCGAGCGTCTCGGCGTCAACCAAGTCGGTCTTGTTGAGGAGGATCACGTCGGCGAAGGCGATTTGCTCCTTGACCTCGTTGGCGTCGAAATGCTCCCAGATGTGCTTGGCATCCACGAGCGTCACGATGCCATCCAGGCGCGTCTTGCTCTGGACTTCGTCATCCGCGAAGAAAGTCTGCGCCACGGGACCCGGATCGGCCATCCCGGTCGTCTCGACCAGGATGTAGTCAAACTTGTCCTTGCGCTTCATCAGGCTGCCAAGAATGCGGATGAGATCGCCCCGGACGGTGCAGCAGATGCACCCGTTGTTCATCTCGAAGATTTCCTCTTCGGCGTCAATGACCAGCTCGTTGTCCACGCCGACTTCGCCGAACTCGTTTTCGATGACGGCAATCCGCTTGCCGTGCTGCTCGGTTAGCAATCGGTTCAGCAGCGTGGTTTTCCCAGCCCCCAGAAAGCCCGTCAGCACCGTGACCGGCACGCGCTCCGCCGTAGTTTCTCGCGACATAGCTCTATACCTCGCCCGCTCTGAAAAGAGCGCGCTCTGAAAGGATTTGGCGCAAAAAACGCGCAATTCGGGAACGGCCGGCTTTCGCGCCCGTTCCTATATCGAGTAGATTGCGTTGCGGCTTGACTGTAGTTAGGAATACTCCTAGCCGCAACCAGCGCCGGCGCGTTGGCGTCGGCTTCGGCAACCGGCATGCTCCATCTGCGCAACCTTCGATTGGATTACCCCAGCCCCGCCGGCGAGCCGCCGTCCCGCGTGCTCGACGTGCCGAGTTGGACGGTCGGCGCTGGCGAGCAGCTCGCGCTCGTCGGCGCGAGCGGGTCGGGTAAGACCACGCTGCTCAACGTCATCGCCGGGATTGTCGCGCCGGACGAGGGCGAGGTCCGCCTCGACGACACCGACATCGCGCGCCTTGACGAGGCGCGCCGCGACCGCTTTCGCGCCGCCCACATTGGCTATGTATTTCAGAGCATCCACCTGCTGCCAGCCTTTACGGCGCTGGAAAACGTGGCGTTGGGGATGAAGTTCGCCGCCAACCGCGCCGGCGCGGCGCAGGCGCAGGCTTTGCTGGAAAAGGTCGGGCTGCGCGACCGCGCGCGCTACTTCCCGCGCCAGCTTTCCGCCGGTCAGCAGCAGCGCGTCGGCATCGCTCGCGCGCTGGCGAATCGCCCGAAGCTGGTGCTGGCGGATGAGCCGACTAGCGCGCTCGACGCCCGCAACCGCGACGCCGCGCTGGACCTGATGCAAAAGCTGTGCGCGGAAATCGGCGCGGCGCTCATCGTCGTCACGCACGACGACGCCGTCGCGCGGCGTTTCCCGACCGCCCTGCGCCTTTCCGACATCAACCGCGCCAACTAGGCGGCGACCCGAACCGGACATGCAGACGCTCACGGTCATCTATCGCAACCTGCGCCAACGCTGGCTCTCGACCTGTCTGACCGCGCTCTCCATCGCGCTGGGCGTGGCGCTGGTGACCGCCATCACGGCCCTGCGCCAGCAGGCGCGGGCGAGCTTCGACAACGTGGCGGCATCGTACGAGCTTGTCGTCGGCGCGAAGGGGTCGCCGCTTCAACTGGTGCTCAACACGGTCTTTCACCTCGATGCGCCGGTGGGCAACATCCCGTATGACTACTACCGCAAGCTCAAAGCCGATGACCGCGTCGCCTACGCCGTGCCGCTGGCGCTGGGCGATAACTACCGCGGCTTTCGGCTGGTCGGAACCGAGCCGGAGTATTTCACCCTGGTCAAGCTCAAGGACGGCCAGCCAGTCGCCGTCGCGCAGGGACGGGCGTTTGCGGGCGATTACGAAGCCGTGATTGGGAGCGTCGTCGCCCGCGAGGCGAAGCTTGGGCTGGGGCAGACTTTTGTCGCGCGGCATGGCGTGGAGGATACCGCCGCCGCCGAAGAGCACGAGGATGCGCCGTTCACGGTCGTGGGCGTCCTGCGCGAAACCGGCACGCCGCTCGACCGCGTGATCTTCATTTCGCTTGGCAGCGTGGATGAAATCCACCGCGACGCCGCCAACGCGAGCCAGACGAGCCAAAGCTTACTCGATCAGCTCAACGCGCTTGGCGCGGAGCCAGAGTCGCCCGCCAAGCCAGACGCCAGGCCGGACGCCAAGCCGGACGCCCATGGCGACGAACGCGGCCATCGCCATGGGCATCGTCACCGCCGCCAGGAACCGGCCGGCGCGCCGCCGGAAGCGCCATCCGCGTCAGCCCCATCCGCGCCGGCCGCGCCGCTTTCGCCGCCCGCCGCGCCGGCGAGCGAGATCGCTGAAGTGACTTCGGTCATCGTGAAGCTGCGCTCGCCCGGTTACTTGTTCCTCCTGCACCGGGAAATCAACAAGGGCAAGGACGCGCAGGCGGCGCTGCCAGGCGTCGAGGTCCAAAAGCTGTTCGCCATCGTCGGGACGGTTGACCGGGCGCTGTTGCTGGTCTCGCTACTCGTGGTGGCGGTCGCGGCGGTGTCGGTGCTGGTGGCGATTTACAACTCGCTGGCGGAGCGGCGGCGCGAAGTGGCCGTTCTGAGGGCGCTGGGCGCGCGCCGGCGAACGGTTTTCGCCTGGCTGCTGTGGGAAGCCGCCGTGACGGCCGCGCTGGGCGGGCTGGTCGGGGTCTGGCTGGGCCACGCGCTGCTGGCGACGGCCGGGGCGACGCTCAAATTCCTGAGCGGCTTGCCGCTCGCGCCGTGGACGTGGACGCGCCTGGAAATCGGGCCGAGCTGGCTGACGGGCTACGTTCCGTTTGAAGCGGCCGTCGTTGTCGGCACGCTGTTGCTTGGGGCGCTGATGGGGTTGTTGCCGGCCGCGCTGGCCTACCGCGTCAACGTCGCCCGCCACTTGAGCGAATGACGCGCCGGAGGGCGGCGAGCTTCCGCCCCCAGCCGTGGTCGGGCGCGTCAGGGGGCTGGCCGCGCCAGCGGCGGCTTGAGCGGCGCGGGTTTCACGGCGGATTTCACGGCCGGCGCCCGCTCGCGCGCTGGCGGCGACTGAAGCGCCCAGTGGCCGGTGATGTCGCGCCAGGCGTTGATGCCCGACAGCGCGCAGGCCGGCGTGCCCTGGCCGGGAAAGACCGTATCGCCCACGAGCCAAAAATTTGGCAGCCCCGCGTCGCGCGCGCCAATGCCGAACAGGTTGCTGTTCCAGAGCGTTGTCCGCAGCCCGCCGACCATTCCGCGCGCGCGGCCCGTGTAGCGGGCAAACGTCACGGGCGTCCCCGGGAGCAAACACTCGATGCCGTCGCGGATGTTGGGAAAGACGCGCTCGACCGCGGTCAATAGGCGCTCCGTCACCTCCGCCCGCCGGGCGGCGTAGGCTTCCGGGCTGGCGCGCCACCAGCCGTCAACCTCGGTATGCGTCGAAACGTTGAGCGTCCGGCGGCCCGGCGGCGCGCTCGCGCGGTCGTCTGGCTCGCTCAGGCTCAGAAACGCGCTGTTGCCGTCCGCGAAGGATTCGCCATAGCGCAGCAAAACCTGATGATTGAGCGGCGCGTCATCGGGAATGACCTCGGCCCGGACGCCCAGATAGAGCGTAAACGCGCCCCAGCCCGTTCCGGCCTTTTCAAGCGGGCGGGCGAGCCGCGCCGACAAGTCCGCCTCGACCAGTCCCGGCAGGTTCCAGATCGGCAGGTTCGCGACAACGCGCGGCGCGCGGGCGATCAAGCCCCGCTCGGTCTCGATCAGATAGCCGCCCCCGCGCTGCGGCGCGATGCGCGTCACGCGCTGGCGCAGCTTCAAAACGCCGCCCCACGCGCGAAACGCTTCCACGTGCGCCTTGATAAAGGCTTTCATGCCGCCCCGCGCCCGGCGAATGCCATGCCGATAAATGTCCAGCCCGGCCGCGCCGTTGAGGAACGGGGCGCGGTCAGCGGTTTCCTGCGCGGTGATGAGCAGCAGCCCGTCGAGAAACGCCCGCAGCGGCGCATTCTCATGCAGTTGGTGACGACGCAACGCGTCGCCGATGGTGGAAAAAAGGTAGGGCGCGACGCCCGCAAAGCCTGGCGAGACAAGGCGCAGGTTCGCCGCGATGTCGCGCCAGCCGCGCAGCGGCAGGGAGGGGAGCTTCGCCGTCGCCGCCCACATGACGTCCGCCGTCCGGTCAATGAGCCGCCAGAAGGCGCGCAGCCGCTCAGCTTCGGCGGCGTCGCGGGCAAAACGCTCGACGCGCTCGCGCGCCCAGGCCGCCTGGTCGTGGTCAATATTCACCGTCCGGTCGGGCAGGCGCGCCGGGACGCGCCGAATCAGCGCGCTTTCCGGCAGCGGCGCGCCCAGTCGCTCGAAGGTCTGCGTATGCAGCCCCGCCCGGTCAAGCCCCATCAGGACGGTCGCTCCGGCATCAAAGTTGTAGCCCTTGTGAAAGAAATAGCCCGCGCAGCCGCCCGCCTTGTCATGGGCTTCGAGCAGTAGCGTCTGGTAGCCGTCGCGTTGCAGCAAGGCGGCGGCCGTCAGTCCCGCCACGCCCGCGCCGATGACCGCCACGTCGCATTCCAAGATTTTTTTGGCGACATCCTGAGCGCCCATGCCTGCAACTATACCGAGGCGGTTTCGTCGCCCGGAAGGGCGCGCGCCGGATTGGGCGCCGGACGGCGCAGCGCCGCGATGACCTGCGCCTGCGTTTCGGGCTCGCTGCCGAAGCCGTGGAACCATTCGGCCATCGGCTCGCGTCGCCACCACGAAAGCTGCCGCTTGGCGTAGCGGCGCGTATCGGTTTTCATTTGCTCGACGGCTGACGCATAGGCCCGCTCGCCGCGCAGATACTCGATGAAGCGCCGATAGCCGTGCGCCTGAAACGCCTCCGCGTCCAGCGGGACGCCCGCCGCCAGCAAGCCCTGAATCTCGTCGAGCAGCCCGGCGGCGACCATTGCCTCGACGCGGGCGTTGATCCGGGCGTAGAGGGCCGCGCGCGGCGGCGACAAAACCATGATCCGCATCCGGGCGACAAAGTCGGGCGGCGGGGGCAAATCGCGCTGCCGCTCCGCCAGTGGCCGCTGGGACTGAAAAAAGACTTCCAGCGCGCGCATGACGCGCGACCAGTCATTGGGGCGCAGGCGGGCGGCCGTGGCCGGATCGAGACGGGCGAGCATCCGGTGCAGCCAAGCCGCGCCGCGCCGGTCGCGGATCGCCTGCAAGCGGCGGCGGCGACCCAGGTCGGTTGGCGCGTCGTCGGCGAAGAGGCGGCCGCGCAGGGCGTCGAGGTAAAGCCCCGTGCCGCCGACGAGGACGGCTGTCCGCCCGCGCGCCTCGACATCCGCCAGGCAGGCCGCCGCTTCGCGGGCGTAACGACCGGCGGTGTAGTGTTCGGTCGGCGACGCGACATCGATGAGATGATGCGGCGTTTCGGCGCGAGCGGCGCGGGAAGCCTTGGCCGTGGCGACATCGAGGCCGCGATAGACCTGGATAGAGTCCAGGTTGATGATTTCGCCATCCAGCGCGCGCGCGACCGCCAGCCCAAGGTCGCTTTTCCCGGAGCAGGTCGGGCCAACGATGACCGGAATCGGGCGCGGCGTCATCCGTGCCGCCGGCGGGCGTCGCCCCGCCGCACTTCGGAAATTTCGTTGTCGAAGCCGCGTCGCCGCCCGCCGCGATGCTCGTCCATCTCGCTCGCGCCGCTCGCCCGCCGCACCAGGCGAATGGCGCGGTCGCGCGTTTTTTTGATTTCCCGCCGACCGTCCTCCCACAGGATTTCAACCGCGCCGTCGGGCCCGGGGGTGACAATGCGTGCGATTTCGCCGTATTGCATCCCGTGCCCGGCGGCAAACGAAACTTCGTCGCCAATCCGGTACTCAAAGCGATTCCGTTCATCCTGAGCCATGGCGCCTTCCCCTTCGATAGCCCGCTGAAGCTTCGCTGGGCCAAAGCTTCGCTTGAATGATGGTTTCCAACGAAAAGTCGCGCCGATTGTAGCGCAACTTCGCCGGCGCGACCTTGTCGCCGCCGCGGGCGGCGGGCTATAGTCAGCCGCCTTGCGCGCGGAGGGTTGGCAGAACGGCTAATGCACCGGTCTTGAAAACCGGCGTCCGAAAGGACATGTGGGTTCGAATCCCATGCCCTCCGCCATCTTCCGCCCTCCGCTAATCTCATGCGGCCGCCCGACGACTCGAAAACCGAAGACGCAGCGACGCCCGCCCGCATGCTCGCGTCCGCCGGGCTCGCGCTGAGCATGCCCCTGACGCTGGTCGGGCCGTTTGTCGTCGGCTATTGGCTCGACTGGCGGCTGCAAACGACGCCACTGTGCTTCGCGCTGCTTGGCGTGGCCGGGCTGGTCAGCGGCGGGCGGCTGCTGTATCGCCTGTGGCGACAGTTCGGCTAGGGGGCGCCTTGGCGCGGCGAGCGGCCACGAGCGGCGGCCGAAGCAGCCCGCGACCGAAAGCGTCCGGCGCCACGCGGCCCGCGCCGCCGTCGAGTCCCTGCAGCCGGACGGTCTAGTGCCGCCGTTGCAGCATGAAGTCGGCGTACGAGTCCAGCAGCGCCCGCTGCGGGTTGGCCGGCAGAACGGCCAGGTGGCGCTTGGCTTCGACGAGATATTCGGTCGCCAAGTCGCGGGCGAAGGCAATCGAGCCAGCTTCCTCGAGCAGCGCAATCGCCTCTTGCAGCTCGCCGTTGAGGTCGCGCTTCCCGAGCAGCTCAAGGAAGCGCTTGCGCGCCGTCGGGCGGGCGTGCTTGAGAAAATGAATGACGATCAGCGTCTTTTTACCGTCCTGAATGTCAAGCCCGACGGGCTTGCCCAGGCGCAGCGGGTCAGCTTGCAGGTCAAGCACGTCATCCCAGATTTGAAACGCCGTGCCGATTTTTTCCCCGAAGCTTGCCATGGCGGCGAGGCGGTCGGGGTCGGCGTCGGCGGCGAGCATGCCGAAAATGCAACTCGCGCGATAGAGAGCGGAGGTCTTGCGCGACGCCATGCGCAGGTAGTCGTCAATATCGAGGTCGAGTCGCCGCTCGAAGCTCAGGTCGTCGAACTGGCCAAAGCACATCTGCTTGGCGGTTTCGCCCAGGACATGGACCATTTGCAGCGCGTGGCGACGAATGCGCGAGGCTTGCTCGACGGCTTTGGCGTAGAGCAGGTCCCCAACCAACAGGGAAAGTCCCAGCCCGAAGCGCGTGTGCAGCGTGGGCTGCGCATGGCGCTCCGCGCTGCCGTCCATCATGTCGTCGTGGATGAGCGACAAGTTGTGCAGGTACTCGACCGCCAGCGCCGGCGGGATGGCGTCTTCAAAGTCGCCGCCGGCGGCCTCAGCCGTCGTGATGACCAAGAATGGCCGCAGCCGCTTGCCCTTGCCCTCGAAGAGATAGGTCGCGGCCTGGCGCAGCTCCGGCTGCGTCACCTCGTCCAAGTCCCGCGCAATCGCGGCGTCAATAACTTTGGCAATCGCTTGCGCCCGCTCCGCGAGCGGCCGAAAGGCGACCGGCACGGTCGCTCCGACGGGGCTGACCGACAGTCCATTTTTAGTTGTCGCCGCATTGGCGGGCAGGGTCATCATAGCTTTTGTCTCCTGGCGGGAAGTCGGCTTGGACGGTCGCCAGCCGGCGTGACTGTCGCCAGGGGGGGCGCCTCGCCAGGCAGGGCCGGCGATACGCCTAAGTCAGCCAAGCGGCGCTCGAGGCGCTGCCGCTCGAAGCCGCTCACTTCGGGAAAGTCGCGCAGATAGTTGCGGTAAGCCGCCTGCGCGCCGGGAATGTCGCCGGCGTATTCGAGCGCCCGCCCCAGCCACGAGGCGGCTGAGCGCCGAAGCTCGCGATCGCCAGCTTCGGCCGCCGTGATGCGCTGGAAGTGCCGGGCGGCTTCCGCATAGGCGCGCTGGCGGATGCACAGCTCGCCCAGCGCGTACACATCTTGCCAGTCGGTCTCGCTCCCGGCGGTCGCCTGCGCCAGCTCGCGCGCCAGCTGCCGCAACGCCTGCTCCTCCGGCGCCGGGCGCAAGCGCCGAAACTGGCGCATCGCCCAGGCTGCCAGCGGAGCTATGCGCTGCGCCACCCGCCAGGTCAGACGCGGATAGCGCAGGGCGAAGCGCGTCGCCGCCGTCACGACTCGAAGCTTGAATGATGTCATGAGAGTGCCTTTGTGCTACTGGCGCTGCGGGAACGCGGTCCCGCATCCTATACGAAGCGAGTTATGCAAAGCGAGTTGCGCAAGCCAAGCGCCGCCGCGGCGAGGCTAGCCGAGCGGGCTGCCGACTCGCTGGCGGGCGCGCTTGGCGCGTCGCGCCAGCCTCGGCTCGGTCGACCATTCGCCGCCAACCAAGGTTTTGACGCGCACCGCAACCCCCCAAGCGTCGAGAGACCTGAAAACTCCCCCCGGAGTCGTCGTTCCAAGCCTCCAAACAAGAGCGATGCGCGCCAAGCTCTACATGTCAAGGCCGGCTCCGGCGGGCGCGTGCCCGACTGGGACGCCGCGTCCCCGGCCTGACCGGCGTCGGCGATTCGCCGATGACCGAAGTTTTGACGCGCACCACAACCCCCCAAGCGTCGAGAGACTTGAAAACTCCCCCCGGAGTCGTCGTTCCAAGCCTCCAAACAAGAGCGATGCGCGCCAAGCTCTCAAATATCGTCGCCAGTCGCGCCGGCGTGGGCGGCTAGCTTACGTTGGAGAGCTTATGAAAAACGCTCAAAACAGTCAAGTCAATTGATGGATTTTTTTCGCGGCTTGCGCGGCGGCGCGGCGGCTTTGCGGCTAAGCTCTGCAAAATAGGCAGTTAGATAGTTGACAGGAAAGCGTTGGTAAAGACTTGACCTGGCATGCTGGGTGGCTTAGAGTGGATTTGGCTCTCTTGAAACGCTCAAAACGCTCATTCTTTACGTCGAGACTAGGTCATCCTCTCGTGCCTCGTTCAAAACGCCCCGCGTCGCCCATCTCAAGTCAGGGTCGAACCTATTCCACGGCCGAGGTTGCCCGGATGTGGGCGGTCAGCGAGTCATCGGTGAAGCGCTGGAGCGACAGCGGGGCGCTGGCTTGTCTTCGGACGCCCGGCGGGCACCGGCGCTTCACCCTGCAGGCTTTGCTCGACTTTCAGCGAAGCGGCGGGCTGCTGCGCTCTGACGCGAGCGCCGATCAGGGGGGCGCGCCGCCGGACGGGGCGCGACTCGACTTGGCGCTTGATTTGGCGTTGGCGAGTCGCGACTGGTCGCGGTTGCAGGCGCTTTATTACGAGGCTGCCGTGGCCGGGGACGAGGCGGCTGGCGCGGCCTTGCTAGAGCGGGCGTGGCAGAGCGGGATCTCGGCCATCGAGTCGAAGGAGCGCATCCTGACGCCGGCGCTGCACCTGATTGGCGAGCGCTGGCGACGCGGGGAGCTCAACATTTGGGAAGAGCACTTGGCCTCGCAGGTGACGCTGGCGGCGACGGAGCAACTCCATCGCCGGCTGCCACGCGCGCCAGCGCAGGGGCGCGTGGCTTTGTGCGGCTGTCCAGAGGGCGACTTGCACGAAATCGCGCTGCAAATGGTCATCGAGACGCTGGAGGCCGAAGGCTGGCGGGCGGTCTCGCTCGGCCCAAACACGCCGCTGTTTTCCTTTGCCGACGCGGTAGAGCGGTTTTCGCCGCAACTGGTTTGCATTTCGGCGACTATCGTCCATGACCTGGAGCGCTTGCGGCGCGACTACGGGCGCTTTTACCGGACGGCGCGGCAGCGCGGGGCCCGCGTTGTGATTGGCGGGGCGGCTTTCGCCGACCCCCAGGTGCACAGCATTTTCATCCATGACTTTCACGCCGGCGGCTTGACGGACTTCGTCGAGTACATCCGGCGCGAGTTTCCGTCGGCGGGCGCGGCTTCCGCGCCGCCGCCCGCCGCGGAGTCGGCCCCGTAGCGGATGCGCGGGCGTCTTGCGCGGAGGCGCTTGGGGCGCTGGCGAGCTGCGCCGAGAGCATTCCCATGCCGCGCCAAGTCGGCTAGATTTATAACCCATCGCGCGCCCTTGCCAGCACAGCTCAGTCTGGCGCGCTTTTCCTTGGCTGCGACCCCTTGGAGCTTCACCATGAAGTCAGTTCCCTACCGCGTCCTATGGCTTTCGGGTTGCTTGATCGCCGTCAGCTCGATGACGGCGCCGGCGGCTCCGCAACAATCGCCCAAGTCGGCGCCGGTCAAATCGCCCGCCGCTGGCGCGCCGGCCCCCTTGTCACGCGAGCAGCGTCTCAGGGCCTATGAGAAGTTCCTTCAAGCGCGGCGCTACATCGCGCAGGCGGATCCGCTCAACGCCATCGCGGCTTTCAAGGAAGCGCTGGAGCTTGACCCGGGCGCGGCGGCGGCGCACGTCGAGCTGGGGAACCTCTATCTCGAGGGGCGAAACTTGCGCGAAGCGGAGCTTCACGCCCGCCAGGCCGTGGCGCTGGATGCGGAGGACGCCATGGCGCACTGGCTGCTGGGGCGGTTGCTGTATGCCCAGGCGCTTGGCGCTTCGCTCAATCGCGAGAAGGCGCGCGAGGCCGTGGCCGCCTTCGAGGTCGTGGCCAAGCTGGACGCGCTCAACCTCGACGTGCACCGGCTGCTGGGGCGGCTCTACCGCGACTTGAACGATACCGAAAACGCCCTGTCCGCCTATGCCAAGCTGATTGGCGCGAACCAAGGCGGGCCGGAAGAGTTCGCCGCCGCGACGGAGCTGTATTTTCGGAAGCGGCGCTATCGGGACGCGGCCGACACGGCCCGCCAGGCGTATCTCCTGAGCGGCGAGAATCCGCAGTGGGGCTATCAGCTTTCGCAGGCGCTGCTCTATTCGGGGCAGACGACCGAGGCCATCGAGGTTCTCAAGGAGCTGTTGGAAGAAAACGGCAACAACCTGCGGCTCATCCTGAGCTATGCCGAAGCGCTCATGCGCGGCGGGCGGTACGCCGAGGCGGAGGCGCAGGTCAAGCGCATTTTGGCCGAGCGCCCGAATCAGCCGGAGGCGCTCTCGATTCTGGCCCAATCGCAGCGCCGGAGCGGCCGCCGCGAGGAGGCGGTCAGCACGCTGCGGCAGGCGCTGGCGGGGCAGGATGTCACCGAGACGCTGGCGCAGCAGTATGCCCTGGCGGAAACGCTCGTCGAGCTTGGGCGCCTGGACGAGGCCGTCGCGACCTATGAAGCCGCGCTGCGGAGCGTGTCCAATCCCGACAATTCCGTGAGCGAGAGTCAGCGCGAGCGCGCCGAACTGATCCTGATGCGCATCGCCGCCGCCTACAAAGCCGCCGGAAAGCCGGAGCGCGAGCGGGCGACGTATGAGCGCATGCGGCAACTGCTCGGGCCGGAAAGCACGCTGGCGGATTTGCTCGTCATCGAGGGGTTGCGCGGCGAGGGCAAGCATGAAGAGGCGCTCAAGGCGGCGCGCGCGGCGCGCCAGCGCTTCCCCGGCGAGCGGCAGTTCGTGTACCTGGAAGCCCAATCGCTGTCCCGGCTGGGGCAGGTTGACCAGGCGATGAAGGAGCTGAAAAAGCTTTCCGAGGAAGCTGACGACGCCGGCGAAGTAGCGCAGATGAAAGCCATCGTGCTGAGCGACGCCAACCGCTTCGAGGACGCCGAGCGGTCGGCGCGCCAGGCAGTCAGTTACGACAAGAAAAACATCGCCTACCTCGTCACCCTGAGCTCGATTCTGGAGCGCCGCAAGCAGTATGCCGAGTCGGAGCAGCTCCTGCGCGCGGCCCTGGCGCTGGATCCGGACAACCCGACGGCGCTCAACAACCTGGGCTACTTTCTGGCGGAGCGCAACGAGCGGCTGGACGAGGCCCTCCAGCTCGTGCAGCGGGCGGTCAACATCGAGCCGACCAACAGCTCGTTTCTCGACAGCTTGGGCTGGGTTTATTTCAGGCAGAATCGTCTCGATCTGGCCAAGCAGTACATCGAGCAGGCGCTGAGCTATGACCGGCGCAACGCCACGCTCAATGATCATTTGGGCGACGTGCTGGAGCGCCTGGGCGACCTGGAAGGCGCCCGCCGGCAGTGGAAGCTGGCCCGCAGCCTGGCGACCGACCTGGAGGAAATCAACCGCATCGAGGCGAAGCTGCGGCGCGAGCAAACCGCTGAAACGAAGTAGCCGGGCGCCGTCGCCGAAACGCGGTCGCCCGGCGGCGCGGGGCGCTGGGCTGGGGCGGATGGGGGCGGCAGGATGAGGGCGGCATGGGGTATGCGTGGTTCATCGCGCAGCGTTACATTCGCGCGCGGCGGCGGGCCGCGCTCTCCATCGTATCGGCGCTGGCGACGCTGGGCATTGCGGTTGGCGTCTGGGCGCTGACCGCCGTCCTCGCCTTCCAAAGCGGCATGGAAGCCGAGCTCCAGGCGAAAATTCTGGCCGGGACGGCCCATCTCAATGTGCTACGCCGGGGCGGCGGGGCGCTCGAGGACCCGGCCGCGCTCAAGGCCCGGATTCTGCGGACGCCGGGCGCGCGGTCGGCGACGGCGACGACCTACCGCGAGGCGCTGCTGTCGAGCGGCGGTCGGTCGGCCGCGGCGGTCTTGAAGGCGATTGACTTGACCGAGGCGCCGGAAGCGCTCGAAGCGACGCGGACGCTGTGCGCCGGCAGTCGCCTGGCCGATCTCGCGCCGACCCGCGCCGCGGATGGCGTCGAGCTGGATGGCATTCTGCTGGGCAAGCGTCTCGCCCAAGCGGCTGAGCTGCGCGTCGGCGACCGGGTCGAGGCGCTCGCGCCGCAAGCGGGCGGGGAGCTGTCGCCCTTTGGGCGGCTGCCGATGACCTACGCCTTTCGCGTCGCGGGCTTTTTCGAGTCGGGGCTGTACGAGTACGACTCGGCGTGGGCTTACATTTCGCTTGACGCCGCGCGGCGGCTGACCGGCGAAGCGTCGCCGGCGACCGTGATCCAGGTGATGCTCGACGACCCGCGCGCCTACCCGGCGGTCGGCGCGGCGCTGCGCGCCCAGCTCGGCGCGGACTATGTGGTTGAAGACTGGGCGACGCTCAATCGTCCTGCCTTCGCCGCGCTCAACCTTCAGCGGCTGGCCTTCGCCGTGGTGATTGGGCTGGTCATCCTGGTGGCGGCGCTCAACATTGTGACGACGCTGGTGTTGCTGGTGACGGAAAAGCGCCGCGACATCGCGATCCTGTTGGCGATGGGCGCCACGCCCCGCGCGATTCTGTTGATCTTCCTGGCCCAGGGGCTGGCGATTGGCTTGTTGGGCGCGCTCTTGGGCGGCGCGCTGGGCGCGGCGACGGCGGTGATCTGCGACCGCTACGCCTTGATTCAGCTCGATGAGCGGATTTACTCCATCGCTTCGGTGCCGTTTCGCTTTTCAGCCCTGGATACGGCGACGGTGCTGGGCGTGGCGCTCGGCATCAGCTTGCTGGCGACGATTTACCCGGCCTGGCAGGCTGCCCGGCTCAATCCGGCGGATGGGCTGCGCCATGCGTGACCCGCGCCGGCGCGACTGGCGCCGCGTCGCCTGGCTAGTCGCCGCGCTCGCCCTGTGGCTATCGGGGGCAGCCCTCGCCCAGGCGCCGCCGGAACGCGAGGACTGGCCGCGGCGGGAGGCGGCGCTGGCCGCCGCAACCGGTTGCGCTCCGGAGCTGCTGGCGGCGCTTGACGATAGCCACTGGCGCGTCCGGGCGCGCGCCATTCAGGCGCTCGGGGAGCGGCGCTGCGCGGCGGCGGCTCCGGCGCTCGCGGCGCGCTTTGACGCGGAAGACTGGGATAATCAGGCGCGCATCATCGCGGCGCTCGGTCAGATTGGCGACCCCGCCGGATTCCCGCTGGCAGCGCGGGCCGCCGAAGGCGAGGCCGGCGTGTTGCGCCTGACCGCCCTGTCCGCCCTGGCGGGCTTCGACGGCGCGCAGGTCGCGCCGATTCTCGCCCGCGCGCTTGAAAAGCCGCTGACGCTGGATGAGAAGCGGCTCGTGGCGCGCCAGATCGGGCGCTTGCGGCTGGCCGCGCTAGTCGCCCGGCTCGCCGACTGGGCGGGTGACGACGCGGAACTCGACCGCGACATCGCGCTGGCCCGCTATCGGGCGGGCGACCAGTCGGCTGGGGCGCGCGTCATCGCGGATTTCGCTCGCCTGGATGCCGAGACGCAGCGCCAGCTCGTCGCGGATTGGGCGCTCCGGCCCGACCCGCGGGCGACCGGCATCCTGGCGGCGGCGCTACGGTCGGCAGCGTCGCCGCAGCAGCTTGCCGCGGCCCGCGCCTGGGCCGCGCTGGGCGCGCAAGCGCCGCTGCCGGAAACCCTGGACGCCCTGTTGCGGGCGGAAGCCGCGGCGCGGGACGCTCTGCTGGAGGGGTTGCGCGCGCATCCCGCCCAGGCCGCCGCGGACGCCGTGGTTGCGCGCTTGAAGGCCAATCCGCCGCCGCCGGCGCAAGCCGTCTATCTGGCTGTCTTGAAATCGCTCGACCGCGACGCGGCTGTGGCGGCGTTGCTGGCGGCGCGCCAATCGCGGGCGCCGGCCATTGAGCAGGCGCTGGAGGGAATGGGTGTCACGCCGGAGGCGCTGACGGCTCGGCTGGCCGCCCCCGGCCTGCCGCCGCTGGCCCGGGTAGAGATCGCGCTGCAGCTTGGGCAGCTGGGCGAGGCCGCCGCCTTTGAAATCCTGCGTCAGGCGTTGGCGGCCGGGGATAGGGAGGCGCGACAAGCCGCAATCGAGGCTTTGGGGCGGCTGGGCGACGCCCGCGCCGTCGAGCCGCTGCTCGGGGCGCTGGAGGACGATGACCCGGCGCTGCGCGCCGCGGCCGCGGCGACGCTGGCGCGCCTCGGGATGACCCCGGAGCGCTTGGCGGCCAACCTCGATTCGCCCAACGCGGCGCTGCGCGTCGAGTCGCTGCGACTGTTGGGGCGACTCGGCGACGCGGCCCCGCTGCCGCGGCTGACGGCTTGTCTCCGGGAGTCCGAGCCGCTCGCCGTTCGCTTGGCGGCCGCGGGAGCGCTGGGTCGGCTGCGGCGGCCGGAAGCCGTGCCGGCGCTGACGGCCCTGCTGCATGGCCGCGAGCCGGCGCTGCGCCTACAGGCCGCGAGCGCGCTGGGCGATATTGGCGGCGAGCGCGCCGCGTCCGCCCTGCTGCCGCTGCTGCGCGACGCGGATGCCGCGCTCGTCGGCGCGACGGTTCAGGCTCTGGCCAAGATGAAGTCGCCGGCGGCGGTCGCGCCGCTGCTGGCGGCGCTTCAGCGCCCGGATTGGCGGGTGCGGGCGGCGGTCGCGCAGCGCCTTGGCGAGTGGGATGATCCGCGCATTCCGCCGGCGCTGGCCGACGCGCTCAACGACGCCTCGGCGCTGACGCGGTTCTATGCGCGACAGGCGTTGCTGAAGCTGGGCGCCGCGCCGCCCGCCTTGCTCGCCGCGCTGGACCAGCGCGGGCAGCGCGGCTGGTATGGCGCCTACGCGGTTTTGCAAGGCCTCGCGCCGGAGTCGGCCCGCGCCGAGCTCCTGCGTCGCCTCGGGTCGCCCGACCCGGCCGGGCGCGCCGTGGCGGCGGCGCTGTTGCGGTCCTACCGGGACGCCGACACGCTCGACGCGCTGTTGCGACAGCTCGACGAGGAAACCCGCTTCCCGGCGCGGTGGTGGCTGACGCGGGCGATTGCCGAGTTTGGCGAAGCGGCGCGCGCCGGCCTCGCGAAGCGCGCCCGGTCGAAAAACCCGCGCCTGCGGGCCGACGCGCTGCGCGCGCTGGGCGGGCTGCCGCCCGACCAGGAAAGCCGCGATCTGCTGCGCGAGGCGCTCGCCGACGCCGACGCGCAGGTCCGCTCGGCCGCCCTGGAGGCGCTCGGTCACATTGGCGACGCGGCGGCGTTGTCGCCCTTGCTGGCGCGGCGGGCGGGAGGCTTCGCGGTGGCGCCGGATGAGCTGATCGACGCGCTGCTGGCTTGCGGCGAAGCTGGTCGCGCCGTGTTGCGCCGGGCGGTCGCGGAAAGCGATGCGGCGGTGCGGGCGCTCCTGCTTCAGCGGCTAGGCGAGGATGGACAGCCCGACGCGCTCCCGCTCCTGCTCGACGCCTTGCGCGATCCGTCGCCGCTCGTCCGTCGGGCGGCGCGGCAGGGTCTGGGGCGCCAGTCGGATGAGCGCGCCGCGCAGGCGCTGGAGGAAGCCCCGGAAGACCCGCGCTAGGCAGGGCGCTCCTCGTCAAGCGGCGGGCGGCTATGTTATAGTCAGGCGCTCATAACGCGGTCCTGACTGGCGCGGGGCGCGTTATCGCAGGCTTGGCCGGCCACGCTTCCGCGCCGGCGATATTCCTCGAAAAAGACAGGACCTTTCAGCCATGCCCCGCGTTGGGAGCGTCATCATTACGCACGGACAACTGGCCCTGGAGTTGCTGCACGCCGCCGAGATGATTGTCGGCGATATGAGTCATGTGCGCGCCGTCTCGATTGACTGGCATGATGACGTTGACACGGCGCGCGGGCTGATCGAGCGCGCCATCGCCCAGGCGGACCGGGGCGCCGGCGTGCTGCTGCTCACCGACCTGTTCGGAGGCACGCCGACCAACTTGGTCATGGCCTACGCCGGGCCAACGCGAGTCGAGATTGTCACCGGCGTCAACTTGCCTATGGTCATCAAGCTGGCCACCGCGCCAGCCGACTGGGATCTGCTCGATGTCGCCCGGTGCGTTACCGAGCAAGGGCGTAAAAACATTCACCTGGCGAGCGAGCTGGTTCAGCCGCGAGCCAATTAGCTCTGATTTCCCGGACGTTTCGCGTCCCCGCGCGCGTCATCGCTGGACTTGCCGATGCCACTCGAACGTCTTGTCACGGTTGTCAATCCGCTGGGGCTGCATGCGCGGCCGTCGGCGCGCCTGGTCACAGTTGTCAATCAGTTCAAGAGCCGAGTGCTCATACGCCGGGCGGATGACGCGACGTTTGTGGACGCCGGCAGCATCTTGAGCGTCATGTTTTTGGCGGCTGCGCAGGGCGCGTCGCTTGTCCTTCGCGCCGAGGGCGAGGACGAGGCGGCGGCGCTGGCGGCGGTCGCGGCGCTGTTTGCCGAAGCTCAGGAGCCATCCAATGTCTTCTAGCCCGCTGACCGAAACGGAAGTCCGCTTCGCCGGCTTGCCCGCTTCGCCCGGCGTCGGCTTCGGGCGCGTCGTCCGGCTTGTCCCCCAGAGCCGACCGCCGCTCTTCATCAATGTCTTGCCGCACCGCGTCACGCTTGAAATCGAGCGCGTCAAGCGCGCCATGCAGAAGGCGCGGCGGCATTTGGAGAGCGTCAAGCGGCACTTTCGGGAGCAAGCTGGCCAGGGCTCGGCCTACCTGCTCGACCCGTACATCCTCATGCTCGATGACGCGATTTTGACGCAGGCTATCGAAGACAACATTCGGCAGCGCCGCATCAATGCCGAGTGGGCGGTCAAGCAGGCGGTCGAGTCGCTGCTCGACTCGTTCGAGCAGCTTCAGGATGACTATTTGCGCCAGCGGCGCGACGACATCCGCGATGTCGGGCAGCGGCTCATCGCCATGCTTTCCGGGCAGCCGATGCGCCTGCCGACGCTCGACGCGCCCTCGACGCTCTTTGCCGACGACATTCTGCCGACCCTGCTGGCCGAAATGAATCCGACCAACTTCAGCGGCATTGTCACGGATGCCGGCGGCGTCACGACGCATGCCGCGATCATCGCGCGGAGCCTGGGCGTCCCGGCCGTGTTCGGCGCGCGCGAGGCGCTCGACCGAGCGGTCGAGGGAGCGCCCTGCATCGTGGACGGGTCGCAAGGGGAAGTGATTCTACACCCGCGCCGCGCCACCCAGACCGTGTATCTTGGCCGCCGCGCCGCCGAGCAGCGTCTGCGCCGCGATGGCCTCGCCTCCGCCCGCTTGCCGGCGGTGACCCGCGATGGGGTCGTCTGTCACTTGCTGGCCAATATCGAGATTCAGTCCGAGCTGCCGGCGGTCGAGCGATGCGGGGCGCAAAGCATCGGGCTTTTTCGGTCGGAGTTCATCCTTTCCAGCGAGGCCGATGGCGTTCCCGATGAGGAGAGCCAATGCGCCGCCTACCGGGCGGTCATCGCCGCCTCGCCCGATCAGGTCGCGACGATTCGCGTCTTCGACTTCAGCAGCGACACGCTGCCGAGCGACGCCCGCGTCGCGGAGGCGAACCCCGCCCTGGGCCTCCACGGCGCGCGCTGGTGGCTTGCCAATGAAAGCGTCGCCCGGAGCCAGCTTCGCGCCATCGCTCGGGCGACCGAAGTCGGTCGGGCGCGCATACTGCTCCCGCGCGTGACCTGTCTGAGCGAGTTACAGGCGGCGCGCGCGCTGCTCGACGCCGTATGCCGGGAGCTGGGCCTGACGGGCGCGGCGGCCAAGCGCGTCGAGCTGGGCGCGATGATCGAAGTGCCGGCCGCCGTCCTGATTGCCGACCGCCTGGCGCGGGAAAGCGATTTTCTCTCGATTGGCAGCAATGACCTGGTGCAGTACCTGCTGGCCAGCGACCGGGGCAATGAGCGCGTCAGCTATTTGCAGCAGCCGCTCCATCCGGCGGTGCTGGCGAGCTTCAGCCTGATTGTCGCCGCGGCCCGGGCGGCGAACAAGTCGCTGACTATGTGCGGCGAAATGGCGGCCCAGCCGGCGTGCGCCTTCGCCCTGCTGGGGCTCGGCATTCGCCGCTTCAGCCTGTCGCCGGCGGCCCTGCCCAGCCTCAAGTCCGCTTTGCGCAACCTGCGGGTCAAGGATGCCGAGCGGTTTGTCGCGCAAGCCCTGACCCTCGACACCGCCCGCGCCGTCGAAGCCTGCGCCGCGACCTACCTTGACCAGTCGCGCCTCGAGCGGTGAGCGCCCCTGGCGGCGCCCGCCAAGCCCGGGCGAGTTGACAGACCGGCGCGTTTTCGTCAGAAGTCCGCCGGCGGCAACCGCCGCGCCGCGGGCGGCAAGGCTTGGAGCGGTCAGGACGATGGCTGAAGGAGTTTTCATCGCGGATTTCGAGACGCTGGAGTTTGACGCCGCGCGCGCCTGCCTGGCGCACGCGGCGCGCACGCCCTATGGGCGGGAGCTGGCGCGCGAGCTGATGCCGACGGCGCAGGCGGCCGAGATTCGGCATCAGTTGCGGCTGACGACCGAAGCGCGGCAGGCGCTCGTCGAGCAGGGCGGCTTCGGGATTGGCGAGTTGCCGGACGCGCGTCCCGCGCTGGACCGCCTGCGCGCCGAAAACGCGACGCTGGACGTGGCGGACATTCACATTTTGGCGCGGGTGATTGACGCCGGCCTGCAAGTTCGGGCGACGCTGCGGCCGCAGCGGGAGCGATTCCCGAAGCTGGTCGCCCTGGCGGATGCCATTCCCGACCTGCGCGACGCGCTGGCGCGCGCGCGCCGCGTCGTCGGCCCGGACGGGCAGCTCGACGAGAGCGCTAGCCCGGAGCTCCAGCGCCTGCGGGCCGAGCAGCGCGCTCAGCGCGAGCGCTTGCGACGTAAGCTGGAGCGCTTGCTCGAGCGCCGCGACCTCGAAGGCGCGTTTTCAGATGACGTCGTCACGCAGCGCAATGGGCGGTTTGTCGTCCCGGTGCGCGACGATCAGCGCGGCAAGGTCGCCGGCGTCATCCATGGGCTTTCAAGCAGCGGCCTGACGGCGTTCATCGAGCCGCTCGAGGCGATTCCGCTCAACAATGAGCTTGCCCGCTTGCAGGAACTGGCCGAGGCCGAGGTCGCCCGCCTGCTGCGCGAAGCGTCGGGCGCGCTGCGCGAGCGGCGGGAAGCGATCGCCGCGCTGATCGCCGCCATCGCGGGCCTCGACCTCATCCTGGCCAAGGCGCGGCTGGCCGAGCGCCTCCGCGCCGTCGAGCCGGTCGTGTCGGAGACCGGGCGGTTTCAGCTCGTCGAGGCCCGGCATCCGCTGCTCCTGCTGGCGCTTCAGGCGGAGGGGCGGGAGGTCGCGCCGCTGAGCTTCACGCTCGACGCGGAGCGGCGGGCGCTAATCGTGAGCGGGGCCAACGCCGGCGGCAAGACCGTCGCGCTCAAGACGGCGGGCCTGTGCGCGCTGATGATGCAGGCCGGGCTGCATGTGCCGGCGCGCGCCGCCGAGTTGCCGGCGCTGGCGCAAGTGCGCGCCGATATTGGCGATCACCAGTCGCTCGCGGCCAATCTTTCGACCTTTTCCTCGCACATCGCCAAGCTGGTCAGCATTGCCGCCGAGCTCCGCTTGCCGGCCCTCGCGCTGCTTGACGAAGTCGGCACGGGAACCGACCCGGATGAAGGCGCCGCGCTCGCGCAGGCGCTCGTCGAGCATTTTCGAGCGCGCGGGGCGTATGTCATCGCCACCACGCACTTCAATGCGCTCAAGGCCTACGCCGATTCGACGCCCGGCGTCGTGAGCGCGGCGGTGTCCTTTGACATGGAAACCCTGACGCCGACCTACCAGTTGCAGCTGGGCGCGGTCGGAAGCTCGAGCGGGCTGGCGATTGCGCGGCGGCTGGGGCTGCCGGAGAGCATCATCGAGCAGGCCCGAAACTGCCTTGGCGACCGCGATGCCGCGCTGGGGCGTTACGTGGCGGAACTCGAGCGCCGCCTTGCGGAGGCGCGCGACGCGGCGGCAGCGCTGGACGAGGAGCGGGAGGCGCTGGCGGGGCGGTATGCCCAGCTCGAGGAAGCGTTCGCCGCCCGCGAGCGCGCTCGCCAAGCCGACTTCGAGGCCCGCGCGCAGCGGCTGGCGACTGACTTCGAGGCGCGGCTCGCGCCGCTGCTGGAGCGCATCGCCCTGACGGAAAACCGCGAGCGCCTGCGGCGGGAAGCCGCCCGCGAAGCGGCGGCGGCGCTCGCGAGCGCCCAGCGGTCGGCGCCGGAAGCGACGCCGGCGGGGCCGCCGCCCCTGACGCTTCCGCCGAAGACGAAGTCGGCGCATCGGGCGGCGGCGGCGCTCGCCGCGCAACCGGTTGCGTCGGCGGCCGAGTTGCGTCCCGGCGACCGCGTGCGGACGGCCTTTGGCACGCTAGGGCAGGTCGAGGCCATTTCCGGCGAGGAGGTGACGGTGACGAGCGGCGCGCTGCGCTTGAAGGTTCCGGCCGCCAGCTTGGGCAAGCTGCCGCCCGCGCCGAAGGCGAGCCCGGCGGGGCCGCCGCCAGCGCGGCAAATGCTGACGGCGATGCACGAGGTCACGGCGACCGGCCAGGTGAATCCGGAAATCAATCTGATTGGGCTGACCACGGATGAGGCCGCCGAGGAACTCGACCGCTACCTCGACCGCGCCACGCTGGCTGGGCTGACCGAAGCGCGGATCATTCACGGCATCGGCACGGGCGCGCTGCGGCGCGCGGTGGAGGCGTTGCTCGCCAATCACCCCCACGTCGCCGGATTCGCGCGCGCCGACCGGCGACACGGCGGCGATGGCGCAACCATCGTGAGCCTGCGCCCAGGTGCGCGCGCCCGAGCGCGCTCGCGACCGCGCTGCGGCGTTTCCTGGCGGCGACGGCGTTTCTCACGCGCCTGCCCGTGCCGGACTGGGTCCAGCCGGACGCGCCGACGCTGGCGGCGGCGATGGTCTATTTCCCGCTGGTCGGCGCCCTGCTCGGTCTTTTTCAGGCGGGCTGCGCGCTGGCGCTGCAGGGCTACGCCGCGCCGGAAGCGGTGGCCGTTTTGCTGATCGCCAGCGGCGCGCTGGTCACCGGCGCCTTGCATTACGACGGTTTCGCCGATACGGTGGACGCCCTTGGCGGGGGCTGGTCGCGCGAACAGCGCCTGGCCATCATGAAAGACCCGCGCATCGGGACGTTCGGGGCGTTGGCCCTGCTGCTGGCGGTTTTGGCGCAGTTTGTCGCGCTCAAAAGCTTTCGCAGCGTCGAAGCCCTCTGTCAGGCGCTCATTGTCGCGCCTTGTCTGGCGCGCCTGACGATTGTCTGGCTCGCGTGGCAACTGCCCTACGCGCGGGCGGAAGGCGGCAAAGGGCGCTTCATCGAGTTTCTGCGCGCCCGACATGTCTTTGGGGCGGCGCTGATGGGCGGCGGCGTGACGCTGGGCGTCGGCGGATGGATGGGAAGCGTGGCGCTGGCGCTGGCGGCGACGCTGACGCTGCTGGCGGGGCGCTATTTTCAACAGCGGCTGGGCGGCGTCACCGGCGACGCCTTGGGGTTTGTCAGCCAAGCCTGCGAGATTCTGACCTATGGCGCGTGGGTCGCGCTCCAACCTTGAACTGCCGGTCGAGGCATGGCCGGTCGAAGCGCCTGTCCGCGCCGCGCCTGGGCGGCGGCGCTGGCGGACCCTCGGCCTGGCGGCGCTGCTGCTGACGGCGGCTTGCGCCCGCGAGCCGTTCCGGGTTCGCCCCAGGGCGGAAGCGCCCATCTCCGGCGCGCAGGCGGTCGCCATTGCCGAAGCCGACTACGACGTTCGCGCGCGCGTCTTCCGCGATGGCAACGAGCTCGTGGATCGCTTCGACGCCAATCATCTGACGGCTGGCCTGTTGCCGGTTTATGTCTGGCTCGCCGGCCGCTCGGCGGCGATTGACCTGAAGTCGGCGCGCTTTCGGTTGCGCGACGCGAGCGGTCAGACGTGGCGGCGGCTGTCAGGCCGGCAATCCGAGAAGCGGCTGATGAAAGCCTACGGCATTCGCGCCTACAGCGTGGACGGCTATCGGACGTTTCGCGCCCAGTACGATGGGTTGCTGTTTCCCGCGACGGGCGCGCTCGCGCCGGGCGAGCGGGCGGAGGGCTTTCTGTTTTTCGAGACGCCGCGCCCGCGCCGCGATCAGCCCATCGGCGATATGTCGCTTGAAATCGAGCTGCGGCTGGCCGGCGCGCGGCGCGCGGCGCGCATCGAACTGCCCGCGTCGGATGTGGTAACGTCGCCGGCGACGGAGGAGTGAAAGCGCAATCTATGCAACGCCTGCGAGTGATGAAACGCCTGGGATATGGGCTGGCGGCGGGGTTGGGGCTGATGATGGCGCCGTGGCCGCAGGCGGCTGGGGCGCAGTTTTCGGTGGCCGCCAGCGCGCTGACCGTGCGCGGGCGGGTCGTGGAGTCTCAGGCCAAGCGCCCGCTGGCAAACGCGCAAGTGAATGTGCGGACGAAGTACAACGACTACAAAACGCTGACCGACGCCGAGGGCTACTACGCCATCCAGGTGCCAGACGGGCGTGAGCTGCGCGAGTTCGAGCTGATTTTCAGTCACCCGGACTACCGGGAAAAGTACTTTCACACGGCTTTTCAGCCGGTTCTGCGAGACAGCCTGACGGCGACGGTCGAGCCGGCGCGAGCGCTCGTCAAGTATCGTAAAAACAAGCTCGAGCTGCCCTGCGGCGACCGCAAGGCGCTCATAACGAAAGGCGGCGATACGCTTTCCTGCGCGTTTGGCTGCGAGCGAGCGCCGTCCTTGACCGTCCGGCTGCCGGTTGGCAATGAAATGAGCGTGGCGGCGGCAAGCGGCTTTTCGCTCAAAATTACCGATGAGAAGGTGGAGTTGCGCGGAGCGGAAAATCAGGCTGTCGCCTTGCAGGTCACGGCCGTGATGTTTAGGCGTTGATGGCGAAGGCCGTCCCGCTGGGCGGTCGGAAAGGGAGGCGCGTCATGGCGGATTATTTTGATCGCTTCAGCGAGTGGCGACGCAAAATTCAGCGCAAGGCTCAGGAAGTGGACGAGCAGTTGGGCCTGTCGGAAACCATCGAGAAAACCGTCGAGAAAACGGTTGAGCAGACCGAGAAGCTTGCGGAAGAGGTTCGGCGGACGACCAGTCGGCTGTCTTCAGGCGTGCAGCGGGCGGCGGAGAGCGCCCCGGAAGTGGTTCGGGAAGTCGTCCAGGAAGTGCGGGATGCCGTCGAGGAAATGGCGGAGCGCCTGCCCGGCGCGCAGGAGGTGACGGACAAGGTGACGGAAACGGTCGAGACCGTGCGCGACGAGTTCAAGCATCTCGACGAAAAGCACCACGTCACCGAAAGCCTCAAGCGGGCGGCGGAAAAAGTGGCCGACAAGGTGGCGGAAGTCGGCGGGGACACGCTGCGCGCCGGGAGCGAAAAGGCCTCGGAAGTCGTCGAGCGCGCCGGCGAGGCGTTTGACGCCGTCCGCGAAACCGCGCGCGACTACTATGCGCGGGCCGAGGAAGCCTACGATTTCGGCGCGCGAGCTTTTCACGCGACGGTGGAAGCGCGGGACGGCTATCGCAAGGCGCGCGAGTGGGCGGTGGCCAATCCCGGCGCGTCGGCGCTGATGGGCTTGTCGCTGCTGCTCGGCTTCCGGCTGGGCGCGTCCTTTCCCGGATTCGACCGGGTCGTTCTGGGACAGTCGCGGCACTGGCTGTTTCACAGCGGGCTGGCCGCTTATGGCGCGAAGCGGCTGGCGGAAGGCTACATCGGCTTTCTCCGCGAGCAGGAAAAGCTGGTCGCCGAGGGCAAGCTGGACGAGGCGGCCCGGGCGCGCGTCGCCTTTCAGCGCAAGGCGACGCGCTATGTCGGCGCGCCGCTGCTGGGGGCGTTCAACGTCGCCCTGGGGACGGCGCTCTGGGCGGAAATCTTCTCGCCCGGGCGCATTGTCGGCTTTCCGATCAGCATCGTGCTGGGCGGCAACCCGGCGCTGGAGACGGTCTGGCTATTTGGCAACGGGCTGGCGTGCATTTACACCGGATATGAGCTGGTGATGCTGGCTTTTGAGGACGAAGCCGACGTGCAGCGGGTCGTCCGCGCCATTCGCGCCCTGCTGCCTGAAGCCGGCGGCTCGCAAGCGGCATAGGGCATTCCCGGGCCGGGCGGGAGGACGAAGGCGGCGGGCGAAAGTTGAAGTCCGCCAGAAACCGGGCGGAGACTGGCTTTCCGTTTCGCGTCGCCGGCTTGAACCGGGTCGCGCGCAGCGCCGCCTCGACCGCCGCCTCCAGCCCGTAGCCGGCCCAGCGGACAATCTCCACCGCGCTGACCTCGCCCTGCGCCGTCACACAGACTTCGGCGCTCACTGTGACGGCGACGCCGGCCGCGCGAGCGGCGGCGGTCGGCTCTGGCCGGGGGCGCGTCAGCGGAACCGGCGGCGTCGCCTGGGGCGGCAGTTCTCCGGCGCGCAGGTCCAGCGCCGCCGGGCAAGGGTCCGGCTGTCCGGCCTGGGCCGCGAGCCGCTCCCGGGCCGCTCGCCACTGCGCGCTGAAGCGCGTCGCGGCTGCCTCCAGGAAGGGCGCGATGGCGGCTGGAAAGCCGCGCTGGTCTTCCGTGAAATCCGCGTGCTCGCTGGCGATGAGCTGGCCGGCGCGGGTTTCAATTGCGAAGAGGCGGAGCGTCCCGCCCACGACGGTCTGGCGGCTGGTCGCGCTGCGCTCGCCCCGCTGCAGCGTCGCGAGCAGGTAGCCCTCGCTCCCGACGCGCGCGCCGAGCGCGCGGGCTTCGGCGCAGGTTGGGTTGAAGTCGAGCGGGTCGCCTGGCGGGAGCGCGGAAACGACTTGCGCGCGCGGCAAGACGGTCAGCCTGGCGCGGGCGAGCGCCGCCTCGAGCGCGGTCAAGACCATCTCCGGCGAGACGCCGCCGACCTCGTCCGTTAGGCGCGGCGGCAACACGGCGACGGAAAACCGGTCGCCGGACGCCGCCTGGCCCGCGACCGACAGCGTCATCGCCCAGGCGAGGAGAAAAAGCGTCCGGCGGCGCGTGACGTTTCGCGCGCGGAAGGTGTATCGTGCGGGTTGGCGCGGCGCGCGCCGAATGCGCTTCATCATGACAACCATGGCTCCCAAGTATGCATCGGCAGTGATCTTGCTTCGTCGGGACGCGACCGGGGACTGGCGCTTTTTCTGGGCGCGGCGGGCGGAGGCGACGCCGTTTCTCGGCGGCTACCATGCGTTTCTTGGCGGTCGCCGCGACCCTGAGGATAGCCGCATTCCGGTCCGGCATGCGACCGACGCCGAGCATGCGGCCCAGTGCGTCTGCGCCGTTCGCGAGGTCTTCGAAGAAGCCGGGATCGTGCTGGCCGAGAGTCGGCTGACGGAGACCGAGACGCGACTGGCCGCGCGGGCCGATCTCATGGCTGGGCGCGTGACCTTTGCCGAGGTTTGCGCTCGCTTCGATCTCCGAATTGACGCTCGACAGTTCCTGCCGGCCGGCCGGTGGGTGACGCCGGCCGGCGCGCCGCGGCGCTACGACACGACCTTCTTCGTCAGCGAGCTGGATGACCGCCAGGAGCCGCGGCTCTGGCCCGCGGAAATGGTGGATGGAAGCTGGATGACGCCCTCTGAAGCGCTGGGCGCCTGGGCGCGCGGCGACATCCGGCTGGTGCCGCCCACGCTGCACAGCGTTCGCAGCTTGTTCCGCTGGACCGCCGAAGGCGCGGCGCGGCAAGCCGATTTCGACCGATTGCGCGCGTTGTTTCACGATCACCCGGCCGCCCGCGGCGAGCCGCCGGAGTTCATCGAGCTGGCGCCCGGCATCGTCGCGTTCCCGACGCGAACGCCGACGCTGCCGCCGGCCACCCACACGAACTGCTACTTGGTCGGCGACCGCGAGCTGATCGTCATTGACCCGGCCTCGCCCTATCCCGACGAGCAGGCGCGGCTGGACGCCTACCTGACGCGACTTGCCAGCCAGACCGGGGCGCGGATTCGGGAAATCTGGCTCACGCACCATCATCCCGATCACGTCGGGGGCGTCGCGCACTTGAGTCGGCGCTGGAACGCGCCGGTCGCGGCGCATCCCATCACGGCCGAGCTGCTGCGCGGCCAAATTTCGGTTTCGCGGCGGCTGATGGATGGCGACGCCTGCGATCTGTCCTGCGAGTTGTCCTGCGAGCTGGCGGCCGCGTCGCTTGGCGCGCAGTGGCCGGCGACGTGGCCGGGCTGGCGGCTGCGCGCCATCTTTACGCCGGGCCATGCGCGCGGGCACCTGTGCTTTTTCGAGGAAGCCACCGGCACGCTGTTCAGCGGCGACCTGGTGGTTGGCTTGGGCAGCGTCCTCATCGATCCGGATGAGGGCGATATGGCGGATTACCTGGACTCGCTCCAGCGGTTGCTTGGCTTGCCCATCCGGGCGATTGCCGGCGGTCACGGGCCGGCGCTGACGGAGCCGCGCGCCGTCATCGAAGGCTACCTCGCCCATCGCCGACAGCGCGAGGCGCAGATCATCGCGGCGCTGCGGGACGGCGCCTCCACCGTGCCAGACTTGGTGGCGGCCGTTTACGCCGACACGCCGCCCGCCCTGCATCCATTGGCCGCGCGGTCGGTGCGAGCGCACCTTATCAAGCTGACGCGCGAAGGGAAGGCGCGCTGGCGCAACGATGGCCGCCTAGAGCTTGCCGACGTTGCCTGAGCCGGCGTACTCCGAGCTGACCGCCATCCGAAGCTGCTTGTTTTGCACGGAAACGCCAACGAAGCGGCTGCCGCACACCGGGCAAAACATCGGGTCGCCCGACTTTGGCGCGGGCCAGTCGGGGCGGGTTGGCTTGAAGTGCGCCGCTTTGAGCTCTACCGGCTCGGGACCAGCGTAGGTGTAGATTTCTGAGTTGCAAAAGGTGCAGATGACAGGCTTCATGAAGGTTTGTTTCAGTTCTCTCGCGCCAGGGATGTTCCAGCCGATGCCGGGCGGAGCTTAGTGCGCGCCGCGCGCGCGAGGCAATTCGCGCTCGCGCAGCGCCCGGCGCGGCGCGCTCAGGCGGACTCGGTTACGCTAGCCAAGAGGGGGCCATATTGACCGTGATAAAGCTCGCCAACCGCCCGCGCGTCCTTGGGGGGCTGGCGATTGGGCTGGCGGCGCTCACGTACGCCAACGCCCTCGCGAACGGCTTCGCGTACGACGATACCCCAATCATCGTCCACAACCCGGCCATCCGGTCGCTCGCCGACCTGCCGCGCCTATGGCTGAGCGGATACTGGGACCACCGGCAGGCCGGGCTGAGCAATTACCGCCCGCTGTTCGCCCTCACCCTGGCCGCGGACTATGCCCTGTGGGGACTGCGCCCGGCGGGCTATCACCTGACCAACCTCATTCTCCATGCGTGCAACGTCGGCTGGCTGTTTTACCTGCTGCGCGCTTATCGGGTCGCGCCCGCGACAAGCGCGCTCGCGGCGCTGATCTTCGCCGTTCACCCGGTGCACGCCGAAGCCGTGGCAAACATCGTCGGCCGCGCTGAGCTGCTGGGCATGTTTTTTGGCGCCCTGATGTGGCGGAGCTGGATTCAGGCGCGACGGTCGCCGGGCGCTGGCGGGGGCTGGCGGGCGCTGGCGGCGGGAGCTTACTTGGCGGCCATCCTGTCAAAGGAAAACATGGTCGCGCTGCCGGCCGGGCTGTGGCTGGCGGAAACGCTGCGCGCGCGCCGGCGCATCGGGCGCGACGGATGGTTGGCCTGGCGGCGCGTGACGCAGCCCTGTCTGTGGCTGCTGCTTCCGTTGCCGCTTTACGCCTGGCTGCGCGCCGCGAGCGGGCAGGGCTTTCGTCCCGCGGGGGCGCTTTCCGGCAACCCGCTGTATGACCAGACGCTCTGGGAGCGAGCGGTCGCTATGTCGGGCGTGTCGCTGGAGTGGTACCGCCTGGTCTTTTTAGGCTTTCCCCTCAAGCCCTGGTATGACGCCCGCAACCTTGTCCTGACGCCGACCTGGGGCTGGCGAAACCTGGCTGGGGCGTTGCTGATGATCGGGCTGCTGGCCGGGGCCGCCGCCGCCGCTCGCCGCCGGCCGCTGCTGACCTTTGCCGTCGGCTTCTGGCTCATCTCGCTGGCGCTGGTCAGCAACGTGGCGGTTCCGCTCTGGACGCCCATTGGCGAGCGGTGGCTCTACGTGCCGTCCGTATCGTACGCCATCGCGCTAGGGTGGGCTTTGGTCAAGCTGGGCGCCGCGCCGCGGTCGTCCGCCGCTCGGTGGCGACCGGCGGCGAGCGTCGCGCTTGGCGTCGCGCTCCTGGCGAGCTATGCCTATGGCGCGGCGCGCCGCAACCTCGACTGGCGAAACGACCGCGCCTTGTTTTCGCGCTTTATGGAGACCGACCCGCAGCATCCGCTGCCCTACGCGCTGCTGGCCAACGCCGTCCAGGCGGACGATCCCGACCGAGCGCGGCGCTATTACGCGCAGGCGCTGGCGCTGGAGCCGCGTTTCTTCGTCGCCTTGCTGGGGCTGGCGCAGCTCGACTTGCGTCAGGGGCGGGTCGAGGAAGCGCAGGCGGCTTTGGAGCGGATGATGGCCGTCAAGCCGCCGGAGGTTGTCCCGACGGATGCCGACTGGGCCCTGGCGCATGCGCTCTACGCCCGGACGCTCGCCCTGCGCCAGGACGCGGCCGGCGCGCTGGAGCAGATTGCCGAGGCGCGCCGCTATGGGCCGAGCGACGCGCCAAGCGTCATCAGTTGCGCCATCGCCTATGTGACGCTGGGCCGCCTGGCCGACGCGGAGGCGCTGTTGCGCGAGGCCCTGGCGCTGGGGGCGGACAGCGCCGCCATTCGGTTCAACCTTGGCGCGGTCTTGCTCAAGCGCGGCCGCCGCGCCGCAGCGGAAGAGGCTTTCGAGGCGGCGCTGCGCCTCGACCCCGACTTTGCGCCAGCGCGCGCCGCGCGCGCCGCCGCGCGCCAGCCAGCGCCGGCCGCCGCGCCCTAATGGGCTTGGTCAGCGCCGGGCTTCCGAGGCGTCAGCGGCCGGAGCGCCGGTCAGGCATCTCGTCGCCGGAATCGCTGGCCGATTCGGGCCGCCGCCCGCGCCAGATCTCGGCGTCCGACGCTTGGCGCGCGGTCGTGACAACGCTTTCGACGCCATTGCTGGCAATGGCGATGTCGCCGTGCAGGTCGGTGCGATAGACTTTCGCCCCGGCGCGCCGCAGCCGGTCGAGCGTCGCTTGCGTGGGGTGGCCATAGCGGTTGTTGGCGCCGCAGGAAATGATGGCGATTTCCGGCTTGGCCGCGCGCAGGAACGGCTCCTTGGTCGAGTGCCGCGAGCCGTGATGGGCGACCTTCAGCGTCTTGACATCGAGCGGCGCCTGATCGGAGAGCAGGCGCGCCTCGGTTTCGTCTTCGGCGTCGCCAGTGAAAAGCATGGAGAAATTGCCGTAATCCAAGCGCAGCACGACCGAGTTGGCGTTGAGGTCGCTGCCCGAGACATTTTGCAGCCAGGGCTGCCGCGGCCCGAGGACGGAAAGCGTGATGCCGTTGTCGAGATTGAACTTCTGTCCCGCCTGGGCTACCGTCAGTCGCCCGACATGCATTTTGACGGCTTCTAGCATCCGGCGGTAAGTCAGTGTCGTGTGCTCCTGCCCGCTGTCGAGGAAGTTTTTGACTTTGACGGCTTCCAGCACGTAGCCCATGCCGCCAATGTGGTCGGCATGGGGATGCGTCGCCACTGCCAAGTCAAGCTCGCGGATGTCAAGCCGGCGCAAGGACGCGACGATGCGCGGCCCGCTTTCCGCAAGACCGGCATCCACGAGCACCGTCTTGCGCTCCGGCGTGACAATCAAGTAGCTGTCGCCTTGCCCCACGTCAATCGCGTGGACGTAGAGAACCTTGCCCGTCAGAGCGGGCGGCGGCGCGAGCTTGTCGCGAAACTGCCAGAGGAGCCAGAGCGCGACGGCAATGCCGGCGATGCCGGCGATGATCATCGGCAAGCAGCCGCGCCGCCCGCCCGGCGCCGAGCGACGACCTCGACCAGCGCTCATCGGGACGCCGCTCTCCGGTCATAGCCTTCGTCCGCCAGTTGGCGGGCGCGGGCATTGGCATTAGGTGTCGTTCGGGCGTCAACGGCAGCGTCAATGTGCTCAAAGCCGGCAAGGCCCTTAACGACCAGCTTCTCGACGACTTTCCGGGAAAAGTCCGGCGCGCCGTCCTCGCCGACAGAGTATTCAAACGCTCGCGCAATCACGGCGAACGGCTTCCCGTTGGCGAGACGCCACTCGATTTTGCGCCCTTTCTCGCGGTCGTAATTCGGCGCTTGCCCGCCGGCGACAAGAGAGGAAAATCGCCCGTCGCGCGATTCCACAAAAATATCGGCAGCCCAGGCGCTGTAGCTGATCAGCAGGCGATAGCCGCCCCGACCGGCGCAATAGGTTGGCGCGTCGCTTCCCTC
>CALCKX010000089.1 GCA_937966115.1 uncultured Chloracidobacterium sp. | reverse complement strand
ATCGAGGCCGTCCTGCGCGATACGCTGGGCGTCGGCACCGTTTGGTGGCTTGGGCGCGGGATCGCCGGGGACGATACGCATGGTCACGTGGACGACCTGGCGCGGTTTGTCAATCCGACGACCATTGTGTTGTGCGATGAGGCGCATCCCGGCGATGCCAACTACGCGGCGCTCAAGGAAAACTACGAGCGCGCGCAGTCTTTCCGCCTGCCTGACGGCTCGCGTCCCGAAATCATTCGCCTGCCGATGCCGCGGCCGCTGACGCTCAATGGGCAACGCCTCCCGGCCAGTTACGCGAACTTCTACATTGCCAACGAGTTAGTGTTGGTGCCGACATTCAACGATCCCAACGACCGCGTGGCGCTGGGCATCCTGAGCGAGTGTTTTCCCGACCGCGAGGTGTGCGGCATTCACGCTGTGGATTTGGTCTGGGGACTCGGCACGCTGCACTGCCTAACCCACGAGCAACCGGCGGGACAGCCGCTCGACTCGCCGCCCCGGCAGCCAAGCTGAGTTCGCCCTAGGCGGCAAAATCAAGTATGGTTGCGCGCGCATCGCTAGGCTGGCGAAGGCCGGGCTGGCGAAATCCGGCGGCGCGCGCCGAGACAGAGGAGGGTTGAACCGCTATGGCAAGCTGGCAAGCCGCCGCGTTGTCGCGCTTTATCGCCTTCAAGATCAAGCGCAAGCCAAAGGAGCGCGAGGACGAGGCGCGCGTTGCGCGCCAAGCGCGCCTGAAGCTCGGCCGGATGCCGAGCTACGCGCTGCCAACGATTCCCGACGGCTTGCGGATTCGCCCAGTATCGTTCGCCACCCTGGACGGCGACGCGGTGCGCGGCGAGTGGCTGGACTGGAAAACTGACTGCCCGCCAGCGACAATGCTCTATCTCCACGGCGGCGGCTACATTGCCTGCTCGCCTTACACGCACCGGCCCATCACCGTCGCGCTGGCCACGCTGCTGCGCGGGCGCGTTTTCGCGCTTGATTACCGCCTAGCCCCGGAGCATCGCTTTCCGGCGGCGCTGGACGACGCCGTAGCCGCCTATCGCTGGATGGTCGAGACGCAGAGCGCCTCGCCGCGGCGACTGCTCATCGCGGGTGACTCGGCGGGGGGCGGACTCGCGCTGTCAACGCTGATTCGGCTGCGCGAGCTGGGGCTGCCGCTGCCGGCCGGCGCGACGCTCTATTCGCCCTGGACGGATTTGGCCGGGACGGGCGAGACGCTGGAAACCAACACTGAGCGCGACGCGATGTTCTACGGCGCCGGCATTCGCCTCGCCGGGCGGATTTACGCAGGCGACACGCCGCCCGATCACCCGCTGGTGTCGCCGCTCTACGCCGATCTGACGGGATTGCCGCCGCTGCAAATTTTCGCCAGTTCCAGCGAAGTCCTGCTGGACGACGCCCGCCGCTTGGCCGCGCGCGCGCGCGTGGCGGGCGTTTCGGTCGAGCTGCGCATTGAAGATGACCTACCGCACGTCTGGCCGCTGTTCTGCCGGCTTATCCCGGAGGGGCGGCGGACGCTGGCGCAAACGGCAGCCTTCGCGCGGCGCGTCACTAACCACCCCGCTTTCCCCCTACAGTCCATGCCGCTAGGTTCTCGCCATGACAACTGCCTCGCTGCACGCGCTCCTGTCACACAGCATTGATTACGCCGGATTGTTCCCGCCGGCCGCGCTCGACCTGCCGACAGCGCTTCGCAACTACCGGCGCTATCAGACGGTGCCGGACAACTGGATGCTGGGCTCTTTCGCGCTCCCGGCCCACCAGGCTGAGGCTTTCACCACTGCGCTGGCAGAGACCGGCACCCGCCCGAGCCACGTACCGGTCAGCCTGCTGGTTACCCCGGAGGATACGCTGCCGGCTGGGTTGCACATTGTTTCGGTCGAAGCCAAGGCCGATGAGCCGGCGGTCGTTCGCCAGTTGGTTGAGCGCTGGCAGCCGACCATGCTCTTTGTCGAGTTGAACCCGACTGATGAGCGCGAGGTTATGTGGGCGACGCTGCGCGAGCTGGGCGCCGGGGCTAAAATCCGCGCCGGCGGGATCGCGCCGGACGCCTTTCCGGCCTTTGAAACCGTCGTGAGCTTCATCATTCGCGCCGCCGACTGGCGCGTGCCGTTCAAAGCGACAGCCGGCCTGCACCACCCGATCCGCGCCGTTCATCCATTGACTGATGACGCAGGCAGTCCGCGCGCGACGATGCACGGCTTTCTCAATGTGTACCTGGCCGCGGCTTTCGCCTGGCACGGCATGGCGCCGGACAACGTCGAGCGCGTCCTAGCCGAGGAAGAGGCGGCCAACTTCCAGTTTGGCGAGTCCGGCGTCGCCTGGCACTGCCAATCCCTGACAACGGAGCAAATCCAGACCGCGCGCCGGGAGTTTTGCCGGTCGCACGGCTCGTGTTCCTTTGATGAGCCGCGCGCCGACCTGCGCGCCCTGGGCCTGCTGAGCTGACCATGGCTACGCCCGACCTCCGCCGCCACGTGACCGCTGCCAAGCAAGCCGCTTCCGTCGCGGCTGCGCTGGATGCCCAAGCCAAAGCGCAAACGCTTCTGGCTATCGCGGATGCCCTCGATGCGCGCCGCGCCGAGCTGCAAGTCGCCAACGCCGCAGACCTTGCCGCAGCCGAACGCGCCGGGTTAGCTGCCCCGCTGCGTGACCGGTTGGCGCTGACCGACAAAACCCTGGATGCCATGATCGCCGGCGTGCGCGAGATCGCCGCGCAGCCCGATCCGGTCGGCGAAATCAGCGAACTCAAGCGGCGACCAAACGGCCTGCTTGTCGGACGCATGCGCATCCCGCTGGGCGTCATCGCCATCATTTACGAATCGCGCCCGAACGTCACCGTTGACGCGGCGGCCCTGTGTCTCAAGGCGGGCAACGCCGTTATCCTGCGCGGCGGCTCGGAAGCGTTTCATTCCAATCAGGCGCTGGGGCAGGTGATGGGCGAGGTGTTGGCGCGGCGCGAGCTTCCGCCAGCCCTCATCACGGTCATTCCGACGCCAGAACGCGCCGTCGTCGCCGAGCTACTGACCTTTGACGATCTGATTGATCTGGTCATTCCGCGCGGCGGCAAGGAGCTGATTCGCTTCGTCGCCGAACGCTCGCGGATTCCGGTCATCAAGCACTTCGAGGGCGTGTGTCACGCCTATCTCGACGCGACGGCCGACCCAGCCCTGGCCGTGCCGGTCGTCGTCAACGCCAAAGCGCAGCGGCCGGCGACCTGCAACGCAACGGAGACGCTCTTGGTTCACGCGGCCGCCGTCGCGCGCTGTCTGTTGCCGGTGGCCCAGGCGCTGGTTGCCGCCGGCGTCGAGTTGCGCGCCTGCGAGCGGACGCGCCGGGCGCTGTGCGAACAGGGCTTTGCTTCGGAGAAGGTCGTTGCCGCGCAGCCCTCCGATTTCGGCTGCGAGTTTTTGGACCACATCCTGGCCGTCAAGGTGGTTGCCGACTACACCGAAGCCATCGCCCACATTCGGACGTACGGCTCGAGCCATACCGAGGCGATTATCACCGGCGACTACGCCACGGCGCTGCGTTTTATCCGCGATGTCAATTCGTCAACCGTCCTGGTCAACGCCTCGACGCGGTTCGCCGACGGGCAGCAGCTCGGCCTTGGCGCGGAGATCGGCATCAGCACGACCAAGCTTCATGCGTTTGGCCCAATGGGCGCGCGCGAGCTGACGACACAGAAATTCGTCGTCTTTGGCGAGGGGCAAACGCGCGACTGAGCGGTCGCGGCCGGCGCCGACGCGCGCCATCCGAAGGGGCGCAGGGCGAGCCTGGTTTCGCCGCTCCAGAGCTTCGTGTAGGATGTCCCCTGCCTTGCTCCAATGCCATAGAAGGGTTGCTCTTCAAATGACGCGCGATGCCTTTATTTTCGATGCAATTCGCACGCCGCGCGGGCGCGGTAAAGCGTCCGGCGCGCTGTACGAAATCAAGCCAATTGACCTTGTCACGCAACTCCTGCGCGAGCTTCAACGCCGCAATGGCTTCGACACCGGCGACGTGGACGATGTCATTCTGGGCTGCGTGACGCCCATTGGCGACCAGGGCGCCAACCTCGCCAAGACGGCGGCGCTTTACGCCGGCTACGCCGAAACGGTCGCCGGACAGCAAGTCAACCGCTTTTGCGCATCGGGCCTGGAAGCCGTCAACCACGCGGCCATGCGCGTCCGCTCCGGCTGGGAGGACCTCGTCATCGGCGGCGGCGTGGAGTCCATGAGCCGCGTCCCGATGGGATCGGATGGCGGCGCGATGATGCTCGATCCAATGGTCAGCGCGACGCTCCGCTTTGTGCCCCAGGGGATCGGCGCCGACCTCATCGCCACCCTGGAGGGCTTCTCGCGCGAGGATGTGGACGGCTATGCGCTGCGCTCGCACCAGCGCGCCGCGCAGGCGATGGCGAACGGCTATTTCAAGCGGTCGCTGATTCCCGTCACGGATATGAACGGCCTGCTGGCGCTTGACCGCGACGAGCTTATCCGCCCCGACGCGACGCTCGAGGCGCTGGCGCAGCTCCCGCCGTCTTTCACGCAAATGGGCGAGATTGGCTTTGACGCGGTGGCCCAGTTGCGTTATCCCGGCGTGGAGCGGATTCGCCATGTGCATACCGCCGGCAACTCGTCGGGGATTGTGGACGGCGCGGCGCTCGCGCTGGTCGGAAGCCGCGAAAAAGGCGACGCGCTGGGTCTGAAGCCGCGCGCGCGCATCGTCGCGGCCGCGGTCACGGGCAGCGAGCCGACCATCATGCTCACCGGCCCCATGCCGGCGACGCGCAAAGCCCTCGCCAAAGCCGGGATGACGATGGCGGATATTGACCTCTTCGAAGTCAACGAGGCGTTCGCTTCCGTTGTCCTGAAGTTTTCGCGCGATATGGAGGTTGACCCGGAGAAAATCAACGTCAATGGGGGCGCCATCGCCATGGGCCATCCGCTGGGCGCGACGGGCGCGATGCTGCTCGGCGTGGCGCTGGACGAGCTTGAGCGGCGCGATAAAGCCACCGCCCTGATCACGCTGTGCGTCGGCGGCGGCATGGGGATCGCTACCATCATCGAACGGGTCTGAGCCGGAAAGGAACTTTATGGCGTTTCGGTACGAGAAAGACGCAGACAACATTGTCACCCTCACGATGGACATGCCGAACCGATCGGCGAACGTCATCAACGCCGAGTTCAATGCGGCGCTCGCTGAAGCCTTCGCCAAGCTCAAGGCGGAAGCCGACCTGCAGGGCGTCATCATCGCCTCGGCGAAAAAGACGTTCCTGGCCGGCGCCGATCTAGAGCCGATGCTGGAGGTTCGCGACGCCGGCGCGCTCTTCAATGAGATTCAGCAGGTCAAGCGCATCTTTCGCGGCATGGAAACCTTCGGCAAGCCGTTCGTCGCGGCCATCAATGGCGCGGCGATGGGCGGCGGGCTGGAACTCGCGCTGGCCTGTCATTACCGGGTGCTGCTTGACCGCCCCGACGCGCAGGTTGGACTGCCGGAAGTGACGCTCGGACTCATCCCGGGCGGCGGCGGCGTGACGCGCCTGACGCGCCTGCTGGGGCTTGAAACGGCGCTGCCGCTCCTCACCGAAGGGAAACGCCTCGCGCCAGCCGAAGCCCAGGCGCTCGGCGTCGTCAACGAGCTTGCCGCCACGCCAGAGGAGCTCCTGGCCAAGGCCAAGGCGTGGATTCGCGCCAACCCGCAGCCGCGGCAGCCGTGGGACGCGCAGGGTTACCGCTTGCCGGGCGGCGATCCGCGCGCGCCCAAAGTGGCCCAGATGCTTGCCGCCGCGCCCGCAGTCTTGCTCAAGAAGACGCGCGGCAACTTCCCCGCGCCGCTGGCCATCCTGAGCGCGGCGGTCGAAGGCGCGCTGACGGACTTCGACACGGCCGACCGCATCGAGTCGCGCTACTTGGCGAAGGTGGCGACCGGGCAAGTCGCCAAAAACATGATTTCGGCCTTCTGGTTCCAGCTCAACAAAATCAACGGCGGCAGCAGCCGGCCGGCCGATGTCCCGCCGGCGACCTTTTCCAAAGTCGGCATCTTGGGCGCCGGCATGATGGGGAGCGGCATCGCTTACGCCTGCGCGACCGCCGGGCTGTCGGTCACGCTCAAGGATGTCACGCTGGAGCAGGCCGAGAAAGGCAAGAGCTACACGGAGAAGGTCTTGCGCCCGCGCGTCAGGCAGGGGCGCCTGACCGAGGATCAACTGGCGGCGACGCTGGCGCGCATTCAGCCGACCGCGACGGCGGCGGATTTGCGCGGCTGCGACCTCATCATTGAAGCCGTCTTCGAAGACCGCGCCGTGAAGCGCGACGCCACCCAGGAAGCCGAGGCCCAGCTCGAGCCGACGGCGATCTTCGCCTCCAACACCTCCACGCTGCCGATCACAAGCCTGGCGAAGGTTTCCGAGCGGCCGGAAAACTTCATTGGGCTGCACTTCTTCTCGCCGGTGGACAAAATGCCGCTGGTCGAGATTATCGTCGGCGAGAAAACCTCGCCCGAGACGCTGGCGCGCAGCTTTGACTTCGTCCGGCAAATCAAGAAGACGCCCATCGTCGTCAATGACCGGCGCGGCTTTTACACTTCGCGCGTCTTCGCCACCTACACTTCGGAAGGCATGACGCTCCTGGCTGAAGGGCAGGCGGCCAGCCTGGTCGAGGCCGCCGGACTGCAGGCCGGCATGCCCGTCGGGCCGCTGGCGGTTTCCGATGAGGTGAGCCTGAAGCTCATGCAGCATGTTCGCCGGCAGACAGAACAGGATCTGGCCGCCGAAGGCGCGCCCGTTCCCGATCAGCCTTCCAACCGCGTCCTGGACGCCATGCTCGCGCAGGGACGCGCCGGCAAGGCAGCCGGCGCCGGCTTTTACGAATACCCAAGCGAAGGGAAAAAGTTCCTCTGGCCCGGCTTGCGCGAGCTATTCCCCACGCAAGCGGAACTGCCGTTTGAGGATCTGCGCGATCGGCTGCTGTTCATCCAGGCGTTGGAGACGGTTCGCTGCCTGGAAGAAAACGTGGTCCGCTCCGTGGCGGACGCCAACATCGGCAGCCTCTTCGGCTGGGGCTTCCCGGCTTATACCGGCGGCACGCTGCAATTCATCAACAGCTACGGCGCGCGGGCGTTTGTCGAGCGCGCCCAGGCGTTGGCGGCAAAGTACGGCCCGCGCTTCACGCCGCCGGCGCGGCTGCTGGCGATGGCCGCGGCTGACGAATCGTTTCCGACCACATAAGGCCGGCGGGGCGCCGGGTGAAGACGCCGCCCCGCAGCCTCCACGCTCCATGCCCCAGGCCTCGGTCATCGTTTTCGTCATCGGCGCGCCAGAACGCCTGCTGAACGCGCTTGAGCAAGCTTTCAGCCCGCGCTTTCAGTTCGTGAAGGTCGCGGATGAAGCGGCTCTGCGCGACCGACTCAGCCAAGCGGCGGACCCGATTGTGTTGTGCGGCAATGGCGCGGGGCAAGCGGCGGGCGAAGCTCTCCTAGAGCGCCTGCCGGAATGGCATAAAGCGGCGCAGGGCATCCTGCTCATCGAGGGCAACCGCGTTGTCAGCGCCATCGGAACGCCCGACGCGCTGCGCGATTTTCGTTACATCAGCTTGCCGCTCGATCTCTTTGCAGCCCGCCAAGTCCTCGAGGCAGCCGCCGAAATCGCGGCGCTCCGGCAGGAAAACCGCTCGCTCATCAGCGACCTGGAGCGCTACCTGGTCACCTTGCGCAGCGCGTCGGAAGACCGGGTCAAGCAGATCGCGCAGGAGCGCGACGAATATCGCCGCCAGCACATTCGCATGCTGGACAGCATTCGCAACGCCGAGCGCATTCAGCGCGCCATCCTGCCGTCCGAAGCCAAGCTGGATGCGATCATCACCCAGTATTTTCTCATCTATAAGCCGCGCGACATCGTTTCCGGCGACTTTTACTGGACGCATATCGTCAAGGACGAGACGCGGACGGTTTTTTACGTCGCGGTGGCGGACTGCACAGGTCATGGCGTGCCCGGCGCGTTTCTCTCGATGGTGGGGACGACTCTGCTCAACCAAATCGTGGCCCAAAACCCATGGCAAGCGCCTGGCGCGATTCTGGAGCAACTCCATGACGGCGTCTTAAACTCGCTCCGCCAGACGAGTCGGCGGCTCGACATCGACGATGGCATGGAAATTTGCCTATGTCGGCTGGAAGGCATGAAAATCATCTTCGCCGGCGCCCGCCGGCCGCTCTACATTGTCTCGCAGAGCGATGAGCGCTGGTGGGCGCTTGAAGAAATCAAAGGCGATAAGCGGGCGATTGGAGGCGGGCGAAAACGCGAGGGATGGCGCTACGCCAACCATGAGATCGAGATTCCGCGCGGCGCGATGCTCTATCTGACGACCGACGGCTTCGCCGACCAAGCCAACCCGGCATCGGAGCGCTACGGCGCGCGCCGGCTGCGCGAGAAGCTGCTGGAAATCGCGCCCATGACGTGCCTAGGGCAGCGTTTCGCGCTCGAAAAAGACTTGAGCCAGTTTCAGCAAAACGAGCCGCAGCGCGATGATATGACGATCTTCGGCATCCGGGCGCCCATCCTGTCGGCGGCGGCGCTGCAACTGCCGTCCGGGTCCTTTAGCGTTACCGGCAACCTCATCTTGTAGCGGCGGGCGGAAGCCGCCTGCCGCGAAACGCTACCGCGGTCGGTCGGCTTTGATCGGCAGGCGACTGACCAGCGCGCCGACAACCAGCGTCGCCAGACAGCCTATGGCGTTGAGCCACAGGAAAGCGACGGCGTTGGTCGCGGCCAACGCCCATACGCCGGCCATCCCCAGCAGGAGACCCCAGACCGCCCCGCGCCCGTTTGCGCGCGGGTCAGCCGCGGCCAGGACGAACACCCCGAGCAGCGCCCCGTAAAACCACGAGCCAAAGCGGTTGACAACTTCAATGAGCGAGCCGAGCCGCGCGGCGTACAGCGCGCCGACACAGGCCCACGCCCCCCAGAAAAGCGTCGCCAGCTTTCCCGCGCGCACCACCTGCGCTTCCGACGCTGCCGGCGCGAGCCAGCGCTGATACATATCCAGCGCGGTCGTCGTCGCCAGCGCGTTCAACTCGCCCGCGCTCGTGGACATCGCCGCGGCAAAGATGGCCGCCAGCGCCAGCCCGGCCAAGCCAACCGGCAGTTGCGACAGCGCGAAAGTCGGAAACACGTAGTTGATGTCGTCATGAGGGCGTCCGGTCGCCTGCGCCAGTAGCGCCGCCGCCGCCTGCCGCAGC